>NZ_JBIVGD010000011.1:0-186958 GCF_044748465.1 Paenarthrobacter sp. NPDC089988
CTGCGACACCCTCTACGCCATGCTCCGCGACGGCACCCTCTACCAAGCCCAAACACCCAAAACCGCTTGACGAAAAACATAGGGACACTCTCACCTAACCGCCCTTTCCAGCGGACGCTCTCTCATCGAACCGCCCGTTTTCCCGGACGCTCTTTCACCTAACCCCCCTTTCCGGCGGATGCTCTCTCACCTAACCGCCGGTTCAGGCGCACGCTCTCTCATAGCAGCTTCAATCCAAGCCGAGGAAGTCCCGCAAAGATCGAAGCGAGGTGCTCTTTACAGCGTCCAAGGCACGTTGGATGTTGGCTTGCTGGGCAAGGGCTTCAATGTCGGAATCCTGCCGGGCGTCAAAGGGAGGGCCTTCGGACAAGGCCGCAACATTGGCGTTGGCCACGCCGTCAATTGACTCCACCAGCGAAATCATTGCTCGACGATGCTCGTCCAATAGCTCCGCCCAAACGCCCGGGGGCGCAATTGCCACCAGAGCCGGTAGAGTCGATTTATCAGGTGCCTTCCATTCGGCGGCGGCCGAAGAGGCCTCGACACTCCGGGCCAGTGATTCAAAACGAAGCTTTTCGAGGACTTTTTCCAGCTCGGCCGCGGTGATGTTCAACCGATGCCAACTCCCGGCGCGGAGGTGCAGAAGCTGGGTTTCAAGCAGGAAAAGCAGGAAATCCAGTTGTCTTCGTTCCCGCCAAAGCGTTGCTGACAGCTCATCCGCCCCCACGGTGCCCCCATCCCTTTTACCCCGTGGAAATAACGTTTCTGCAGGGTTTTGAATTTGTTGTGTCGAGCGTACACGCAGAGTCGTTTTCAGGTGATATGTTCTCTGAACACGTACCTGAAACGAAGTCCCTCATCGTCGCCGTGATTGGTCTCTAGGCGCCGACCGGAATTTGCGGTCAAAGGTTATGGCAACTCAATAATCCGGTCTCATGGGGGGACTTAAGTTTGAATCGCGAACAGCGCAACGAGCTGGTGTTGCAGCACCTTCCGCTCGTTGGTTACCTGGTCTCTGACCTTTGTGCGCGCGCATCTCATTTGTCGCGCGACGATTTTGCTTCTGTTGGTTCCATGGCGCTGATTACTTCGGCAGATTCCTTTGATCCGGACTTGGGTGTCCCGTTCGGTGCGTTCGCACGCCGTCGGATCATAGGTGCGTTCGCGGACGAGATGCGCGCGGGGGACTGGGCCACGCGCTCCGCCCGGAAGCGCATCAAGGAGACCCTGGCTATCCAGGAGACGCTCACCGGTGTTTTGGGCCGCGGCCCCAGCGTTGCCGAGATGGCATCGGCGCTGGGCGTGGAGCGGAGTTACGTTGAGGCGGCACTGGCAGACGCCGCCCGCACCTTGACGTCGCTGGATGAGGTAGTGGTGGACACGGTTGCTTCGGTTACCCCGTCCCCGGAGAACTCCGTCCTGGCTGACGAACGCATCAAGTACCTTCGCGCGGCCGTGGATGCCTTGCCGGACAAGATGCGCTTCGTCATCCAGGAGATCTACCTTTCCGGCCGCTCCGTGAAGGAGCTTGCGGAGGAGTTGGGGTCCACCCACGCTGCCGTGTCCCAGCAGCGCGCCGAGGGCATCCGCCTGATGCGGGACGGACTGGCCGCGCATTATGCCGACAACCCCGAGCAGGCCTTCGAACCGGAGTCTCGTATCACCGCTCGACGCCGGAACGACTACCTTTCCGCCCTGGCCACGGCGACCACCGGCGGTATCACCCGGACCCTGGGCCTCGGCTCGACACTCAACCAGGCAGTCTGAACGCAAACAGCCCGGGCCACTGGTGCGGCCCGGGCTGCTTCGATCATTCCGGTCACTGGGAACTGTGAATTGACAGGTATTCACGCAGGCCGGGAATAGCGAAATCGACGGCCCCGTATCCTGCAGCTTCGATCAGGCCGGCGTCCAGAAGTCTGGTTCGGTAGTTTCCGACGGCGTTTGGGCGCAGTCCGGTTCGCTTACCGATGTCGGTCGTGGACGACGGTCCGGCATCTTCGGCCATGGCCTGCAGGAAATCACGGTCCCTTTCGGAAGTGGTTGATAAGGCAGCTTCGATGACCACTCGCTCGTTTCGGCGACGAGCAGCCGTGATCGCACGGTCCACGGCCCCGGAATCGAGACCTGCAGGTGCTTTCTCGGCTTCTTGCCATAGGTAATAGCCGACCAGTTGGATCAGGAAGGGGTAGCCTCCGGTCGCCAGTGCGGCTGTCTCGGCAAGGCCCTCTGGGAGACCTTTTCCTGCGGCCATGAAAGTTTCACTGAAGGACTTTTGTACCTCAGCGATGGATGCGGCGTGAAGGTCAATCCGGTCTGCTCTGCGGAGAAAAGTCGCTACGCCCTCGTTGAGCAAGTCCGACACAGCTGCAGGAAGACCGGCGAAGATGAGTCCTATTGGGAGGCCTTCCCGGATGAAATGCTGTACGTCGGCGGCCAACTGGGATAGTTCCGTCCGATCGGCCGCGTGAATCTCATCGACGGTGATGACCAAGCCCGTGCCTCGCTGGTCCAACAGGCGGAGCAGTGCAGCGCCCCGTGCGCGCCAGTCAACTTGCTCCTCAGGGGCAAGTTGGGTGGTTACGGAGAATCCGGCAACGGAGAGGGCCGTTACCCGGCGTCCTGTGGGGCCATCTCCGAGATCGGTGGCTAGTCGGCGCATGGCCTCGCCGATACGCCCGAGGAAACCGGGGGTGGCGGTCTCAGAGATCACAGCCCAGCCATTTTCGATCGCCAGATCCTCGGCTGCGCCCAACATAACCGTCTTGCCGATGCCTCTTGCGCCGGTGAAAATTGTCAATAGCCCGGGTGCCCCTGAGCCGATACGTAGACCGTAGACGAACTCGTCAAGGACGCCGCCCCGGCCCACAAGATCTGGCGGGGTTGCGCCGGCAGTAGGGCGAAACGGGTTCTCCATTGGGACTCCTTGTGAATCCTTGTGAATCTTGTGAATCTTGTGAATCTCAATTTATCCGCTTACACCGATATGACAAAGCGCCGGGCTGCAGACCTGCACCCCGGCGCGAAGGACGCGCCTACTGCGCCTTCGGTACCCGGCGAAGTACGACGGCGGCAAGCACTGCCGCTCCTGCCATGAGTACCAGCCCAATCGCCGCAGTGATGTGGACACCCGATTCGAAGGCAACCCGGGCGGCCTGGGTCAACGCTTCCGACAGGGGCGCCGGGAGTGCCGAGGCGGCGTCCACTGCTCCGGCCAGCGTCTCCCCGGACTTGCCCGCAGCCTCCGAAGATACGCCGTCCGGAATGACGAGGTTGTGCTGGTACGAGGCCGTGAGGATGGACCCGAGCACGGCCGTGCCCAGCAGGGATCCCAGCTCGTAGCCGGTTTCCGAGATGGCCGAAGCCGCGCCGGATTTGTCGGCCGGGACGGAAGCCAGGATGAGGTCGTTGGAGATGGTTTCTGCGGCCCCCACGCCCACGGCCAGCACGGTCAAAGCGGAGAGCAGGAAGATTGGTCCGGTTCCGTGGTCTCCCGCCATAGCCACGAAATAGCCCACGGCGCTGAGCGTCAGCCCACCGGCTACCACGAATCCCGGACGGATCCGCTTCACCAGCGGGACCACCAGGAGACCGGCCACCACCGTTGCCAGGAGCGCTGGAATCATGGCGATTCCGGCTTCCATGGGTGACTGCCCTTCGATCAATTGCAGGTGCTGGGCGAAGAAGTAGATGAAGCCCGTCATGGAGAACAAGGACAGCACGTTTGCCACAATGGCCGTGCTGAACACCTTGTTGTGGAACAAGCGGACATCCAGCATGGGGCTGGAGAGTTGCTGCTGCCGGCGCACGAACAGCACACCCATCACCAAGCCGAACACCATGAAGGCAGCGGCGGATGCTCCGAATCCATGCACGGCGAGTTCTTTGATCCCGTAGACAAAGGGCGCCATGGTGAGCACGGACAGGACAATGCTTGGTACGTCCACGCGGCCCGGGTTGGCGTCCTTGGACTCAGGGATGAGCATCCGGCCGAAGGCGAGCAGCGGCAGGAGGAGGAAGGCTGCCACGAGGAACACGGCGCCCCACCAGAAGTGCTCCACGAGCCAGCCGCCGAAGATCGGGCCGAGCGCGGCGCCGCCGGAGAAACCCGCAGCCCAGACGGCAATAGCCAGCCGGCGACGGTTGGGGTCGGTGAAAATGTTCCGGATCAGGGACAGGGTGGAGGGCATCAGCATGGCGCCGAAGACGCCAAGCGCTGCGCGGCCCGCAATCAGCCATTCTGCGGAAGGCGCGAACGCCGTAGCAGCCGAAACCGCCGCGAAGCCTGTGCTGCCGATCAGGAGCAGCCGCCGTCGTCCGATCCTGTCGCCGAAGTTGCCCATGGATACCAACAGCGCGGCCAGAACCAGCGGGTAGGCGTCCACGATCCACAGGAGCTGGATGCCGCCGACTTCCAGTGAGCGGGCGATTTCCGGGAGGGCGAAGGTGAGCGCGGTGTTGTCGACGGCCACCAGGAGCACCGGGAACATCAGCAGTGCCAGGGCCGTCCAGTCACGCCACGGTGCGGTCTTGCCCGGAACCGGGCGCACAGAGGAACGGGGAGCGTGGGTTGAGGACGGCGAGAACATGATCTTTACTGTACCGTCCAGACGGTACAGTTTCAAATAGAACAAGACCGAGCTTTAGGGAATGATGGATCCATGCCGCGAAAACCAGTAGCCCGGGACGCCGTCCTGGACGCCTTTGAAGCACTCCTGATCGAAGTAGGGGAGCGTGCTGCCACCCTCGACGCCGTGGCCAGGCGCGCAGGCGTCTCAAAGGGTGGTTTGCTCTATCACTTCCCCAACAAGGAGTCGCTCATCAGTGCCCTGCTGGAGCGCCTGGATGACTTGGCCGAGGAAGATACCGAGCAGATGCAGGCGGCGCCCGATGGTGCCGCGGCCTACTTCATCCGCTCCTCGCTCTGGGCCGGAACCCCCATGGACAGGGCCTTTGTTGCGGCAACCAGGTTGGCCGAAGTGGCCCACGAGGAGACCCGCCGCCGGTTCGCGGCCATTCAACAACGGTGGCTTGACGTCCTTGCCGAGGACGTGGGCCCGGACGTTGCCAAGGCGATCAGCTACATGGGAGACGGACTCTATTTCAACGCCATGTTCGAGGGCGGGCAGGAAGCCGGCGGCGCCGGGCGGGAGGCCGACGTCGAGGTCCTCCTCGCGGTCCTGGACCGCCTGCGGAAGTAGCGGATCCTCCATTTGCCGCCGCGCTGCGGGCATAGGACAATTAACAACTGTGGTGTGCCTTCCCTGGCACGCCGCCTACAACTGCATAAAGCCTTTGATCTGCGGCGGGAGAGTCCTGCAGTACGAGATGCAGGCGCCGTAGGAGCAAATCCTCCCCAGGAATCTCTCAGGCCCATGCACCGCCGCGGATAGGCAACTCTGGAAAGCAGCAGGCAGTCCGGCCGGATTGTTGTGCTCACCGACGGTGCAAGCGGGTGGCTGTGCGGACAGCAACACGCGGAAACTCTCAGGTCCAATACAGAGCGGGGAGGAACCCGAGCCACTGTGGCGTACCCAAACGCCGCCCAAGTAATGGAGTTCCTTCGTGACGGTTAGTTCAGCCTCCACCACCTTCGTCGACCGGCATATCGGTGCCCGCCGCCAGGCCGACATTGACACCATGCTCAAGTCCGTCGGTTACGACTCCGTGGATTCCCTCGTGGACACCGCGGTTCCCAACGACATCCGCCAGGACGTTGCCCTCACCCTGCAGAACGCCCTTTCGGAGGTGGAGGTCCTCGCGGAACTGCGCAAGCTCGCCTCCAAGAACAAGACGGCAGTGCAGATGATCGGGCAGGGCTACTTCGACACCGTCACGCCGCCGGTGATCCGCCGCAACATCCTCGAATCGCCGGCCTGGTACACCGCGTACACCCCTTACCAGCCGGAAATTTCCCAGGGCCGCCTCGAAGCGCTGCTGAACTTCCAGACCATGGTCCAGGACCTCGTCGGCCTCCCGATCGCCAACGCCTCGCTGCTGGACGAAGCCACCGCCGTGGCCGAAGCCGTGCTGATGATGCGCCGCGCCAACAAGAACAAGGCCGCCCAGGATGGCAAGACTGTCCTCGACGCCGACTGCCTCCCGCAGACCATCGCGATCGTCAAGGGCCGCGCCGAGGCGCTTGGCTTTGACGTTGAGGTCGCGGACCTCGCCAACGGCCTCCCGGAAGGTGCCATCAACGGCGTCGTCCTCCAGCAGCCCGGCGTGTCCGGCCGCGTGTTCGACCACTCCGCCGTGATCGCTTCGGCAAAGGAGCGCGGTGCCCTGGTCACCGTCGCCGCCGACCTTCTCTCCCTCACGCTCATCACACCTCCGGGCGAGCAGGGCGCCGATATCGCCGTCGGCTCCGCCCAGCGCCTGGGCGTCCCGCTGTTCTTCGGCGGCCCGCACGCCGCCTACATGGCCGTCCAGAAGGGCCTGGAGCGTTCCATGCCGGGCCGCCTGGTGGGCGTTTCAAAGGACGACGCCGGTGTCCCCGCCTACCGCTTGGCGCTGCAGACCCGTGAGCAGCACATCCGCCGCGAGAAGGCCACGTCCAACATCTGCACCGCACAGGCACTCCTGGCGATCGTCGCCTCGATGTACGCCGTCTATCACGGTCCCGAAGGTCTGAAGGCGATCGCGGAAACCGCCCACGGCCACGCCCGCACCTTGGCCGCCTCCCTGAAGGCTGCCGGCGTCGAGGTCCTGCACGGTTCCTTCTTCGACACCATCACGGTCCGTGTCCCGGGTCGCGCCGCTTCGCTTGTGGCTGCCGCTGAAGAGCGCGGTATCAACCTGCGCGCGATCGACGCTGACACGGTGGGCATCTCGGTTGATGAAACCACGACGACGGCGATTGTCGCCGAGGTTGCGGCGGTGTTCGGTGCCTCCGTGGTTGAGTCAGCTGAGGGCTTCGCGCTGGAAGCTTCCATTGAACGCTCCAGCGAATACATGCAGCACCCCGTGTTCAACACGCACCGTTCAGAAACCCAGCTCCTGCGCTATATCCGCAAGCTCTCCGATCGGGACCTGGCGCTGGACCGCACCATGATCCCGCTGGGTTCGTGCACCATGAAGCTCAACGCTACGGCTGAGATGGAAGCCATTTCGTGGCCGGAGTTCGCTTCGATCCACCCGTTCGCTCCGGATTCCCAGACCGCTGGCTGGCGTGAACTCATCACGGATCTTGAGGCACAGCTGACGGAGATCACCGGCTACGACCAGGTCTCCATTCAGCCGAACGCCGGTTCGCAGGGTGAGCTGGCCGGCTTGCTCGCGATCCGCGGCTACCACCACTCCCGCGGTGACCAGCAGCGCAATGTCTGCCTGATCCCGGCTTCGGCCCACGGCACCAACGCTGCCTCGGCTGTGCTGGCTGGCATGAAGGTTGTGGTTGTGGCCACCGCCTCCGACGGCACCATCGACCACGATGACCTCAAGGCCAAGATCGAGGCCAACCGCGACGTGCTCTCGGCCATCATGATCACCTACCCGTCCACGCACGGTGTGTACGACGCCGACGTGCGCGAGGTCTGCGACGCGGTCCACGAGGCCGGCGGCCAGGTGTACATCGACGGCGCCAACCTCAACGCGCTTGTTGGCCTGGCGCAGCCGGGTAAGTTCGGCGGCGACGTGTCCCACCTGAACCTGCACAAGACCTTCTGCATCCCGCACGGTGGTGGTGGACCCGGTGTAGGCCCCGTGGCAGCCAAGGCACACCTTGCACCGTTCATGCCCGGTGACGCCACGTCCTGGACCGAAGGCAATGACGTTCCGATCTCGGCATCGCGCTTTGGCTCCGCCGGCGTGCTGCCCATTTCCTGGGCCTACGTGAAGCTCATGGGCGGCCAGGGACTCACCGAAGCCACCAAGTCCGCCCTGTTGGCTGCGAACTACATCGCTTCCCGCCTCAACGAGCACTTCCCGGTTCTCTACACCGGTGAAGGCGGACTTGTAGCCCACGAGTGCATCCTGGACCTCCGCGAGCTGACCGCGAAGACCGGCGTCACGGCTGAGGACGTGGCCAAGCGCCTCATCGACTTCGGCTTCCACGCCCCCACCCTTGCGTTCCCGGTTGCGGGCACGCTCATGGTTGAGCCGACGGAGTCCGAAGACCTCGTGGAGATCGACCGGTTCATCGAAGCCATGATCACCATCCGGGCCGAGATCGAACAGGTTGCTGTCGGGGACTTCTCCGTGCAGGATTCCCCACTCCGCCGCGCACCCCACACGGCAGCCGCCGTCGTGAGCTCCGACTGGGACCGTGCGTACCCGCGTGAGCAGGCCGCCTTCCCGGTCCACCACCTCAAACAGGACAAGTACTTCCCGCCTGTCGGCCGGATCGACGGTGCTGCGGGCGACCGCAACCTGGTGTGCTCCTGCCCGCCGATCGAAGACTTCGAGAACTAAGGACTGGTCATGACTGGGAAATACACGGCCCTCTACGAAGAGCACAAGAAGCTCGACGCCTCGTTCACCGACTTCGGTGGATGGGAGATGCCGCTCAAGTACACCTCCGAGCTGGCTGAGCACCACGCCGTGCGGAAGTCCGCCGGCCTGTTCGACCTCTCCCACATGGGCGAAGTCTGGGTCACTGGTCCGGATGCGGGTGCCTTTCTGGACTACGCGCTGGTGGGCAAGCTGTCCGCTATCGCTGACGGTAAGGCCAAGTACTCGCTGATCTGCCAGGAAGACGGCGGAATCATCGACGACCTCATTGTCTACCGCCGCGGTCCCGAAAAGTTCCTGGTGGTACCCAACGCCGGAAACGCTCCCGTTGTTGCTGCGGCGCTCCTGGTGCGTGCCGCCGGGTTCGACGTCGTGGTGGAAGACGCCTCCTCCGAGACCTCGCTCATCGCGGTCCAAGGACCCCTCGCCGAAGCCATTCTCCTGCGCCTGGTCCCGGCGGAGCAGCACGCGCTCGTCACGGAACTGAAGTACTACGCCGCGGTTGACGTGACCTTCCTGGTAGCCGGCAGCGGCCAGGACCTGCTCCTGGCACGTACCGGATACACCGGCGAAGACGGCTTTGAGATCTTTGTGCCCAACGAATCAGCCGCAGCCCTGTGGCAGGCCATTTCCGCAGTTGCCGAAGAGGGCGAGTTGATTCCGGCTGGCCTCGCCTCCCGTGACTCGCTGCGCCTCGAAGCTGGCATGCCCCTCTACGGCAATGAACTCTCCCGCGAAGGCAACCCCTTTGCCGCTGGGCTTGGACCCGTAGTGGCACTGTCCAAGGAAGGCGACTTTGTTGGCAAGGAAGCCCTCGCTGCTTTGAAAGCTTCAGGGGCTGGGGTCTCCACTGGCCGCAAGCTCGTTGGCCTCAAGGGCCTCGGACGCCGTGCCGGCCGTTCGCACTACCCGGTCCTGAAGGACGGCGTAGTGGTGGGCGAAGTGACCTCCGGCCAGCCCAGCCCGACGCTCGGGTACCCCGTAGTTCTTGCCTACGTCGACGTGGCCCTTGCTGAGCCGGGGACTGCGCTGGACGTGGACCTGCGCGGCAAGGCCGAGCCCTTCGAAGTGGTCGCACTGCCGTTCTACAAGCGCCAGAAGTAAGCCGCAGATGGCAGCCCCTTCGGGGCCGGTATCCGGAAGCGGGCGTCTAAGGGAGCCTCGCGTCCGCCCAGCGGGCGCCCCGGCGACCGAGCCCGCGGAGGATGCCGGACCTGACGGGCGCAAGGCGACCCGTCGCACGGCCAACCCAGCCACAGATTTGTCCATACAACGTTAGGAAAAAGAATGCCCAAAGTAGCGCCTGAACTTCAGTACTCCGACGAGCACGAGTGGGTTTTGCGTGGGGAGGGGAACTCGGTGTCTGTCGGCATCTCCGAGGTTGCCACCGACGCGCTCGGTGACATCGTGTATGTCGACCTGCCCGAGGTTGGTTCCACCGTGACTGCAGGCGAGACCTGTGGCGAAGTTGAGTCCACCAAGTCCGTCTCGGACCTGTACTCCCCGGTCACCGGTGAGGTCACGGAGATCAACGACGCCGTAGTGTCCGATCCCGCCCTCATCAACAACGATCCCTACGGCGAAGGCTGGCTCTTCAAGGTCGCCGCCGAGTCCGACGGGCCGCTGCTCTCGGCCGAGGAATACGCCTCCAAGAACGGTGGGGACCTGGCCTAGGTCCTGTCTGACCCGTTGGGGCCACCTACGATTGGTCGTCCCGCCGATTCGTGGGCTCGCTGCGGGTTGTGCCGTGCGCACGGCATGTTCCGCAGCGATGCCCCGAATCGGGCTCGCGCTGAGCGGAGTCTGTTCGCTGTCAGTGCCTAGTGCCATGCTGTATCCATGAGCGGGGGATATGACAGGGATTTCTTGCGGGCACGCCTAGAGCTGCCCAGTCCGTCGGCGACGACGATTCTGTTGGACTATACGCATTTCTCCGTGCGTTTCCGGACGGCCCGGAAACTGGCGGCGATCGTGGGTGTCAACATCAGCGGTAGTGAGCTGAACCCGTTGGCACGTGAGGGCACTTGGCATTTCGATGAACGGGTCCCCAAGGAACAGCAGGCCGGGCCTGACGTCTACAAGAACAACGCCTTTGACAGAGGCCACTTGGTCCGGCGCCTGGATCCCGTGTGGGGTGACCAAGCGACAGCCAAGAAGGCCAACCAGGACACGTTCGCCTTCACCAATGCCGCGCCGCAAGTGGACGACTTCAACCAGGGCAAGGAGCTTTGGGTAGGGCTTGAGGACCACGTCCTGGAGCACGCAGATTCGTTCGATGCCAAGCTCAGCGTGTTTACTGGTCCGGTACTGCTCGACGACGACCCGCCCTACCGGGGCGTTCAGGTGCCAAGGAAATTCTGGAAGATCGCTGCCTGGACCAATGACGCCAAGCTGGGTGCTGCCGGCTTCATCCTGGATCAGTCACCCTTGCTGGGAAGGGTGGAGTTGAAGAAGGCCATCACCGAGCGGCTCCTCGAGGGCGAACCTCCGCCCCTGGGACCTTTCAGGACGTTCCAGGTTCCCATAGGTGAAATCGCGGACCTCACCGGGCTAAGCCTCAGCCGGCTCACCAATGGCGACCGGCTGGCCAGCGGCCAACGCGAGCTGGGCAAAGCGCCGAAGGCAATACAACTGGAGAGCATGGAGCAGATCAAGCTCTAGTAAGCGTTCTCGTGCCCGTTGAATTGCTTGGCATCGGTGGCGGGTTTCCTCATCACAGAAGTTCAGTCTAGGCAGACAAGCATCCCAAGCGCATGGCGCCTGGGATGCTTGCGTCCGCGGCCTCCGGTTCTACTTCACCATGCCTGTGGGCTGTCCTGTTGAGAACTCGAAGATGCCGATTTCGGTGACTCCGTCGATGTCGTAGATTGGTACAGTCACCGGAAGGTCCCCCCTATTTTCCTGCCACCTCAATGCTTCCTCGGGCGACTTAAATATCGAAGGGTCACCTGTTGCAACTTTCCGCTCGCTGTTCTTCATATACCCAAGCTTTCCGTTAGTGGCATAAGCGCGGATAAGATCCGGTTCAGCGATCTGTCCGTTGATTTCAACTGGAATTCCGTATGTTTGACCATCCTTGTTCTTTTCAAAACCGGCGTCACCCTCGAACTGAGTACGTTCCGGGATGTCTATAGATGTCGTCAGAGTGGGCTGGGCCGTGGCTTGAGCAATGCCAATACCTGCACCACCCAGCAGTGCCGCGGCTAAGAGTGCCGTGATGGCCCTTTGCTTGAATTTCTTGTTTTTCATTTTCGCTCCTGATGATCGACTCACGGATTCTGGACCTTGCCTGGGATGGTGGTGTACCAGTCGTAGAAACCTCCCGAATTCCAAGCCCAGGAGTCCCCGTCGCTGTAGAAGTACCTGAATCCGCTGCCGAAGTAGTAGTGGGCGCTGTAACCGTTGTAGTCGCCAGGGCACAGGGTCGCCGATGAGTAGTAGACGACACTTTCCGCTCTAAAAGCGGCCGCTGTGCCGGTTGCGCTACTCTCGAACACCTTTCCTCTGATGGCAATGGAGCCTGGAGACACGCAGTGCGTGTCGGGGCCGCTTCTCGTTTCCCCTAGTGCGCTACCGGCGGTGACGTTGATGTTCGCTTGGTTCCAGTACCGGATCCCGCTCACCGTGTAAACGCCACGGTCGCCGGCAGCGTATCCGGCGTAGGCCGCGGATGGTATGAGCGCCAATCCAGTGGCAAAGCCGCCCGCCAGAAGTACTTTCTTCATGATTCGCACGTAATCCCCGATCATTGCGTTGAATAAGCTGATGTCTAAATCTGGTGGAGTGGCTCAATGTAACAGCCATGGTTCGCTGAGACAACCAAAATAATAAGAATATTTTGGTTCGCAGTGAATGAGATTCTACGAACAGAGTTGTTTGATTCCCAAGTTACGTCAACCAGAGACTCTGGTGCATTTGGAGATAACCCGGAAAAGGGCCTCTGCGTGCTAATTTTCGTTTCTAAAATGCCCAAGCTTGGCTATTTTGTGAAACTCTGTGGTCAAAATTGGCCCCGAAATGCCCCAAAGGTGGCCCTGTGTCAAGATGAGCCGGGTCCTACGCCAGGGCCCGGACCTTGTGGCGGGCTATGCTCGCGTCCTGCTTTGACGGTGCAGTGATGGATGCATGTCGCTACTAACCTTCGAACGCCTGGACTACGGCGGGAATCGGGCGATTTACCCATGCCCGATAGACTGGATCCTGCATGTCCCCATGCGCCCTACGCTTTGAACACTGCACTGAACCCTGAGATTGGACACGGCCACCTTGCGAGAATTTACCGCCCGCTTTGCCACCGCCGAGGAAATCGATAACTGGGACAAGCACGTCACGGCCAACCCCAACGGTGGCAATATGCTGCAGTCGGATGCCTATGCGGCGGTCAAGGACGGCAACGGCTGGCTGGTCCGCAGGCTCGTCGTCGAGACCGCTGAGTACTCCAGCTACAACCTGCTGCTGGAGAAGAAGTTCCCCGTCCTGGGCCGGCTCTGGTACCTCATCAAGGGACCGGACGCTGCCGCCGTCGAAGACATCAAACCGATGCTCACTGCCGTTGCCAGGCTGGCACGCGAACAGAAGATGAACGTCTTCACCATCAAGATAGAGCCCGACGTCGTGGAGTCACCTGAGGTGATTGCGCAACTGAAGGCGGCGGGCTTGGTGAAGGCCCCCAATATCCAGTCCAATGACTCCACCGCGATTCTGGACACCAGCAAGCCCAGCAATGAGGTTCTCCGGAGTATCTCGTCCCGTGCCCGCAACGCAGTCCGCAGGGCCGAGCGCGAAGGCTGTGAAGTTCTCCAGGAAGAAGCCGGTGAGCAAAGCTACAAGAAGCTCTACGCCCTCATGCAGAACACGGTGAACGCCAAGGGCGCCATGCCACTGCGCAGCTACGACTACTACGCGAAGTTCTGGAACGAGTTCAGCAGTCGCGGCCAGGGTCACTTCTTCTTTGTCTACGAGGACGGCCAGCCCAGCGTGGGCGCGTTCGTCATCAACTACGGGTCGAAGGCCACGTATAAGGACGGCGGCTCCACCCAGAACCGGAAACAGTACGGCGATTCGCACCTGACGCAATGGGCCGCGATCCAGCGCATGCAGGAACTTGGCTGTGTCGAGTACGATTTCTGCGGCACTCCAAGTGCGGCAAAAATCAAGGACAAGAGCCACCCCCTCTACGGCCTCGGATCATTCAAGACGAGCTTCACCAAGACGGTCACGGATTTCGTCGGCTGCTATGACCTGGTCCTGAGCCCACTCCGGTACAAACTGTGGCTCAAGGGCGGAGAGAAAGTGTTCCGGCGCCTTGAAACCATGCGTACCGGCGGCCAGTTCTACTAAAGAACACCAGCAGACAAAAGGCCCGCCCCGGCCACCAACGGGCGCACATCCAACAAGATGAGGTAATTTTCTTTGACTCCGATCGAGGCTGGAACAGACATGGAATTTGTGATTCTCAGTGACGCGGACTTCGAGACCTTCGCCAAGGGACACCCGCAGGGGAGTTTCATCCAGTCCATGGAACTTACCCGGTTCCAAAGGGCCCGCGGGCAGGAAGTGGAGCTTTTCGGCATCAACCGCGGTGGCAGCTTGATCGCCGCCGGCAAGATCGTCTACACCTCCAACCGCGTTGGCTACAAGGTGGCAGACTGCGCCAAGGGACCACTGATGGACTACAGCGACGCAGCAGCGGTGAGGCCCGTCGTCGAGCTTTTGAAGAAGCACGCTGCTTCGAAGAAGGCAGCGGAGCTGCGCATTTCTCCGAACGTGAAGTACATAGCCCGGGACGAGGACGGCGCGGAGCACCCCGAGGTGGAGGACAACCGGCCGCTCCTCAAGGAACTTGAGGGGCTCGGTTTCCAGCACCAGGGCTTCGACATGAACTTCGCCAACATCAACTGGATGTTCATCAAGACCCTGGACGGCGTGGCGGACTCCGAAGAGCTCATCATGGGCATGAACTACCGCACCCGTAAGGCCATCCGGAAGGCCGAGAAGAACGGCGTGTACCTGGAACAGGCCACGCTGGAGACGCTGGACGACTTCTACAACGCCCTCAAGACCGCGGGCGACGAGAAGGGCTTCACGTACCGCGAACGCGAGTACTACGAGCAACTGCTCCGCAATACCTCTGATGAGTTCACCAAGCTCATGATGGCCAAGATCAACATCCCCGAGTACCGCGCGTCCATTACCGAGCGGCTGGAGGCGGAGTCCAAGACCCTGAACGACCTCAAGCGCGAGGTCGAGGAAACCGGCAGCAAGAAGAAGGCCAACCGGGTCAAGGTTGTCCAGGACCTGGTGGACAGCTACGAACGCAGCCTCAAGGACATCGAACGCTTCCCGGATTCCGTAGGTGTGGCCACCGTGGCTGCGATCCACTTTGCCTGCTCCGGCGACGAACTGACTTGCGTGATCGGCGGAACCGTCCAGGATTACATCTACTTCAACGGCGCAACGTCCCTCTACTGGGGCATGATGCTGCACGCCTTGAACAACGGCTACTCCAGGTACAACTTCTATGGCACGTTCGGCATCCAGGGCCAGGACGAGACCGGCCACGGCGGGTACGAGTTCAAGAAGGGCTTCGGCGGCGAGGTGGTCCAGTTGTTGGGCGACTTCGTGGCCCCTGTCAGCCCCGTAAAGTACACCGCCTACCGCGCGGTCAGGAAGCTTGCAGGAGCCGCCCAGACGGTTCTGGGAAACTTGCGAAACCCAGGACAATTGCCGGTCATAGGAAAACTCCTCAAGAGTAACTAAGCCAAAGGAGGATTGCTGCATGACTGAACGCCCGGAGGGCACCGGCGGCAGGCCTCACACGGACGGCTTGCCGAAGACCCAGCCGCTGCGGCCGTCGCAGGTGCGACAGAACGCCAACGCCAAACGCATGCTGATGCGGTTGGTCCAAGGCGATAGTCCACCTACGGCGCCCATGAGCATCGTGGACCGCCTGGCTGGAAGCCCCTACGCCAACCCCACCATCCAGGTGGCCGGTATGGACGCTTCAGCCCGCAAGACCATCGACTTCGCCCTGCACCTTGCCGAGGCCATGTTCCGCTACGGCGCAGGCGCGTTGGAAGTGGAGACCAGCATGATTGCGGTCACCGCTGCGCTTGGGTTGAAGAACGTCGAGGTTGATATCACCAACCAGTCGGTGGCCATCAACTATGCGCCGAAGGACCAAACGCCCATCACGCTCCTCCGCGTCGTGCGATCGTGGACCAACAACTACGCCGGGCTCGCCCAAGTGCACCAGCTGGTCTCGGACATTGTGGCCGGGGGAGTGGGACGAGACGAAGCCGTTCGGCGGTTGACCGAGATCACCCGGAGCGCCAAGCCCTTCCCACGGTGGATGGTCACCGTTGCCTTCGGTGTGTTCGCCGCGGTTTTCGTGGGTGTACTGGGCGGCGGACCGGGGGCTTCCGCCCTCGCCTTTGCATCCAACATGCTGATCAGTCTCCTGGCGCGCCAGTTGATTCGCTGGCGGACACCGGACTTCTTTGTCACCATGGCGAGTTCATTCGTGGTCACCTTTGTTGCCCTGATGCTGCGCTGGGCAGGCGCGGACATCGCTCCGTCCATTGTGGTGGCCGGCGGTATCCTGCTGCTGCTCCCGACGGGCAGGCTCGTCTCGTCGGTACAGGATGCGATCAACGGCTTCCCAGTGACAGCGGCCGGCCGTTTCCTCTCCACCCTGCTCACCTTCGGTGCCATCGTGGCAGGCATTGGCGTCGCCGTCGTGGTCGGAACGCTGATGGGCAGCCAGGTCCTCGACGTCACCAATACCTTCCCACCCGCCTACCCCCTGTGGGGGCAAGCGATCCTGATCGCGATCGCCGTGGTGGCCATCGGCGTTACCGAACAGACAAAAATGCGGCTGTTACTCCCGACGGCGGCAGTCGGCTTGGTGGGCTTCTTCGTTTTGTGGGGGGTTGGCGAACTCGGTCTTGGCGACCGCTTGTCACCCGCCATTTCGGCAGTGGTCATCGGTCTGCTGGGTCGTGTGGTCGCCCTGAAGCTTGGCGCTCCACAGTTGGTGGTCGCCGTTCCTGCAGCCTTGATCCTGCTGCCGGGCCTGACGATCTTCCGGTCGATGTATGCACTGACCGTCGAAGGGGGCGACATCCTCGCGGGTGCGGGCGGGATGCTCAACGCCGGAGCCATTGTCCTCGGTGTGGCCGCAGGAATCGTGCTCGGCGACAACCTTGCCAGGCCACTGACGAAGGGCCTGTCCAGCAACGAGCGGCGGAGGGTTCGGCGCCGCTAGATCTTGCTAGATCTTCCCGACGGGCAGTTTCTTCTCGGCCTGGAACACTTCCTCTACCCGGCCCTGTGCCCAGTATCCGGACAGGGACACCTGGGAGCGTTCCAGGCCGTGCTGCACGAAGAAGATCTCACGCAGGCCTTTCATATAGCCGCGCTCTCCGTGTGCGAAGACATCCACTCGTCCGGGCAGCCATTCGAGGTTGCGGAGGGCGTCGAGCAGGATCTCGCTGGATCCGGCCGGCACTCCGTTGCGCTGCAGCCAGTGCAATTCCACGCCCGACGGAGCAGCGATGGGCAGGATGTCCTCGGCACTGTCCACTTCCAGGAAGGCGAATCCGCGGGCGTCCGGCCCCAGCGCCTCAATGCATGCTGCGATGGCCGGGATTGCGGCGTCGTCGCCGGCGAACAGGTACCAGTCTGCGTCGGGCGACGGGTTGTACGCGCCACCGGGGCCGGTGAAGACCAGCCTGTCTCCGGGTTCTGCCGCGGCGGCCCAGGGACCCGCGAGCCCTTCGTCGCCGTGGACCACAAAGTCTATGGCCAGTTCCTGGGCTGCCAGGTCCACCCAGCGGATGGTGTACGTCCGGGTGTGCGGCCACTGCTCCCGCGGCATGGTCTCCCGGATGGCCCAGAGATCCAGCGGCAGTTCGTAGTCCACGCCGGGCTGGGGGAAGACGATCTTCACGTAGCGGTCCACGAACTCGTTGTTCGCGTAGTCGCTGAAGCCGGGCCCGCCCGCTACGATCCGCACCATGTGCGGCGAAAGGCGTTCCTTGCGCAGCACCACCAGGTTGGTCTGGGGTCGTGTTTGGCGGTTGGCGGACGACGTCACAGGAAGAGCAGCAGGCATGAAGGTAAGCCTAAGCTAATTGGCTGCACGCGGCCTGGGTATGAGTCGAAAGTTACACCCAACCCTCTCTCACCGAATGCCCCCCTTCTGACGGACCCTCTCTCACCGACCGCCCGCTTTTGGCCGACGCTCTCTCACCGACCGCCCGCTATTGGCCGACGCTCTCTCACCGACCGCCCCCTTTTAGCCGACGCTCTCTCACCGACCGCCCGCTATTGGCCGACGCTCTCTCACCGACCGCCCGCTATTGGCCGACGCTCTCTCACCGACCGCCCGTTTTTTAGCCGACGCTCTCTCATCGAACGCCCCTTTCTGACGGACCCTCTCTCACCGAATCCTGCCGAGCACTCGCCGGTGAGAGAGGGCTCGTGGAAATGGGTGGTTTGGTGAGAGAGGGCTCGTGGAAATGGGTGGTTTGGTGAGAGAGCGTCCGGGGTGGGGGCTAGAGAACGGGGAGTTCCCAATCGATTGGCCCGGCACCCTGGTCTGCGAGCAGGGCGTTGGTTCGGCTGAACGGCTTGGACCCGAAGAACCCCCGGGACGCGGACAGCGGACTTGGATGGACAGACACGATCGACGGCGCGCCGTTCAGCAACGGCCCCACGGACTCCGCGTCCTTCCCCCACAGGATCGCGACGAGCGGCTTCTGCTTTCCACCGGCGTCGGTGCGGTTCGCGACGGCGGTGACGGCCGCCGTCGTGATTGCCTCCCACCCCTTGCCGCGGTGCGAGCCGGCGTTTCCCGCCGCGACGCTGAGCACGCGGTTCAACAGCAGGACACCTTGGTCCGACCACGCTGTGAGGTCGCCGTGGATGCGCGGCGGCAGCCCCAGATCATCGTGGAGTTCCCGGTAGATATTGGCCAGGCTTCGCGGGATGGGACGGGTTTCGCGGGACACCGAGAAGGAAAGCCCGACGGCGTGTCCCGGCGTTGGATACGGGTCCTGGCCGAGTAGGAGCACCTTGACGTCCGCCAGGGGCTGTTGGAAGGCCCGCAGGAGGTTGGAGGCCGCCGGAAGGACCTGCGTCCCCTGTCCGGCCTGATTGGCCACGAAGGCCAACGCCTCGTAGAGCTCCCCCTCAACGGGGCGAAGGGCTCTTGCCCAGTCGGGAGCCATGAGTTCCTCGAGGGGCCTGTTGAGCAGCTCGCCGAAGTCCTGGATTGCAGTGTTGTCGGGTTCAAGGTCAAAGAGTGCATCCTCGCCAGTCACCCGGCCATTGTCCCTTGCCCGGGCTGCGCGGGCGAATGACAGGCTTGTTATTCGCCCGTAACATAGGGGGAGGACATTTTCCCCAACAAGCGTCGAAGGAGTGTGCCGTGGCCGAACCAGCACCGGAACCGATGGCGCCGCAGGCAACGGGTTTTGCCCTGGAAGACCTTGCGGCCGGCGTCCGCAGCGACTCGCCGTTGAGCGAGCGGGACCAGCAGATGCTGGCCTTGGAACGGCAGTGGTGGAAGTACGCGGGAGCCAAGGAACAGGCTATCCGGGAACTCTTCGATCTCTCAGCCACGCACTACTACCAGATCCTCAACGCACTCATCGACACCGAGGACGCATTGGCGCACGATCCCATGCTGGTCAAGAGACTGCGTAGACTACGTACGTCCCGCCAACGCGCGCGGACAGCGCGGCGCTTGGGGTCGGACGCGTAAATCGCCAGGCTGATCTGTCAGCAGCAACCAGCAAGGACAACGCTTCACCATGACCAAATTTGCCAAGGATGAATTCGACCGGGTCCCGCAGAACGCGTCCCGGCAAGGCGTGCACCGCGACGCCACGGAGACAGCCCGCCCCACGTTGTGGCCTGTCCTGACCGTGGGAGCTGTTGCCCTGGTGCTCGGCCTGGTCGCTTTCCTGATCCTGCCGCGTCTTGGTTTCGTGGCTCCCGTTGCATCGTCCAGCACTTCCGCGCCGGCGTCGCAGCAGAGCGAGCCGGCGCCTTCGGCGACTCCCTCCGAGACGGGCAGCGCCCCCATCGCCTCGGGTGAACCCACGCCCTCCGAGTCTGCGTCGACAATCCCGTCTACGGCCCCGCTGGACAAGACCACGGCGGTGGCCGTTTACAACGGCACCGCGACGGCGGGCCTCGCCAGCCGCGTCGCCGGAATCGTCCAGGGTGATGGTTGGGCACTCGGCACCGTCGGAAACTGGGGCGGGCTGCCGCAGCAGACTTCGGTTGTGTTCTACAACGCCCCGGACCAGAAGGCGAACGCCGAGGCAGTTGCCGCCCTCCTGCGCATCACCTCGGTAGTGGAGTCCCCGGAAGTCCAGCAGCCGCTGGTGGTTGTTGTGGGACCCGGCTACCAGTAAGCCCGTGCGCTCCAGCCATCCCGGTTAAGCCTCAATAACAAAAACGCTGCCCTGCCTTCGGGCGGCAGCGCGGGTGCCGTGACTGTGGTTACAGTGGATTGATTCCGGTACGGAGATCCCGGCAACCGGTCTTGGCAACTGTGAAAGTGTGGGCATCATGGCTTTGGGAACCGTCAAATGGTTCAACGCCGAAAAAGGGTACGGCTTCATTACTGTGGACGATTCCGGCGATGACGTCTTTGTGCATTGGTCGGCCATCCAGATGGACGGTTTCCGCGCGCTCGAAGAGGGCCAGCGCGTTGAATTCGAACTCGGCGAAGGACTGAAGGGCCCGCAGGCGGAGAGTGTCCGCGTCGCCTGACCCGGAATCCAGTTCTCCGCTGTGGGCTGAAACTGCCCGGATGTATGGCGCAAGGTGGCGCCCCTGCTTGCACTCTCCACGGTCGAGTGCTAATTATTGATTTAGCACTCCCACGCATCGACTGCTAATTCCGGCCCGTTCGCGGCGCCGTAGGGATGGTAGTCGGCGCCGGGAGGATCAAGAAACACCCTGGTGGGGTGAGGTCCGGAGCGCGCGGCATACAGAGGTCGCAAGCAAAGGATCGTCCGTCGCGGGCATCCCACCTGACAGGTACCTTCTTAACGACTGTCCCGAAAGGACTACCGCCGTTATGGCCAAGATCATTGCATTTGATGAAGAGGCACGCCGCGGCCTCGAGCGGGGCCTGAACACCCTTGCTGACGCCGTCAAGGTCACCCTCGGCCCGCGTGGACGCAACGTCGTCCTCGAAAAGAAGTGGGGCGCCCCCACGATCACCAACGATGGTGTTTCCATCGCCAAGGAGATCGAGCTGGACGATCCTTACGAGAAGATCGGCGCCGAGCTGGTCAAGGAAGTTGCCAAGAAGACGGACGACGTCGCCGGTGACGGTACCACCACCGCTACGGTTCTCGCCCAGGCACTGGTCAAGGAAGGCCTGCGCAACGTTGCCGCCGGCGCCGACCCGCTGTCCCTCAAGCGCGGCATCGAGAAGGCCGTTGACGCTGTCATCAGCGAACTGCTGGCCTCCGCCAAGGAAATCGAAACCAAGGAAGAGATCGCCGCTACGGCTTCCATCTCCGCCGGAGACCAGGAAATCGGCGCCCTGATCGCTGAAGCCCTGGACAAGGTGGGCAAGGAAGGCGTTATCACGGTCGAGGAATCCAACACCTTCGGCCTGGAGCTCGAACTCACCGAAGGCATGCGCTTCGACAAGGGCTACATCTCCGCTTACTTCGTCACCGACGCTGAGCGCCAGGAAACGGTCCTCGAAGACCCGTACATCCTGATCGTCAACTCCAAGATCTCCAACGTGAAGGAACTCGTTGCGGTCCTGGAGAAGGTCATGCAGTCCAACAAGCCGCTGCTGATCATCGCCGAAGACATCGAGGGCGAAGCCCTTGCCACGCTGATCGTCAACAAGATCCGTGGCACCTTCAAGTCCGTTGCCGTCAAGGCTCCGGGCTTCGGTGACCGCCGCAAGGCACAGCTCGCCGACATCGCCATCCTCACCGGCGGCCAGGTCATCTCCGAAGAGGTTGGCCTCAAGCTGGAGAACGCTGGACTGGAACTCCTCGGTACCGCCCGCAAGGTTGTTGTCACCAAGGACGAGACCACCATTGTCGAAGGTGCCGGCGACGCCGAGCAGATCGCAGGCCGCGTTGCCCAGATCCGCTCCGAGATCGAGAACTCCGACTCCGACTACGACCGCGAGAAGCTGCAGGAGCGCCTGGCCAAGCTGGCCGGCGGCGTTGCAGTCATCAAGGCCGGTGCCGCAACCGAAGTTGAGCTCAAGGAACGCAAGCACCGCATTGAGGACGCTGTCCGCAACGCAAAGGCTGCCGTTGAAGAAGGCATCGTCGCCGGTGGTGGCGTTGCCCTCATCCAGGCCGGTGCCAAGGCATTCGCCAACCTGAACCTTGAGAACGACGAAGCAACCGGCGCCAACATCGTCAAGGTTGCCATCGACGCTCCGCTGAAGCAGATTGCTTTCAACGCCGGCCTCGAGCCGGGCGTTGTTGCCGATAAGGTCCGCGGCCTGCCTTCCGGCCACGGCCTGAACGCTGCTACGGGTGTTTACGAGGACCTGCTGGCTGCCGGCGTCAACGACCCCGTCAAGGTCACCCGTTCGGCCCTCCAGAACGCTGCTTCGATCGCTGGTCTGTTCCTGACCACCGAGGCTGTAGTTGCCGACAAGCCTGAGAAGAACGCTCCGGCTCCGGGCGGCGACGAGATGGGCGGCATGGGCGGCTTCTAAGCCTCCTGTACTGCAGCATCACGCTCAGAACGCACGACGGCGGTCCTCACCTTTGGTGGGGGCCGCCGTCGGCGTTTCACCGCCGGGGGATTGGCCGCCGAATGCGTGGGAACACGCCCCATTCGCAGGGAGAGCTACAGCGTTCCGGCACGCTTCCCACGACCTCGCGGGGTTCCCGGGGCCGCTAAAAGTGTCAGTGCAGTCTGGCAGGATTAAAGGCATGACGATTATTGCTGCCGCCGATGGCTCTGCCCTCGGCAATCCTGGGCCGGCCGGTTGGGCCTGGTATGTTGACGATTCCTGTTGGCGCGCAGGAGGTTGGCCGCACGGCACCAACAACATGGGCGAGCTCATGGCTGTCCTTGACTTGTTCCGTTCCACCGCGCACATCCCGCACGAGGAATTGCGGATCCTTTGCGACAGCCAGTACGTCATCAACTGCGTCACCAAGTGGATGCCCGGATGGAAGCGGAAGGGTTGGCGGAAGGCCGACGGCAAGCCCGTGCTCAACGTCGACCTCCTGAAGGACATCGACCAGGCGATTGTTGGCCGCAAGTACACGTTCGAGTGGGTCAAGGGCCATGCCGGCCACGAACTCAACGAAGCTGCCGACGAACGCGCCCGTGCCGTGGCAGCGGCCTATCAGCAAGGTGTGGCAGCCCCGGGTGGTCCCGGCTTCTCCGGCGCCGCTGGAACTGCCGCAGAGCCCTTGCCGGTCCCAGCATCAGTTGCCGGCCCAGCATCAGCCGTGCCCACATCCAGCCCCCTCCCGGCCTCGCGGCTGGACCGGGCACCCCGCCTGCACTCCGAGCCCACGCTCTTTGGAGAGTCGGGAATCTTTGGCCAGGCCGACCTCTTCAGCGAGCTCGAGGACGCCGCAGCAACCCCGGAACTGTCAGCCGAGGAAGTAGTGGTGGCCCTCGAACGCGAACTGCTCCGCCCGGACGTTCGTGCGGATATCGGGAGGATCGGCGTGTTGCTGCACCCCGAGTTTGCCGAGATCGGCCAGTCCGGAAGGTTCTGGACCCGGGACGCCATGATGGTTGCCTTGGAGGAGGACCCGGGGGAGCACGTGGAACTGGAACTCCTGAGCGCAGACCGCCTCAGTGAGAACACCATCCTGCTGAACTACCGGAGCTTGTCCCACGCCGGTTCGGCTCTCCGCAGCTCGGTGTGGCTTCTTGACCGAGGCAAGTGGAGGCTGCGGTTCCACCAAGGAACTCCGGAAAACTAGGTTGACCTGCGGGGCGGCCGCACAGGGGGAAGACGGCCGGCCCCGCAGGAGTTTCAGAAGCCGGCCCCTAGTAGGCGAAGCGTTGCGTGTTGCCCTGTTCAACCTCGGCGTAGTTCGAAGCTGCGGTTGCCAAGGCCACGTTGATGGACGCGAGCGAGGACTCCACCTTGTTCTGGGTCAGGGTCCACTCGAGGACCAGGGACTGGAAATTGGTGGCCGCCGAGCCCCGCCAGGTTGCCTGGAGTTCATCAAGTCCCTGCTTCATGGCCTGAACGTCGGTGCTGATGCGGTCAACCGTTGCTTTGACGTTGGCGGCCTTGAGCTGAAGGAGCTCGGTATCGACGGAGATGACGCTCATGGGTGATGCCTTTCGACGAAGTAGTTCCGCGGTTTCGCGGTGGAAGCGTGGGCCACAACATCGAGCCTAGGCACCAGCCGCAATCAGCGGAAAGGTCGATCACCGCTATGTGGATAACACCTCTGCGGGTTCCTCGTGGAAGGGCAGGCTGACCACCAAGGTGGCCCCGCCGCCGTCGGTCTCGGTGACCCGCACGGTACCGCCGTGGCTTCCCACGATCGCCGCAACAATAGCCAGTCCCAAGCCGCTGCCGCCGGTTTCCCGCGTCCGGGAGGTATCCGCGCGGTAGAAGCGTTCGAAGATCTTATTGGTCTCTTCCTGCGGAATCCCGGGCCCATGGTCCCGGATCTCGATGGCGGAGAAGGAGCCCTCCGGGTTGGTGCGGACGCCCACCGCCAGTTCGATCGGGGTGCCATCAGGTGTGTACCGCAACGCGTTTCCCACCAGGTTGCCGATCACCTGCCGCAGCTTGGCTTCGTCGCCTTGGACGGGCGCAGGCGCAGGAGAGGCGCCGTCCAGGCCCACAAGCCTGATGGTGCGGTCGCCGGAGGCGGCACGGGTATCCACCACGGCGTCGTTCGCCAGCAACTGCAGGTCCACTGGCTTCAAGTGCAGCGGGCGCTGCTCGTCCAGCCGGGCCAGCATCAGCAGGTCCTCAACCATGGACCCCATGCGCTTGGCTTCGCTCTCGATTCGGCCCATCGCCGTCGAGATGTCATCGGGGGAGGTCAGTGCGCCGTGGCGATACAGCTCGGAGAAGCCTCGGATGGTGACCAGTGGAGTGCGGAGTTCGTGGGAGGCGTCCGCGGCAAACCGCCGCATGCGGGCTTCGGACGCGGCGCGGGCGGCAAACGAGGATTCGATGTGCGCCAGCATGGCATTGAGTGAGCCACCCAGGCGCCCCACCTCGGTGTGCGGATTGTCGATCTCGACGCGGCGGGAGAGATCCCCTGCGGCGATGGCGGCGGCGGTCTTCTCCACACGGGCCAGTGGCCGGAAGGACCGCGCTACCGTCCAGGTGGCAATGAAGAATGCCAGGACCAACGTCAAGAGCCCCACCCCGACAACCACCAGGACGGCGTGCTCCATGACCTTGTCCACGGGCGTCAGCGGCAGACCGATGATCACTACGCCGTTCTGGCCGTTGGCCACCACTCCCACGGCCACTACGCGCCAGTTGGTTCCCGCGGTTCCGCTGACCTGGAAAGGAGCATTGCCACGTGCTTTGGCTTCCGCCGGGGTGATGTTGGCGATCGCCGGGCGGTCGTTTGCGCTCCCGCCAAACGGGTATGGCGATAGGCCGGAGACATAGAGTGTCAGCGAGTAGTCAGTAGGCACGGCCGGGTTGTACTCGGACAATTTGTCGAACGACTGTTGGTCCTGTGCAAGGGCAACTGCGGCCTTGAGCTTGTCGTCCACCTGGCCCTGGAGGTAGCTCTTGACGAGGGTCAGCGTACCGGCCCCGGTCGCTGCCAGGGCCAAGAGGAGCAGTCCCATGATGATCGCAACGAGTTGGGACCTCAGGGACGCCGATTTCCAGCGTTGCAGCAAGGTCAGCGCTTCTCTGCCGTCCGCAAGACGTAGCCCACGCCGCGCTTTGTCTGGATCAGGGCGGCAGCATCGGGGTCGATGTCCACCTTCCGGCGCAGGTAGGAGATGTACGACTCAACAATGGAGGCGTCGCCGTTGAAGTCGTATTCCCATACGTGGTCCAGGATCTGGGCCTTGGACAGCACGCGGTTGGGGTTCAGCATGAGGTAGCGAAGCAGCTTGAATTCGGTGGGGGACAGTTCAATGACGGTCCCGCCACGGCGAACCTCGTGGGCGTCGTCATCGAGTTCCAGATCGTCCACGCGGATCACGGCGTCGTCGTCTTCCAGGGGTTGGGTGCGGCGCAGCACCGCACGGATGCGGGCAACAACTTCATCCAGGCTGAAGGGCTTGGTGACGTAGTCGTCGCCGCCGACGGTCAGGCCGGTGACCTTGTCCTCGGTATCGTCCTTGGCCGTCAGGAACAGTACGGGGAAGTGCTTGCCGGCAGCCCGGAGGCGTCGTGTCACCGTGAAGCCGTCCATATCCGGAAGCATGACGTCCAGGACGGCTAGATCGGGGGCATGGGTGTCAGCGGCTGCGAGGGCTTCGCGGCCATTCGATGCGGCTACGACCTCGAAACCTGCAAAGCGCAGTGACGTGGAGAGAAGCTCGCGGATGTTGGGTTCGTCGTCGACGACAAGGAGCTTGGCTTCGGGGCCGTTCTTTTTCATGACACCCATGATGCTCCCAGTTTCTGGGAGTTATCTGGATGCTCTATGGGAGGGCGCTGCGTGCCGCGAAGGCGTCGCATCCTTACCCGCCCAGTGCCAGCCCTACGCCCAAGGCAGTCATGGTCACGGCGATTCCACCATCCAGGAACCGCCATGCCAGCGGCTTGGCAAAGAAGCCGCGTAGGAACCTCGCCCCGAAGCCGAGCGCGGAAAACCACAAAACGCTGCCCACCATTGCGCCCATGCCAAACCACCACTGCAGCTGTGTTCCCTGGGCGCTGGCAATCGATCCGAGCAGGGCAATATCCAGGTACACGTGCGGATTCAGCCAGGTCAGGGCCAGCATGGTGGTGACCGCGGCGGCCAGCCCCCGCTTGCCTGCTTGGCCGGATCCATCGCCGGCGATGAGCGCCTGGGGCCGCAGTGCACGGCGGGCCGCCATGGCGCCATAGGTCACCAGGAACGCTGCGCCCACAAAGCGGAGAATCACGACGGCGGCAGGGGCCGCCGCGATCAACGCGCCGATGCCCAGGACTCCTGCCCCGATGAGGACAGCGTCTGACAGGGCGCAGACTGCAACGATGGGACCAATGTGTTCGCCGCGGATTCCTTGCCGGAGCACGAAGGCGTTTTGCGCCCCGATGGCGACGATAAGGGCGAGTCCGGTGGCCAGGCCAAGCCCGGCAGTGTTGAAGATGTCAGCAGTGTTCACCCTTCAAAACTATGAATCAGACTATCTTTAGACCAGCTAAAGATTCTGAAGCTGCCTAAGATATTCTTATGACACAGTTTCCCTCCGAGCAATTGCAGACGTTCGCCACGGTCCTCTCCGAAGGGACGTTGGACGCAGCAGCACGGCAGCTGCACATCACGCCCTCAGCCGTGTCCCAGCGCCTTAAAGCGCTGGAGCAATCGGCGGGCAGGGTACTGCTGCAGCGCAGCAATCCGGCCCAGGCCACGGAGGCCGGCGAGGTAGTGCTTCGCTTGGCACGGCAAGTGGCGCAACTCGAAGCTGACGCCGGGACGGAACTCGGGTTGGGCTCCGACGGGCCTCGGCTGGCCATCCCCATCGTGGTCAACGCCGATTCCTTGTCCATGTGGTTCCTCCGAGCGCTGGCCCGTCTTCCCAAGGACTTGAACGTCACTTTTGATCTCCACCGGGACGACGAGCAGCATTCTGCGTCCTTCCTGCGCTCCGGGAAAGTGATGGCCGCCGTGACCGCTACTCCGGATCCCGTGCAGGGTTGCCGGGTGGAAGCGCTGGGCATCATGAGGTACCGGGCGGTAGCGGAACCTGCCTTCGTCGGACGTTGGTTTGCCGACGGCGTGGATCAGGCAAAACTCAATACTGCTCCCACCGTCGATTTTGACCGGAAGGACACGTATCAGTGGGCCTTCGTCAGGGCGTGGCCGGGGAAGCCGACGGCAACGCCCGAACGGAAGGGACCGCGCCACTATGTTCCTGCTTCCCATGACTTTGGGGACGCGATCAGGCTGGGTTTGGGGTGGGGGTTGATTCCGGAAGTCCAGTGTGGTCCGGACATCGCAGACGGCCGGCTGATCGAATTGGCGCCGGACCGGCCCTTCGACGTCCCCTTGTACTGGCAGCGTTGGAAAACTGCATCCACGGTATTGGACGTGGTGAGCGATACGGTCAGGGAAGCTGCGGCGGAGTTCCTGCGCAAGCCATAGCCGAAGTGGATTTGGAACACGCCCGCCGATGCTTCCAAAAATGTCAGTGCCCCATTCCACACTGGAACCATGGCAAAGAAACCAGCACCAACCAGCAGCACGTCCCCCTCGGCCGAAGTCGAATACGAGTACCACGTGAGCTACTCCGACTCCCAGATTGGCCCGGTTCAGGTTGAAGAATTCGATGACCTTGCTGCCGCCGAGCGCTTCGTGGCATTGCAACTCCGCACGGAAGACTCCTGGGCGATCGTGGAACGCATGGAGATCCACGCCCACCTCCGCCTGGTGGCCTAGGCCCGCATAGCGCCGGACGTTATTCCGGCTTGTTGTGCGAGTGGCCTCCGTGCATGAACGGCGACGAGACGCCCTGGTATTGCAGCAACATCATCATGCCCTCGGCGGCGTGGTCCAGGTTGTGGCAGTGGTCCATCCAGATCCCTGGGTTGTCGGCGGTTAGCTGCACTTGCCAGACTTCCCCTGGTTGGACGTCCACGGTGTCCAGCAGCAGCGGAGAGCCCGTAGGTGCCACGCCGTTGCGGCTCAGGACCAAAACGTGGTGGCCGTGTGGATGCATCGGGTGGGGTTCGGCGGTCCTGTTCACGATCGTCACCTTCAGGACGTCCCCATCTGCCACCTCCATGGCCGGTACCAAGGGGTACGCGGCGCCGTTGACGGTGAAGGCGTAGCGCGGGATTCCGTCCACGAACCGGAATTGGCGGTCCAGCACCACTACTTCTTCACGAGTGGCCGCCGGAGCGGGCTGTTGCCCGGATCCGGGCTTGCCATAGCCCAGAAGATCCAGGACCGGAGTGGTCGCATAGACGCCTGCCGCGGGCTTCGCGGGACTCCCGGAGGTCCACCCCGGTGGAGAAATGACCACCACAGCATCCGCGGCGGCATCGGAGTGAACGGTCACCGGTGCGGCCGGCATGGTGAACGTGACGTCGTTCCGGCCGCCCGCCCCTATCCGGAGCAGCCTTCCGGTGACCTCCCCGGGTTCAATCACGGGGGTCCCGTCTATGGCAGCTACCTTGAAGGCCGTCCCGGACACCAGGTACCGCTGAGGCAGCGAATCGGTATTGACGAGACGCACGCGAACGGTGGATCCCGGCGCGGCCGTGTAGGCACTGCTACGGTCTGAGGAGCCCAGCAACCCCAGACCGCTGAGGTCGTGTCCGGCTACTGCAATGTCCTCATCAGGACGGACATCGGTGGTGCCGTGCACGACGAATACGCCGTAGAGTCCCTTACGGACCCCCTCGGCAGAATCCTGGTGCGTGTGGTACCAGTACGTACCCACTTGTGCGGCAGTGAAACGGTAGGTCATGGATTGCCCGGGCATCACGGCATCCTGAGTTGCGCCGGCAACCCCGTCCATGGCATTGGGGACGTCATAACCATGCCAATGGAGCGTGACCCCGGCCGTGACATCCCGGTTTTTCAGCACCACCTCCATCACTTCGCCCTGCTGTGCCTCCAAGGTGGGCCCCGGCAAGCTCCCGAACGTCCAGGCCTGGACAGATTGCCCGGACGGCAGCGTCACCTGTTCCACGCGGGCGGTGAGTTCATAGTGGCGAACTACGGCATTTGCGGGGGAGTTGCCCAACAGCGTGGTCACCGGAACCGGCGCTGCCACCGGAACCGTTGCGCCGCCGTCGTGGTGTCCCACCGCGGTGGCAATTCCGGTGCCGTCGGCAGCGCGGCTGCCTAGCCAGGCGAAGACTCCCGAACCCAAAGCGGTACAGGCCAGGAGCCCGGCGACTGCGGTGACCGCCGTCGTGCGCCTTCCCGGCGTCACAGAGCCTCCGCGGACCGATGGAAACAGGGCAAGTTTGGCCGCCAGGACGCTGCCGCCCACGAGGAACAGCAGGATCACCAGGGACCACACGGCCGGGAACGGCCCCAGGATGAACACCAGCCCGAGCGATCCCACAGCCGCAGCCCCGGCGGCCACAAGTGACAGCACGGCCCACTGCCGCCCGCGCCCGGCAGGCACCGGGGCAGATTGTGAGCCGGTGTTCCGCTTCCTCAGCAAATACGGAACACCGGCCATCGCGGCCCCAACCGCGGGAATGGCGGTCAATGGCAGGCTGATGGTTAGGCGCTCATTGGCGAACCACCAGCTGCTTGCCGCCAAGGCAGGAAGCAGTGCGTAGCGGCCGGCCGTTGCCAGGACGGCAACGCCCAGGGCCAGCAGGGCCGCGTCTACCCCGTGACGCAGTGCCTTTCGGGATGATGTCAGCCAGGCTGCCGCGATCCAGGCACCGGCGGCAAGGACCGCCAGCACCAGGTCCACGGCCATCAGCTGTGAACTGTTCACAGCTGATGGGGGTCAGGCCGCAGCGGAAGCAGAGGCATCCGATGAAGCGGACTTGGGTGGGAGAGGTTGTGGATTGAGGGCCGCGGCCCGCGCGCGGTTGAACAACCAGTAGGACATGAAAATGATCAGCAGGCCGGTGACGGCGTGGATGGCTGCCACCCATGATCCGGAGGGGGTGATGAAGTCCTCCGAAGATCCAGTCAGCATGCCGCCGATGATGAAGATGAAGAGTTGGAACCAGGTCATCAGGAAGATGCCGGCTGCGAGCCAGATGGTCCGGGATCCGGCACGTGCAAGTGCTGCCACGATGACGGCGAGCAAGGCTGCGTAGCGCAACACGAACTGGCCGTTGATGGCGTGGTACACGCCAGCCTCGCGTTGGGCTTCGATGGTGTTCTGGAAGTGGAAGTATCCAGCGAAAAACAGTTGGGCGAGTGATGAGAGCAGGATGATGGCCGCAAGGACCAGGAGGGTCTTACGCATGGGGAATCCTCGGACAAGACTTCACGGATTCGTCTAGGCCGTCGAATCGCCGGCTCCCTGGCTGCGGGCTGCCCCCACTGCCGACGACTGGCCGCCAGGCTGCCTGGACCAGGGGCAACCCATCAGGGCGGAGAGCTTCACTTGGAATCGTAAAATTGCTGGAGATAAATAGCAAGGGAACTGCGGTTAATCACCCGTGCAAGCATGCTCAGGCCTGCTCCGTGCCCACGTCTTTCCCGATGTCCTTGGCATCCATGATGCGGTAGGCGTAGCCCTGTTCGGCGAGGAATCTCTGGCGTTTCGCCGCGAAGTCCTGGTCCAGGGTGTCCCGGGCAACCAGCGAGTAGAACCTCGCCGCTCGTCCGTCCTGCTTCGGCCGCAGCAGGCGTCCCAGCCGCTGCGCTTCCTCCTGGCGGGAGCCGAACGAGCCCGAGACCTGGATGGCCACGGACGCTTCCGGGAGGTCGATGGAGAAGTTGGCCACCTTGGAAACCACCAGGGTTTGGATCTCGCCTTTGCGGAAGGCATCGAAGAGTTTCTGCCGGGCCTTGACGCTCGTCTCGCCCTTGATCACCGGCGCGTCCAGACGTTCTGCAATCTCGTCGAGTTGGTCGATGTACTGTCCGATCACCAGCAACTGTTCGCCCCTGTGGGCATCCACCAATTGTTCCACCAGGGCAGTCTTGGTCTCCGAGGTGGCGCACAGCCGGTACTTGTCCGCGTCGTCGGCCATGGCGTAGGCCACCCGTTCGTCGCGGGGCAGGTCCACACGGACCTCCACGCAATCGGCGGGGGCAATGTAGCCCTGGGCCTCGATGTCCTTCCACGGGGCGTCGTACCGCTTGGGTCCGATCAGGCTGAAGACTTCGCCTTCGCGGCCGTCCTCGCGGACCAGCGTAGCGGTCAGGCCCAGCCGCCGCCTGGCTTGCAGGTCCGCCGTCATCCGGAAGATCGGCGCGGGCAGCAAATGGACTTCGTCGTAGATGATGAGGCCCCAGTCGTGGCCGTCCACGAGTTCCAGGTGGGGGTACAGTCCGCCCCGCTTGGTGGTGAGGACCTGGTAGGTGGCGATCGTGACGGGCCGGACTTCCTTGACCGCACCCGAGTACTCGCCGATTTCGTCCTCGGTGAGCGAGGTCCGCTTGAGCAGTTCGTCCCGCCACTGGCGGGCCGAGACAGTGTTGGTCACCAGGATCAGCGTGGTGGTGGAGGAGGTGGCCATTGCTGCGGCGCCCACCAGCGTCTTGCCGGCACCGCACGGAAGTACGACGACGCCGCTGCCGCCGGCCCAGAAGTTCTCCGTGGCCACCTTTTGGTAAGGGCGCAGCTGCCAGTCGGTCTCGTCGAGCATGATCAGGTGCGGCTGGCCATCAACGTATCCGGCCAGGTCTTCCGCGGGCCACCCGAGTTTGAGCAGCAACTGCTTCAACTGCCCGCGCTGGGATGAATGGACCACCACGGTTTCCCCGTCGATCCGTGGCCCCAGCAGCGGGGCGATCTTCTTGGCGCGGATGACTTCCTCCAGGACGGGGTAGTCGTCAGTCCGCATCACCAGGCCGTGCTGTGGGTCCTTCTCCAGGCGGAGCCGGCCGTACCTGGACATGGTCTCTTCGATGTCGATCAGCAGGGCATGCGGCACAGGGAAACGCGAGTACTTCAACAGAGTGTCCAGCACCTGTTCCGCATCCAGCCCGGCGGCACGGGCATTCCACAGTCCCAAGGGAGTGAGGCGGTAGCTGTGCATGTGCTCGGGAGCGCGCTCCAGCTCTGCGAACGCCGCGATGGCATGCCGGGCCTCCGTGGCAAGCTCATGGTCGACTTCCAGCAGGATGGTTTTGTCGCTTTGAACGATCAGGGGACCGTCAGTCACTCTTGAATCCTCACGTGTGCATCACTCACTTGTGCCGGTCTCCGGCGGGTTCAACATCAATGATCCGGTGGATGGACAACACCCGTTCGGTGTCCTTGCCGGGATCGAACACCCTGACCCGGCCGCCGGAGACGGAAACCGGGACAACCGTTTCGGTGTTCGAGTTGCCCAGGCTGTCCACCACGTTCATGGTCACGGCTTGTTTGAGCCGGATGGCTTTCTGCAGGGTTTCCAGGCCCAGCTGCGTCGAAGCTTCTCCCGTACCGTCGGCCGGGACGCCGCGGTGCTGCCGCAGGATGGAAAGCTGCGCCTCGACGTCGTCGTCCGGCGGAGCCGTCCGTGGTGCCGTATAGACGGGACGAGCGCTGCCTGCCACCGCCGTGGTCCGCTTGAAACGGACGACGGCGGGCTCCACCTCTTGCACTGCGGGCGAGAGTCCCAGCTCGCGCAGCACCCGTGCGGTTTCGCGGGGACTGGCGGCCGAGGTCAGGACTGTCGGGGCGATGCGGACCAGGCTCAGCACGGACGTCCGGGCTTCCTGCAGGAGCTCGGCGATGGCTGACTCGTCATCGCTCTGGATGAAGCTGGCACTGGTGCTGACGCGCAGGCGGCCGTGCCGTGATGCGGTGTCCTGCACCAGATAGGCGAGGGGCTGGGGCACGTCCGTTGCCGAATGTTCGCGCAGGAACGCCAACAGCGATTCCGCATCCTGTCCGGCGTCGAGCGCCCTGCGGATGGTCGCGGCCGAAAAACGGTAGATCGACGCCGGTCCCTGCCCCTCGGCGTCGGCCATGAGCAACAGCGTTTCGCTGAGTTCCGGGGCAAGGTAACCCGGGGCCACCGCCGTCAGGTCGGCCTGCAGCAGGATGTGGTTGACCGCCGCAGGCAAGTGTTCGCCAAGAATGGTCATGGCTTCATCGGGCTGGCCAACGGCAAGGGCAGAACCGAGTTGCGTGAAAGCGCCGGAGCCCATGAGTCCCAGGAGCGTAGCCTCTTCAAGGATGCCCTTCACCAGCGAACTGAAGCGCCGCGACATCCGGGGCTGGGTCCATTCCGCACGCTGCAGCACCGCACGGGCATCCAGGACGGGAGCCTTGCCATCGGGGGCTGCGGCCTCCACGGTGAGCTCGTTGAGGATTTCCAGGATCCTCCGGCGGACCACCGGGGCGTCAGGCCGCTGGGCTTCCGCCGATAAGGCATTGATGGTGGTCCCGGCAGTTCCTGGATGGGCCGCCGGGGTGCTGCCGGTAAGGGGCTGGCCCACCAACGACGGTGCGCGCTCGCTGGCCAGCCAGGCGTTGACCAGCCAGAGCCATTGCTCCTGCCGCGGCAAGGTCAGCCACTCCAGGGACGGCGGCTGGACCCAGGTGGAGCTGTCGACGTCCAGGCGCAGTAACCCGGCCAGTGCACAGAATTCCAGCAGGATCGCTGTTTGATGGACGCCGCAGCGGATGGACTCGGCGAGCCGTCGCAGTTCCCGCACGCCCACGCCGCCACTCCGCAGGGTCGCCAGGGGTTGTTCCCGGACGGCGAACAGCAGCTCGTTGGACAGCCGTAGGGTCTCCGCAATGGCACCCATGGCCGCATTGCGACGCAGGGCTGCGCTGGTGTGTCCGAGCTCCGGAACCGGGGGCGTCAGGGTGAAGTCGTCAACAATGGCCCCGCCCCGTAACGCAATGCCCACGCTGTGCGGCAATTCCACGTGGCCGGCGTCCAGGGGGACCAGCAGTCCGCGTGCCAGGAGCCAGTCTATGGGCCCGACGTCGGCACTCTCGTGGGTGACCGAAGCCCGCCTTTGCGCTTGGGGTACGGCACCCATGGCCCAGCTTCCGAACTTGTCCAGGAGACCGGTGGTCCGTTCCGGCGCGCTGGCCAGGATGTCGCGGACGCCATCGGGGGTCGACGTCCAACGCTGGAGCGCGAGGGCTGCGTCCATGGGGGTGCTGGCCGGATGGATACCGAGTCCGCTGTGGTGGAGTTCGCCCACCAGCTGGACTACCCGTTGGGCGAATGCGGGTTGAAGCCGGACCAACTCCGTGTAGCTGCGTCCCAGCCCGGCGGGGTAGATCCCGATGACGTCCTTCAGGCTGCCCACGGGAAGGTAGAACTTCTGCCGCGAACTTGCGGGAGGATGGGTGGCCGGCGGCGCTTCGGCCCGGTGGATCAAAGCCAGCTCCTGCAGTTTGGCCAGGATGGGTTCCAAGGCAGAGAGCGTGGACCCGGCAATGGCCTTCTTCAGTCCTGCCGCCGAAACACTGTGGCCCGTATCCGCGTTGGTACACAGGTGCAGGGTTTCCAGCACCTGCATCTCGGGCTTGGTGAGGCGTTCCAGGGCCCGCTGCACACTGACCCGCGCACTGGCCCGCGCCGCCAGGGCCGCGAAATCGGGGGCCATGGGCGAGATCAGGTCCGGTCGCGCGGCAAAAAGAGCCCGCAGCGAGGCGTCGCTGCGCGTTTCAAGTTCCTTGCTGAGCGCGCGAATGAGGGACATCACTTCAAATTTACCGTTGCGGGGCCTGCTCTGCGCGCCTGGCTCGTGTTTTGCCACGCAAAGCGGGCCCCGCAACTGCAGGTCAGCTAATGGCGGCGACGCTGGCGGACGGCGTCCACCACGGGAACTACGGCCAGGATGAAGGCCACGGGCAGCCCATACAGCGCCGTCGACGTGATCCACACGGGTGCAACTCCGCCGTTGAAGGCGATGGCCATGACAGCCGCGACAGCGGCCAGGGAAATGATGGCAACGATCGCGGCGGCAATCGTCAGGGGGCGGCGGTAACCCGTGGAAGTCATGCCTCAACGCTAGCTGTTTGCCGGCGGCCGCCGCTACGCGGGACGGTACGAAGCGGGATTAGGGTGCCCGGCAGGATAACCTTGAAGGAACAGACCCACACGGAGCGGGCTGTCACCCTCGATCCCGCAGGACCCTGTGGATGCGGTGGCGGCCCGACGTGTTTCCACGCAAGAACGAAGAAGGTTGATTACGTGCCCACCGGCAAGGTCAAGTGGTATGACAAGGAAAAGGGCTTCGGATTCCTCGCGGCCGAAGACGGCCAGGAAGTTTTCCTGCCCAAGACGTCCCTGCCCGCGGGCGTCACCGAGCTGAAGGCCGGTACGCGCGTGGAGTTCGGTGTTGCCGACGGCCGCCGCGGCGCCCAGGCGCTGGGCCTGCGCGTCCTGGACAAGACCCCCTCCATCGCCAAGGCCAAGCGCATGAACGCCCGCGACCTGGCACCGCTGGTACAGGACCTGGTCACCGTCCTGGACAATCTGTCCGGTACGTTGTCCTCGGGCAAGTACCCGGAAGGCAACAAGGCCAAGGCGATCGGAATGGCGCTGCGCAAGGTTGCCGACGAGCTGGAAGCCTAGGAACGCCATGACATCGGAATCCGCACGGGATATGGAGGCCGGGCGAGGCGCGCAGGAAACCCCTGCACTCCCCGTTGCCGAGGCTCCTGCAAACGGGGACGCCCCTGCCACCGGGGAAGCTCCCGGGCGGAAGCCCGCTGAACCCAAGGCCGCAGCCCCCAAGCCTCGCGCCGGCGTTCCTGTTTGGCGCACCGGCAAGCCGGACTCTTACCTGGCTGCCGCCGTCGACGTCGCCCGCCAGGCCGTGGAAGGCATTGCCAATCGTGGGGAAGTAGGTGCCCACCTGGGAGCCAAATCGGAAGGCGACCGGGTAGTGACCCACCTCTTCGAATCGAAGCTGGCAGGTTACGGCGGCTGGCAGTGGTATGCGGTGGTCACCCGCAACTCACGGTCCAAGATCGTCACGGTCAGCGAGCTGGGGCTCCTGCCGTCGGAGGACTCCATCCTCGCGCCGGAATGGGTGCCATGGGCCAAACGGGTGCGGCCGGAGGACGAGAAGCCGTTGGTTGAAGAGACCGAGGACGACGTCACCGAGGAGACGGTCAAGGCGGCCGAGGACGATGCCCAGGGCGATGGCGACGAGGATGACGATTCGGGAGAAACCGGGGACGCCGTCGAAGACGCGGACCACTCCGGCCACGACGGCTAGCAACAACTGAAGACACAAAAGGCGCCTGCCGGGAAGAACCATTCCGGCAGGCGCCTTTCAGTGTTTCCGGCCGTGCGGCCGCTGACGGTGTTTACTTCTTCAGTTCGCCAACCACGTAGTCGATGCTGGCGAGCAGTGCCGAAACGTCATCCGGTTCGATGGCCACGAACGTGGCGATCCGGAGCTGGTTGCGGCCAAGCTTCCGGTAAGGCTCGGTGTCCACCACACCGTTGGCGCGCAACACCTTGGCAATCGCCGCCGCGTCGATCGAATCGTCGAAGTCGATGGTGGCGATCACGTTGGAGCGTTCCTCGGCGTTGGCCACGAACGGCGTGGCGTATTCGGAGGCCTCAGCCCACGAGTACACGCGGCTGGCGGAGTCCGCCGTGCGCTTGCTGGCGAAGTCCAGGCCACCGTTGCCGTTGAGCCACTGCACCTGGGCGTCCAGCGTGACCAGTGTGGACAACGACGGCGTGTTGTAGGTCTGGTTCAGCTTGGAGTTGTCGATCGCTGTCTGCAGGTCCAGGAAGTCAGGGATCCAGCGGCCGCTGGCCTTCACCCGGGCAGCGCGCTCCAGCGCAGCGGGGGAGAAGAGTCCCAGCCACAGGCCGCCGTCGGAAGCGAAGTTCTTCTGCGGGGCGAAGTAGTACACGTCGGACTCTGCGACGTCCACGTCCAGGCCACCGGCGGCAGAGGTTGCGTCCACCACGATCAGCGAGCCCTCGTCGGCTCCGTCAACGCGCTTGACCGGAGCCGAGACACCCGTAGACGTCTCGTTCTGGGGCCAGGCGTAGATATCCACACCGGCCTCGGCCTGCGGCGACGGACGGGTGCCAGGCTCGGACTTGATGATGGAGGATGCATCCAGGAAGGGAGCCTTGTTGGTGGCCGCCGCGAACTTGGAACCGAACTCCCCGAAGGAGAGGTGCTGGGCCTTCTTCTCTACCAGGCCGAACGCTGCGACATCCCAGAACGCCGTGGAGCCGCCGATGCCAAGAACAACTTCGTAGCCCTCCGGGGCGCGGAAGAAAGTGCTGAGTCCTTCGCGGATCGAGCCCACGAGGTTCTTCACCGGTGCCTGGCGGTGGGACGTGCCAAGGATGGTGGTGGCTGCGGCGGACAGGGCTTCGACCTGCTCCGGGCGGACCTTTGACGGTCCTGCGCCGAAGCGTCCGTCCTTGGGCAGCAGGTCGGCGGGAATGGTGATGCTGTTGTCGCTCACGGGTGGCTCCAATGGGTATCGGTCAAAGATGGGTCGTGGCAGGTGGCATCAACTGCTCCTTCGACACCCCAATTCTGCCTGACTCGGCGCGCGGGCAGGAACCTGCGGTTGTCATAGTCCGCCACGTGGAATGGTGCTGTCCGGGTGCGCAGGAACGCGGATGAGGATTATTCAGAGTAATTCCAAATAAGCTAAGCTGGAGGAAGCGTCATGGGGCGGCGCCACGGGACCGACCGCCTCGTCTGGACGCGGTACGGTGGACACTACGCGAGAACTGCGTTCGAGGAGAGCTGAGCTGGATGACGGATCTGATCGATACCACTGAGATGTATCTTCGTACCATCTTGGAGCTTGAAGAAGAGAACATCGTTGCTCTTCGGGCCCGCATTGCCGAGCGCCTGCGCCATTCCGGTCCCACTGTTTCCCAGACCATCGGCCGCATGGAGCGCGATGGCCTGGTGGTTGTTTCCAATGACCGCCATCTGGAGTTGACCGAGGTTGGCCGGAAGCGGGCCACCGAGGTGATGCGCAAGCACCGTCTGGCCGAGCGCCTCCTGGCCGATGTGATCGGCCTGGACTGGGCCTATGTGCATGACGAGGCCTGCCGCTGGGAGCACGTAATGAGTGAGCGGGTTGAACGCCGGCTTTACGAGTTGCTTGAGCACCCCACCGAGTCGCCCTATGGAAACCCGATCCCGGGCCTGGAAGCACTCGGTGGGCGGGCCAGCCAGATCTCCTTGAAGGGTGACGTCAACCTCATCCAGGCGATGGACGGCTATGCCACGGATTCACGGGTTGTGGTGAGTAGGTTGGCCGAACCCATCCAGGTTGAGCCCGAACTCCTGACCCAACTCGATGAAGGCGGGATCCGGCCGGGTGCGGCAGTCTCGTTGGCACGGGTAGGGGAGTACATCTCCGTCCGCGTCCCCGGCATCGAGGGCGCCCTCGAATTGCCCCCCGAAGTTGCAGCCCACGTCTTCGTGGCGGTTGGCTGAGCGTAGGACTTTCGAGGCACCTTTCCGAAAAAGGATGGGTGCCTCTTCTGGGTACCGGGCCGGAGTGTCTGATCTCACTAAGATCATCGGGTGCAACGGTGTGACCTGCAGTTTCCGCCGAAAGATGCTAAGGGCCCACCCCGTAAAGCGGCGCTCCGGAAGATAACGAATTTATTACCGAAGGCCTTAATCCCCTATAGTTATCTTCTAGCGCCGATACCAAAGCGTTACCTGATCTGGAGCCGAGCTCTGCCAGCAGATCAGGGGTGTTATCCACTACTGGCAGAGGCGGGGGAACCACCATCGGCTGCCTGAAGAAGCAGCCTTGGGGTGAAGTCCGCAGCAGCAGTGCCTACTTACGCAATTTCCTCCGGGATACCTGTGTGCCGTATGCGCTGCGTGCGGGCCGGGTCTTTGCACTCTCTGATCCGAATCCGACAGCTAACTTCGCAGGCTTTCTAGAGAGGAACAGAGTTTGACATCGCAGAACGTCAGGGGCCGCCGACGCGCGTCCGGCCCCGCTGCTGAGCTGCGGCCAGCCCGCGTCGTAACGGAGATCCGGCCCCGCGACACCCAGCGTCAGGTGCGCCGCCGTAAGAGCCCGTTGCGCCAGGTTGCCGATTTCGCCGCAGCCAGTGGCGTAGGGCAGAAAGCCGGAGTGGCACTGGCTGCCACAGGCCTCGCCCTTACTGTCGGTCTGCCAGCCACAAGCCCCGTTATGGCCACCTCCGAGTCGGGCCAAACAGAAGCTGCCCTTGCCGTCTCCGGTGGCAGCCAGCCTGAGGTTTCCGCGGAAGCATCGGCAAAAATCGACTTCAGCCGTGCGGCGGTGGCTACCAAAGCCGATCCCGACGGCAAGCTCAAGCAGTTGCTCAGCGCCCAGTCCGTCGGCAGCATCCAGGCCAGTTCCTCCAAAGGCACCCTTGGCAGCCCGCTGGACACGCTGTCCACGGCTTCTCCGTTCGGATACCGGGTCAGTCCTCTGACCGGCGGCACCGGCGACTTCCACCGCGGCCAGGACTTCGTTGCCCAGTGCGGCACCCAGGTCCACGCTGCAGCGGCCGGGAAGGTCACGTTCGCTGGGTGGCACGAGTACGGCGGAGGCAACCGCGTCGTGGTGGATCACGGCAATGGCCTTGAAACCACGTACAACCACCTGTCGTCGTTCAACGTCAAGGTTGGCCAGACTGTTAACCGCGGTGACGTCGTAGCCCTGAGCGGCACCACAGGTGCCTCCACGGGCTGCCACCTGCACTTCGAGGTCCAGGTCAACGGCGAAGTCGTGGACCCCATGGGCTGGCTCTAAGCAAAGTCGATGGTCGTCTCTCGCATTCGCGACACACCCCGTGACCTGAATGTGACATTCGTGTTCAACTGTTGTACCGTCTAAAGCGCATCGGCTTTTTAGGGGGCCGATGCACTTGAGTGGATTGCCTAGCTCTGCCACCACTCAGGGTCCGTTCGCATAATTCGTCTGGCAGGGGCGGGGGAACCACTTTTGGTCTTCGAGAGAAGGCCTTGGGGTTAAGTCACAAAGCTTCCCGAAGCGCGTGGCCGGATGACTCCCATCCGAATCCGACAGCTCACCTCGCAGGCATTGGGAGAGGCTACCTACGTGTCATCACGCACTACTTCTGCGCGCCACCGCGCCGAGACGGTTCACCCGTTGAACACTCTTTCGAAGGCTGTTTCAGCGAATGCCGGAACCGTTGGCCGCCAGGCCGCAGTTCTCGCGGCGGCCTCCGGCCTCGTCCTCAGCGTCGGCCTTCCGGCCCAGGCAGCGGACACCGATGTTTCCAAGGCCGAGACGAGCACGCAGCAACTCCTCACCACCGAGGTTGTCACTGCTGAGCCCACGGCCACCGTTTCCTTCGAGAGCCCCGTTGTGGCCACCAGGGAAGCCCCGAAGATCCAGCGCGCTTCGCAGACCACCCAGCGCTCGCAGACCGCTGGTAACCAGACCACTGGTGGCCAGGCCGCAGGCGCCCTCACCGCACAGTCTTCAAACGCCAAGGAAACGGCCTCCAGTGCCGCAGCTTCCGGCCTCGCCGCAATCGCCTACACGGGCATCGGCCACCCTTACGTTTGGGGCGGCACCACCCCCAACGGCTGGGACTGCTCCGGCTTCACCCAGTGGGTCTACGCCCAGGCCGGCATCAGCATTCCCCGCGTCAACGCCTGGACTGCCATGAAGGCCACCAGCACTCCGCAGCCGGGTGACCTGGTCATGCAGAACGGCGGCGCACACGTTGGCATCTACGTCGGCAACGGCATGATGATCAGCGCCCTCAACCCGAGCCAGGGCACCTTGCTTCACTCGGTGGCTTCCACCGGCACGTCTTCATTCTTCACCCTCCGCTAAAACCCCGTTCGGGGTACGCCAGCATGCCCCCCAAGTGCTGGCTTGCCCACAAACCGCACGTGCCCCAACCGCGTGCGGAAACGAAAAGAGATCAAAATGACCAGTGCACACAAGGTTGCACGGCACCGAGCTGAGGCCCCCAAGACCAGCTCCCTTGCCGTGATCGCGAAGGCTGTCAGCGACAACGCCGGTGGCGTGGGCCGCCAGGCAGCTGTGATCGCTGCCGCTTCAGGACTGGTCTTGACCAGTGGCGTTGCTGCGAACGCCGCCGATACCAACGTCCAGCGTGAGTCCACCGCCACCACGGCCCTGGACGTCCAGGCAGTCACTCAGTCCACCATCGCTGCCGATTCCACCGTGGCCATCTCCTACGAGAGCCCGGTCGTCACCACAGTGGAGGCTCCGGCTCCCGTCGTTGAGAAGCCCGCAAAGAAGGCCGCGTCCGGCTCCACTGCTACTACTGGCGCCAGCGCCACCGTGGCCGTCAGCAACCCGGCCACGGCCGCCAAAGCTCCAGCGGCGTCCAGTGGCCTCGGTGCTGCCATCGCCGCGGCGGCCTACGCCCAGCTCGGCGTGACCCAGGATTGCACCATGCTGGTAACCAACTCGCTGGCCGCTGTGGGCATCAACTTCCACGACTGGCCCGCCGGCTACCTCTCCCTCGGCCGCACCGTCAGCGCCGCCGAAGCGCAGCCGGGCGACCTCGCGTACTACGCCAACGGTGGTTACGGTGGAATGGCACACATCGCCGTGTACGTCGGTAACGGCATGGCAGTGCACGGTGGATGGAACGGATCCACCACCGCACTCTTCAGCGTGAACGTCGGCTCCGGCCCGGTCTTCATCCGCGTGAACGGCTGATACAAATTCTTTGAACGCCCCGCAGGAATCCCTGCGGGGCGTTCCGCTTTAAGCCCCCGCAGAGGGCCAGGCAAGGTGGCCCGCACATGAACATTCGCCGACACTGCCCGGGAACCGGTCCGAAAATTCGTTGATACGGCATATAAGTGCTTACCCTTATGGTGTCGATCCACAGCCCGTACATGCAGAGGGCAGCCGGCCCTCGTGCCCCTGACGGGTGCGGCCGTGAAGAGGTACGTGCATGCGCACACTCGTTCTGAATGCTGGATATGAACCGCTGGCGGTAGTAACCTTCCGCCGGGCGCTGGTCCTTGTGCTGACTGGGAAAGCTAGCGTAGTGGCCGAAGGCGGCGAACCTGTCGTCGGGCCACAGGAGATTCTGGGACGTCCGTCCGTGATTCTCCTCAACCGCTACATCCGTCCCCGGTACAACAGGATCACCGCTGTGAGCCGTCGCGGGGTGCTCCGCCGCGACGGCCACCGTTGCGCCTATTGCGGGAAGACAGCGCACACCATAGACCACGTCCACCCCAAATCCAGGGGCGGCGCGGATTCCTGGGAAAACCTGGTTGCGGCGTGCTTGAAATGCAATAACGCCAAGAGCAACCAGACGCTCGCCGAGATGGGCTGGAAACTTCGGTTCACCCCCGGCGTGCCCACGGGAACCATGTGGCAGATCAAAGAACTCGAGAAACCTGCGCCGGATTGGGACCCGTTCCTCTTGCCGGAATCCGCTGCCTGATCGATTTCTGTTGTGCTCCGTCCCTGCGGGTAATCTGGGCGGATGGAGTTCAACGCCGTGATCCTGGCGGGTGGCAGGGCCACCCGCCTCGGTGGCGTGCCCAAGCCGGAGTTGAAGTACGACGGCGCGAGCCTCCTTTCGCACGCCCTGGACGCAGTCCGGGGTGCTTCGCGGACGGTGGTGGTTGGGCCGCACCAGGAAGGCCTTCCGGAAAGGATCCTGTCCGCGCGCGAGGAGCCCGCATTCGCAGGACCGGCGGCGGCGATTGCCGCGGGGCTTGCCGCACTTGAGGCTGCTGATCCGGCTCCGTGGACCTTGGTGCTGGCCTGCGACATGCCGCACGCCTCACGGGGCGTGGCGGCCATCCTTGAGGGAGTTGAGGGGCATCATGGCACCGAAGGAGCCATGGCAGTGTCTTCCGACGGCAGGCAACAGCCTCTCCTTGGTATCTACAGCACGCAGGCACTGGAACGCGAAGTCGGTGCAGCCCAGTCGTTAACGAACGCATCTGTCTTCAAGCTGCTTGCTAGGCTGAACGTGCTGGCTGTTGCCGTTCCCGATGGCTCCACGGACGATGTGGATACGTGGGAGGACGCCGCGGCCCTGGGCATTGACAACGACTTGGAGGCGGACGTGAAAAGCCAGGACGAGACACTCGAAGAATGGTGCCGCATGCTGCTGCAGGCCTTTGAGCTTGAGGGCGTGGACGTGGACGTCAACGAGATCCTTGCCGTAGCCGGCGTGGCCGCGCACTCCGTGGTACGTCCCGCGGCGCCCTTGACCACGTTCATCGCGGGTTACGCGGCCGGAATGGCGCGCGGCATCGGCCAGGCCAACGAAGATGCCGCCATGGCCGCCGCCCTCGACCTTGCCCGCCAGGTAGCCAAGCAGTATGCGGAGCCCGGGGCCGAAACCGAATGACGGAGGCCCCCGAACAGGGCCACCATGCGGCGCATACCTGGCACGAAGCCAGGCAGCGTGCGTTCGACGTCGCCACTCCCATACCCGCAAGCCCTGTTCCGCTGCGCGCGGCGTTGGGGCGGACCCTTGCCCAGGACGTGCTTGCCCTGCAGGACATGCCGCACTACGCGTCGTCGGCCATGGATGGTTGGGCCGTGAACGGCAGCGGTCCGTGGATCCTCAACGAACCCGGCCAGCGGCTGGCACCACACCAGGCCAGCCCGATCGTCACCGGCGGGCTGATTCCACCCGGTGCCAAAGCGGTTCTCCGCAGCGAAAGCGGCATCATCGCCACGGACGACGACGGCCTGCCGGTTTTGGCGCTCGGCGGCACCGCGAAGCCGGGGGAGCCGCGCAACGGCCAGCACATCCGCAAGGCGGCCGAGGAAGCTGCTGAGGGCGAGGTCCTGCTGAAGAAGGCAACGGTGCTGAACCCCGCGCACCTGGCCGTCGCGGCCCTGGCCGGCCTGGACGAACTCCCTGTCCTGGGCAAACCCTTGGTGAGGTTCCTCCTTACCGGGTCCGAGGTGGTTGAACAGGGCGTCCCTGCCCCCGGACAGGTCAGGGATACCTTCGGGCCGCAGCTGGGTTCGGTGGTGGAGCTCCTTGGCGGGATCGACGGCGGGCTGGTCCGTGTGGGCGATAACTACGGGGAGTGGCTCGCGGCGCTGCAGGACGCGGAGCCGGGCACCCTGGAAGCGGGCATGACGGAACTGGGCACTACGGAACTGGACAAGACGGAACTGGGCGCCGACGCAGACCCGCCTGCCGACGTCGTTATTACTACTGGCGGGACCGGACGCTCGGGAACTGACCATTTCCGCAGGGCCGTAGCGGAGTTGGGCGGGACGCTGCTGATTGATGGGATCGCCATGCGTCCCGGGCACCCGGCCGTTCTGGCGGAACTGCCGGATGGCCGCTTCGTCCTGGGCCTGCCGGGGAACCCCCTCGCAGCCATGATGGCCCTCTTTACCGTGGGCGGACCGCTGCTGGCAGCCCTGGGCCACGGACGCCTCGGAGATGTGGGCGAAGTACCGTGCGGTTCCATGATCGATGCCGACCCGGGCCGCACGCGTTTGATGCCGTTCAAGCTGGTTTACGGGCTGGCGTCGCCGTCCCAGCATGCCGGGCCGGGAATGATGCGCGGGTTGGCAGGAGCGGACGGCGTCATGGTGGTGCCTCCCCACGGGGTGCAGATGGGCGAACCGGTGCAAGCCTTCCCGCTGCCGTGGGGAAAACCGCTGCCCGCTCCCAAAGCTGCCGGGGACAAACCGCGCAAGGCCCCCGTTCGCACCGCAAAGAAGCCATCGGCGGGACCGGTGGACTGGAGCGCGCTGGACGCCTGACGCTGTCCGTGGACGCGGGTGGCGGCTTTGCCGCCGGGCTTGTAATGATGGACACATGAACAGGCATGCCCCAGAACAGGACATCAACGAGGATGACCTGCAGATCCACCCGCCCAAACGAGCTGCTGCCGGCCTGAAGGCCGTGAGCGTCGCCCTCGAACGGGGCTACTCCCAGGCCGGTGTGGCCCGTACGGTCCGGTCCATGCTCCGGGTCAACCAGCGTGATGGCTTCGACTGCCCGGGTTGCGCCTGGCCGGAGTCCATTACGGGCCGGCGAAGCCCTGCGGAGTTCTGTGAGAACGGCGCCAAGGCGATCGCCGAAGAAAGCACCACCCGTACCGTCGGCGCTGAATTCTGGGCCGAGCACTCCATAGCGGACCTCGAAGACAAGACCGAGTGGTGGCTGGGCAGCCAGGGCCGCATTGCCGAACCCGTGGTCATCAGGCCGGGGGACACCCACTACTCGCCCATCAGCTGGACCGACGCGTTTGCCTTGATCGGCGAGCACATCAACGCCTCCACGCCGGATCGCTGCGTGTTCTACACCTCGGGCCGGACGGCCAACGAAACAGCGTTCATGTACCAGCTGTTTGCGAGGAGCCTGGGCACCAACAACCTGCCGGACTGCTCCAACATGTGTCACGAGTCCTCTGGAAGTGCCCTCAACCCCACCATCGGCATTGGCAAGGGAACGGTGTCCTTGGAGGACCTCCACCACGCCGAGCTGGTCTTCGTGGTGGGGCAGAACCCGGGAACCAACCATCCCCGTATGTTGTCCGCCTTGAGTGACTGCAAGCGCAACGGAGGCAAGGTTGTGGCCGTCAACCCGCTTCCCGAAGCGGGCCTGCTGAACTTCAAGGATCCCCAGTCCCTGAACGGCGTCATTGGCGGCGGAACCACCATTGCGGACGAGTTCCTGCAGATCAAGGTTGGCGGAGACCTCGCACTGTTCCAGGCCTTGGGCCACTTGCTCCTGGAGGAAGAAAAGCGCAATCCCGGCACGGTGGTGGACAAGTCCTTCATTGGCAAGCAGACGGAGGGCTTCGAGGCCTACTCCCGGGCACGCTCCGTGCTGGACTGGGACGAGACAGAACGGGCCACCGGCCTCTCCCGCGAGGAGATCATCAAAGTCGCGGGCATGATGGCCGCCTCCAAGGGCACCATCATTTGTTGGGCCCTGGGACTGACCCAGCAGCCGCATTCGGTGGACACCCTCAAGGAGATCATCAACCTGCTCCTGCTGCAGGGAAACTTCGGCAAGCCCGGCGCGGGCGCCTGCCCCGTGCGCGGCCACTCCAACGTGCAGGGCGACCGCACCATGGGTATCTGGGAAAAGCCCAAGGAATCGTTCCTGGAGGCTTTGGACAAGGAATTCGGTTTCCGGATGCCCCGGGACCACGGCTACGACTCGGTGGAAACCCAGCACGCCCTGGAAAAGGGCGAGGTGGACGTCTTCGTGTCCATGGGCGGGAACTTCGCGGCTGCCGGTTCCGATACCAATGCGCTGGAGGCCGGACTCAAGACCGCGGGCCTCACGGTCCACATTTCCACCAAGCCCAACCGTGCCCATGTGGTGCACGGCCGGACGTCCCTGATCCTGCCCACGCTGGGCCGCACGGACACTGATGACAAGCACCCGAAGGGCCGGCAGTTCCTCTCCGTGGAGGACTCCATGTCCGTCATCCACAAGACCCAGGGAAGGCTGGCGCCTGTCTCCGAACACTTGCTGAGCGAGCCGGTCATTGTTGCCCGGATGGCCCAGGCCACCTTTGGCGACGACCACGAGGTGGACTGGCGCGCCATGGCCGAGGACTACGACGTGATCCGGGACCACATCTCCCGCGTCATTCCGGGCTTCGAGGACTTCAACGCCCGGGTCCGTACCAAGAACGGTTTTGTCCTGCCCAACCCGCCACGCGATACCAGGACCTTCGCCACGGACATTGGCAAGGCAAGGTTCACGGTGAGCCCGCTGGAGTACCTCGAAGCCCCTGCCGGGCACTTGATCCTGCAGACCGTACGCAGCCACGACCAGTACAACACCACGTTCTACGGCTTGGATGACCGGTACCGCGGGGTATCCGACGCCCGCCGCGTGATCCTGGTCCACGAGGACGACATCAAGGAACTCGGCTTCCAAGACCGGGACCTGGTGGATGTCATCTCCACGTTCGCGGGGACGGAGCGCCGGGCGAACAAGTTCCGGCTCATCGCTTACCCGACTGCCAAGGGCTGCGCGGCCGCCTACTTCCCGGAGGCCAACGCACTGGTCCACCGGGAGCTGGTGGCGCGGGAGTCCAATACACCGGGATACAAGGCCATGACCGTGCGGTTCGTCCCGCATGCAGAGGAAGAAGCCTGACATGGGACGCGTCACCCAGCGCCGAAAACTGCACAAGTTCGTCCTGGACGGATCGCCCCAGGCCATGGAGCACCCCGTCCGGTACAAGGAAGACGTCCTTGCAGTCGAGGAACCGCTGGAAATCCGGCTGGGGGAGATGTCCTTCTCGGTAACCATGCGCACGCCGGGCGACGACTTCGATCTCGTTGCGGGTTTCCTGGTCTCCGAGGGCGTCATCTGGGAGCCCGGGCAACTGGTCTCGGAACGGTTCTGCGCGGGGGAGGACGAGGACGGCGTGCAGACGTTCAACGTCGTCGACGCCCAGTTGCGTCCCGACGTCGAACGTCCCGAAACGGGCCGCAACGTCTACACCTCAAGTTCGTGCGGCATTTGCGGCACCGATTCCATTGAGGCCGTCCGCAAGTCTTCGCACCACAGCCCCAAGGAAGATCCCGTGACGGTGCCGGTACGGGCACTGGCTGCCCTCCCGGACAGGCTCCGGGAAGCGCAGGCGGTTTTCGCCAAGACCGGCGGCGTCCATGCTGCCGGGCTCTTCCGGGTTGACGACGACGGCACCTCCGAGCTGCTCTGCCTGCGGGAGGATGTGGGTCGCCACAACGCGGTGGACAAGGTGATCGGCTGGGCGTTGCGGGCCGGGAAGCTGCCGCTTCACGGCACGGTCCTGCAGGTCTCCGGACGGGCGTCCTTCGAGCTCGTGCAGAAGGCCGCCATGGCCGGCATCCCCGTGCTGTCCGCTGTCAGCGCCCCCTCCAGCCTTGCCGTTGAACTGGCAGCCGAAACGGGCGTGACGTTGGCCGGCTTCAGCCGCGGCCACAGCATCAACGTGTATGCCGGCGTCGAGCGGATCCTGCAGGATGTTCCCGTCTCCGCGGACGTGGCGGGCCAGGGATAGTTCCCCATCACTTGGCTATTGTGCTGGAACAACGTAGATTTTATCCATCGAATGGAATCGCCGGAGTGCCCGGATCGCCACCTCTTTGAGGGACACCGTCCACCCGCCGCCAGTCCCGCCGCCCAGCTCATGCCAAAGGGGATTTAATTGCACGACGACCGTCGGATCACAGAACAGCGTCTTGACCGATTCGTTCGGGAACGCCTTCTTCCGGCCATTTACGGCAGGTCCGTTCCCCTTGAATTGAGCAGTTGGGATGCGCCGGGTGAACCGGTCCCGGCCTCAGAGGCAATGCGCCAGCTGTTCACGCCGCAGGAGGCCGGCGCAGCTTGGGGCAAGGCATGGAGCACCAAGTGGCTCAGGCTGCAGGGCGAGGTTCCCGAAGGCTGGGGTGCCTCGGAAGACACCACCGTGGAAATCATCGTTGACCTCGGCTTCAACAGCGATGTCCCGGGATTCCAGTGCGAGGGTACGGCCTGGCGTGCCGACGGCAGCATCATCAAGGCGATCTCGCCGCGGAACTACCACGTACCGCTCAAACTGCTCGGTGGTGGACTTTCCGTGGACTTCTACGTCGAAGCGGCCGCCAACCCGGACGTAGCCCAGGGCTGGTCCTTTGCTCCCACCCCGCTGGGGGACAAAGCCACGTCCGGCGACGAACCCCGCTACCGGCTGGGGCGCATCGCCATCGCAGAACTCAACGAAACGGTGTGGGAGCTCAACCAGGACGTGTGGACCCTGACCGGGTTGATGCACGAGCTTCCCATGGAACTGCCCCGCCGGCATGAGATCCTGCGGGCGCTGGAACGCATGCTGGACATCATGGACCCGGAGGACGTTGCCCGGACTGCGGCAGCCGGCCGTGCCGTGCTGGCAGAGGTGCTGAAACGCCCTGCCTACGCATCTGCCCACGAACTGCTTGCCACCGGCCACGCCCACATCGATTCGGCATGGCTTTGGCCTGTCCGGGAAACCATCCGCAAGTGCGCCCGTACGTTCTCCAACGTGGTGGCGCTCATGGACGACGACCCCGGGTTTGTGTTCTCCTGCTCCTCCGCCCAGCAACTGGCCTGGATCAAGGAGTACTTTCCGGAGCTCTTTGTCCGCATCCGCGAGAAGGTCAAAGCCGGACAGTTCGTCCCCGTGGGTGGTATGTGGGTGGAATCGGACACCAACATGCCCGGTGGTGAGGCCATGGCCCGCCAGTTCGTGGAGGGCAAGAGCTTCTTCCAACGCGAGTTCGACGTTGAGTGCCAGGAAGCCTGGCTGCCCGATTCCTTTGGCTACTCCGGTGCCCTCCCGCAGATCGTCAAGTCCGCCGGGTCGCGGTGGTTCCTGACCCAGAAGATCTCCTGGAACAAGGTCAACCGCATGCCGCACCACACCTTCTCCTGGGAAGGCATTGACGGGACGCGCCTGTTCACCCACTTCCCGCCCGTGGACACCTACAACGCCGAGTTGCACGGACGCGAACTGGCCCACGCCCAGCGGAACTACCGCGACCACGGCCGGGGAACCATGTCCCTGGTTCCGTTTGGCTATGGCGACGGCGGTGGCGGACCCACGCGCGAGATGGTGGCCGCGGCGCACCGCACGGCAGACCTGGAAGGCTCACCCAAGGTCCGTTTGGGGACGGCAAGGGACTTCTTCCTCAAGGCCGAGGCAGAGTACGCCAACCCGCCTGTCTGGGTGGGCGAAATGTACTTGGAGATGCACCGCGGCACCTACACCAGCCAGGCCAAGACCAAGCGGGGCAACCGCCGAAGCGAGCACCTGCTCCGCGAGGCCGAGCTCTGGTGCTCCACGGCGGCCGTCCGCGTGGGCTTCCCCTATCCGGCGGCGGAGCTCAAGCGGCTCTGGCAACTGGTGCTGCTCCAGCAGTTCCATGACATCCTGCCCGGCAGCTCCATCGCCTGGGTCCATCAGGATGCCGAACGCAATTATGAGGCAATCGCCCGCGACCTGGAGGCCATCATCGCGGAGGCCGCGCAGGCCCTGGTGGGCCAGGGGGACACGCGCTTCCTCTTCAACGCCGCGCCGCATAAGCGGTATGGCGTGCCGGCACTGGGTGTTGCCGAAGCCGCCAGGACCGGCGCTTCGGTGGAGGTGCTGGAAGAGGACGGCGGTTATGTGCTGGACAACGGCGTCATCCGCGCGGTCCTGGACTCCAACGGTTTGCTCACCTCACTTGTTGACCATGCCAGCGGCCGCAACGCGATCGCACCCGGCCAGGGCGGCAACCTGCTGGAACTGTTCCGCGACACCCCGAATGAATGGGACGCCTGGGACATTGAGGAGTTCTACCGCCACAACGTCACGCCGCTGACCGAGGCCGAAAGTACCGCCCTTGAGCGGACCGCGACGGGCGCCGTCGTGGTGGTCAAGCGTTCGGTGGGCGCATCCACCATCACGCAGCGGATCATGCTCGACGCCGGCGCGGCGTCCCTGGCCATAGCCACCACCGTGGATTGGCAGGAACGCGAGAAGATGCTGAAAATCGCCTTCCCGCTGGATGTGCGGGCCGACCATTCGGCCTCGGAAACGCAGTTCGGCCACGTGTTCCGGCCAACCCACACCAACACGTCCTGGGATGCCGCCAAGTTCGAGATCTGCGCACACCGCTGGATCCACGTAGGGGAACCGGGATATGGCGTGGCGGTCAGCAACTCGTCCAGTTACGGGCACGACGTCACCCGGGCCGTCCGCCAGGATGGTGGAACCACGACGACGGTGCGCACCTCGCTGCTGCGGTCGGCGAAGTTCCCGGACCCCGAGGCAGACCGCGGCGAGCATACCCTGGAGGTTTCCATCAGGCCCGGAGCGGGCATCGCCGACGCCGTCGAAGAGGGCTACCGAGCCAACCTCAAGCCGCGCTACGCCGACGGTTCCCGGCCGGTGGAGCCGCTGGTTTCGGTGTCCAACCCTGCGATTGTGGTGGAAGCGGTGAAGCTCGCTGAGGACGGCAGCGGGGACGTCATTGTGCGGCTCTACGAATCCCTTGGACAGCGGTCGAAGGGCACGGTGATGGCCAACTTCGAATCTTCCGGTGTGGTGGCGACGGACTTGCTTGAACGGACCGTGGAAGCTCCTGGTGTGGTCTGCACAGGTGGGGCAGCTGAGCTGGTTCTCCGGCCGTTCCAGCTGGTCACGCTCCGCATTGCCAGGTAGCTTCACCGGATAGTCGATGCGGGTATGCATCATTGGATGCAGGCCCGCATCCGGCTACTCGGTCAGTTCGACGTCCACGGCGCCCTTCAGGACCTGTTCGCGCAGGGGGATGACAGTGCTGAAGTGTTTGATGTCGTCCGCCACCCCCTTGGTGAATACTTCCTCAACCAGGGAAGGCATTTCCTTGACCCCGGCCAGGTAGCGCTTCGCGGCGAAGTCGAAGTCCGATCTGTTGTATCGGATCTTGGCGTTGAGCGCTTTGGCGTCGTCGGCGATTTTCTGGACTTCCTCCGCCGGGGCGTTGCGTGCCTCGGCATCGTCTGCCTTCTTGACGAAGTCGTCCTTAAGCCGCACGAACTCCGCATAGCTTTCTTCGCCCTTCGCGGTTGCCTCGGCGTTCGCCTCCAGCTCGGCCACCTTGGCGTCGAATGTACGGGCGAACTCCTGGTAAGCGGTGTTGTTGGACTGCTTCAGTTCCTCCGCCGCTTTCCGGCACGGTGTGGCAGCCTTGGCCAGCAAGGTTTGGCGTTCCCGCAGGCTGGCCGCTTTGGAACCAACGAACAGGCCGTTGCATCCGGCTGCGTCGTCCTCGCGGAAGAGGCCCTCGAACTGCGGGTAGGAGTTCACGAGTCCCTCCATGTAGCCGAAGTACCCTTCGTGGGACTCCACCAGCTGCTGCAGCGCGACTCCCACGGCATCGTCGCTGGAACCATGCGTGGCCTTCAGCTCGTCCAAGGCAGACCGGGCAGATTCCGTAGCCTGTTGGACGTCGTCCTTCTCCTTCTGGCTGTTCCGCGTTGCCTCGTCCCGGGAAGCGGGGGCGTTCCGTGCCTTCTTGTAGGCCGCCAGATAAGCGTTGACTGCCGGCTGGATCTTGTCCCTGGCCTCGCTGAGGGCATTCATCCGGTCTTCCTTCAATAAGGACAGGCCTTCTTTTCGCTGTTGAGCAGCCAAGTTGGTCATGGCCACCAGCGTTCCGGCGGCAATGACCAGAACGACGAGGACAATACCAATCACCAGGAGTACTGGGCGGCGATTGCGGCGGACGGGGACGGCAGTGGTCTCCGGAATGTGGTTGCTCATTGCCTATTTCCCCTCCTGGCCGGCGGCATCAAAGCGTTCCAACCGCTCTTTCAGGACCCGCTCAAGGTTGGCGTTTGATTCGTTCGCTTCGTTGACCACGGTTGTGGACGCTTGTTTCACCGCGTTCTCATACTCCGCGCGGGGCTTGTCCAGGGCATCGTTGATGTCGAGCATGGCGATGGCTGCCAGGGTGCGCTTTGCAGCCCGCTCAAAGTCATCCTTGGCGTCCAGGACTTCCTGTTGCTTGTCCCGCTGCCCGCGGATGACACCCTCGAAGGCAGTCAAGAGCGTGCTTGTATCGGCGTCGGAGCCATTTTTTGCATCCGACAGGGCTGCCAAACAAGCATCGGCGGTGGAAACGTAGTCCTTGGCGTACGTTTCGCTGCCGATGTTCAGGTCGCGGTGCAAGGGGGCGCAGGCGCCGCCAACTGACTGGGTAATGTTTGCCGTGTTGGTCAAGCGCTGGTCGTTGTAGGCCACCACGGCGCCGTACTTGTCCTTGAACTTCCCAACGGCGTCCTTGACCTCGGACTCCTGCAGCGCAGGCGAGCCGGCCATGGCTTCCAGCCGGTTCTTGTTCGTGGCGGATTCGCGTGCCAGGACATCGCGCTGCTGTTGCAGTACCTGGCCAACCTCATCCGCATCGGTGGAGACCGCGCTGGTGTACCGGGCCGTGAATTCCTGGACCAGGGGGTCGTAGATATTCATGGAGTTGTCCACGATGGCCCGTTGCTTGTCCAAGCGAAGCACGTCCGCACGCTGGACACCGGCCGGGCGGGACAGCACGAACCACGCACCAAGCCCCCCGACCACCAAAGCCAGCGCCACTACTGCAACGATGATGGGTGTTCGCCGATTGGTTTTTTGTTCCGGCTGTTCTGTCACTTCCACAGTCCGATTTCCCCCGATTTTTTGACGCGCGCCCGCCAACGGGCACCCGTATCCTCCTAAGGCTCCTATTGAGCAGGAACTTTATGAGGATACGCCAGCCTGGCTAGACGTCGTGCTGGAGGCGTTTGACGAACAACTTGGTGCGCTCCTGCTTGGGGGTACGGAGGACCTCGGCGGCGGGGCCGCGTTCCACCACCACTCCGCCGTCCATGAAGATGACCTCGTCCGCTACATGCTGGGCGAAGGCGAGCTCGTGAGTCACGATCACCATGGTCCAGCCTTCTTCGGCAAGCTCCTTGATGACGCCGAGGACATCCCCCACCAGCTCAGGATCCAGTGCCGACGTGGGCTCGTCGAAGAGCAGCAACTGCGGTTTGAGCGCCAGCGCACGGACAATGCCCACACGCTGCTGCTGGCCCCCGGAGAGTTCAAAGGGGTAGGCATCGCGCTTGTCGGCCAAGCCAACCCGTTCCAGGAGCCGCTCGGCGTCTGCGATGGCCTCGGCCCGTGGTCGCTTCTGGACCTGGACAGGGCCCTCGATGATGTTCTTCAGCACGGTCATGTGGGGAAACAGGTTGTAGTGCTGGAACACCATCGCGCTGCGATCCCGCAGGGCAGCGATGTCCCTCTTGCCCACCTTGGCGCCGAAGTCGATGGAGAGACCACGTTCGGCGCCGTCGTCCCCAAAGGCGACCGTGCCGGCGTCGGGAATTTCCAGTCCGTTGAGCGAGCGCAGGACGGTGGTTTTGCCTGAACCGGACGGACCGATCAGTGCGACCACCTGGCCCCGGCGGATCTCGATGTCGATGTCGCGCAGCACGACGTTGCTGCCAAAGGCCTTGGCGAGGTTGCGGGCTTTCAGGACCGGTACCGGGCGGGGTTGCGGTGAGTCAGTGGGCGACATAGCGGTCCAATCTGCGTTCCACGGCTGACTGCGCCGTGGACAGGACGAGGCAGATCACCCAGTAGACCAAGGCTGCCTGCAGGTACAGGACCATGAATTCCTGGCTGAACGCGGCGATCTGTTGGGCATTGCGGAACAGTTCGGTGACCAGGATCAGCGAAGCGAGCGAGGTGTCCTTCACCAGGGAAATGAAGGTGTTGGACAGCGGTGGGACGGACACCCTGGCGGCTTGGGGGAGGATGATCCGGACCAGGGTCTGGCGGCTGGACATGCCGATGGTGTGTCCTGCCTCCCACTGGCCCTTGGGTACGGACAGGATGGCTGCGCGGATGATCTCGGCCGCGTAACCACCCACGTTCAGCGAGAACGCGATGATGGCGCTGGGCCAAGGATCCAGCTTCACGCCCAGATTGGGCAGGCCATAGAAGATCACGAACAACTGGACCAGGAGGGGAGTTCCTCGGATTACTGACACGTAGAAGCGCCCTATGCCCGAGAGCAGCCAGTTGGGGCTAAGCCGCATCAAGGCCACCAGGAGCGCCAGAACCAGCCCGAACGCGAAGGACAGCAGCGTGAGCGGAATGGTCCCCGTCACGGCACCTGTGACGAGCGGCCCGAAGGAACTCCAGACGAGGTCCCAGTTCATTTACTTGGAGACGTCCGCGCCGAAGTACTTGTCGGAGATCTTTGCCAGGGTGCCATCAGCCTGCAGGTCGGCGAGGGCCTTGTTCACGGCGTTGGCCAGTTCCGTGGAGCCCTTGCGGAACACCATGGCGCTCTCGGTCTTGTCCGGGGCTTCCGCTGCCACCTTGAGGCCGGAATCGGGGGTGGTCTTGGCGTAGTCCAGGTACGTGAGCTTGTCGTTGACCGTGGCGTCCACCCGGCCCTGCTGAACCAGCGTTGCCGCCTGGGCCCAGCCTTCCACCGCCTGGACGTTGGCGCCTGCGTCCACGGCCATCTTGTAGAAGTTGCTGGTGAGGGACTGCGCCGTGGTCTTGCCTTTGAGATCGGCGAAGCTGTTGATGCCGGAATTGTCGGACTTGGTTACTACCACGCCCGTGGAAACCGTGTAGGGCGTGGAGAAGTCGTATTTGGCCTTGCGGTCTTCGTTGATGGAGATCTGGTTGGCGATCGTATCGAAGCGCTTGGCGTCGAGGCCCGCGAAGATGCCGTCGAACTGGGTCTCCTGGAACGTTGCCTTCACGCCCAGTTTGTCCGCCACTGCCTTGGCGATCTCCACGTCGTAGCCTGTTAGTTCGCCGGCCCCGTTGGCGTGGAAGCTGAAGGGACGGTAGGTTCCCTCGGTGGCGATGACCAGTTCACCCTTGGATTTCACATCCGAAAGGGACATATCGCCACCGGACTGCGACTGGGTGGATCCGCCACCGCAAGCGGAGAGGGCAAGGGCCACGGAGGCCAAGGTAGCTGCCAGGACAGAGCGACGGGTACGGAGACTGGTCATGGAAGCCATCTTAGCCACGCCCTCCGTCCGGCCCGCTGAGCCGACGCGGTCAACGCCTCCGAAAAAGGCCCTTAAAAAGGCTGAGTGGGGGCGGTCCCCAACAGCCCGCCACCACTCATCCCCCCAATTGTGATCATGAGGGCGCCACATCCACCGGAAACCCGTTCTCTGATTCCGCTGTCAGGCTGCAAGCCTCATTCACACATTCATGATTGTGCCACGATCTAATGCTTTTGTGAAAGTCTTACGCCGTGCGTCGTCTTTTCCGCCTCGCGTAGGCCTTGGAAAACCAGATTCCGGCCAAGCCGATGGCCGTTGCGAGCACGGCCGAATAGTTGATCAGTGAGCGCAGCCACAGATGTACCAGAGGAATCAGCGGGAAGAGCTGGGACACCAGCAACAGCGTCAGGCCGACGAACAACAAAGCCGATGCGGCGCGCAAGAGGGCGGGGAAGCGCCCGGTAACCGTGCGCCAGATCGCCGGGAGCAGGCATGCCGAAACAAAGCCCGGATAGAACCGGCCAAGGGCAGCGTACGCCTCCATGGACGGACCCCACGTCAGCCCTGTCATGCCCACCGTGGAGCCCCGGGTATCGGTGATGAAGAAGAAAAATGCAGTCAACGCCGCAGTGATGGCCAGGACAGTCAGGCCCCACGGACCCCGGATGGCCCGGACCGCGGATTTGGAGTCAAAGCCCGTTGCGATCTTGATGCCCATCAGCAGGAATGTCCCATAGAGCAGGAACCGCAGGATGAGGTTGGTCAGGTTCATGCCCCCCAGGACGGCGTCGATGGCCAGGTAGGGTCCTTCGATGCTGAGCAGGATGTCCATGGTCATCAAGGCAAAGATGTAGAAGACCACGCGGTTCTCTCCGCGCAGCGCGCTGGGGATGCGCGCCACAGTAATGGCCAGGCAAATAACAAGCGTTGCCCAGGGCAGGACAGCCGTCATCCGAGGTTCTCCCAAATTCGTTCAGTTCGTTCGTGGTCTTGTTCTTGCCGGCGCAGGGTCTTGCCCAGGGCCTGAAGGCGTTCGCCGGACAGCGTCACCAGCTCGCCCAGTGTCATCCTGTCCAAGGCGTCCCGGCGCCCGTGGGGTGTCCAGCCGGCTTCGCTTTCGGTGATCAATCCGCCCGCAACGAGCCCACCCGCCGGTCCGACGCCGGCGGCCCGCGAGGTGGCGACGGCCAGTTCGGGAGGGAGCCGGTTGGCCGTCAGGTGGGCGGAAAAGTTTTGGGGCGCGATCCCGGTGGCCTCGCTGACCCGGTGCCGCAACTCGCCGTCGTCGATCGCGTCCACCCAGTTCCGCACGGCAGTGGGGTGCGGTGTTGCGGTGAGTCCGGTGGCGGGAACGCTGCCCGGCTCGGTACGTTCCACCACGGCGCGCAGCAGGTCGATCGTGGCGATCTGGCTGACCAACTCGGCAGGAGTGGGCGGAATGGGTTCACCCCGAAGCTCTGCATAGAGGTCGAACGTGGCCAATTCCTGGACCGGGTTGAGGTGGTAAGCGCGGCTGATGCTCACCAGCGTGGATTCGGCTACCTTGCCGCGAACCAATTGCTGGGCCAGCGTGGTCCGCTTGATTCCCGAGACCCTGCAGACATCGGCGATGCTGGCGTCCGGCGCAACGCCGTGGAGCCAGCGCTGGAACGCCTTGGACTGTAAGGGCATGGAGGACTCTCTGGAAAGTTTGCTGTAAGTGGTAGTACGAATCGATTTTACGCGGACGCCACATTGAATTATGCTTGATTCTTGAACCCGCTGGTCCGTACACCCCCCAAGTCCGGACCGGCGGGTTTTTCCATGCCTGCAGAAAATTAGGCAGGCAGCGAGAGGATTGAACCCATGACTGCAACCTTGGTGGCCAAGGACCTTGCCGGTGGCCATGGCCACCGCACGCTCTTTTCGAAGCTGTCCCTGACGGTGGCTCCCGGCGATGTGGTGGGTGTGGTGGGCGCGAACGGTGCGGGCAAATCGACGCTGCTGCGCATCCTCGCCGGCGTTGACCAGCCGCAGGAAGGCACAGTGAGCCTGGCGCCGTCCGATGCGTTCGTGGGCTGGTTGCCGCAGGAGCACGAGAGGACGGGGGGTGAAACCATCGCCGCCTACATTGCCCGCCGAACCGGGTGCGCCCAGGCGACGGCAGAAATGGAAGCCACGGCGGAGGCCCTCGGATCAGGTGCACCCGGCGCTGACGATGCTTATTCCCTGGCTTTCGACCGCTGGATGGCCTCCGGCGCTGCGGACCTCGAAGAGCGCGTTCCCGCCGTACTCGCGGACCTTGGACTGGACCTCGGAGCCGAAGCCCTCATGACCGGTCTCTCCGGCGGGCAGGCCGCACGTGTGGCGCTCGCGGCCTTGTTGCTGAGCCGCTTCGACGTAGTCCTTCTCGACGAACCAACCAACGATCTGGACCTGGATGGCTTGGCCCGCCTCGAGGCGTTCGTCCAGGGGCTGCGGGGCGGCGTGGTGCTGGTGTCCCACGACCGCGAGTTCCTGGCCCGCTGCGTCACCACCGTGGTGGAACTGGACCTCGCCCAGAACTCCGTAGCCGTGTACGACGGCGGTTACGAGTCGTTCCTTGAAGAGCGGGCCGTTGCCAAGCGCCACGCCCGGGAACGCTACGAAGAGTACGCCAACACCAAAGCAGACCTCGTGGCGCGTGCACGGACGCAGCGGGAATGGAGTTCCCAGGGCGTCCGGAACGCGATGAAGAAGAACCCGGACAATGACAAAATCCGCCGGGCCGCCAGCACCGAGTCCTCCGAGAAGCAGGCGCAGAAGGTCCGCCAAATGGAGTCGCGCATCGCCCGGCTCACGGAGGTGGAGGAACCCCGGAAGGAATGGCAGCTGCAGTTCAGCATCGGCCAGGCGCCGCGGTCCAGCGCCGTCGTCGCTACCTTGCGTGACGCCGTCGTACGCCAGGGCGACTTCACGCTGGGACCGGTCAACCTGCAACTCAACGGCGGTGAACGCATCGGCATCACCGGACCCAACGGGGCCGGCAAGTCCACTCTCCTGCGATTGTTGCTAGGCACCAGGAGCCCGGACGACGGCGATGCCTCCATGGGTGCCTCCGTGGCCATTGGCGAGATTGACCAGGCCCGCGGAATGCTCGACGGCGGCAAGCCCCTCGGTGACGCCGTGGAGGCGGTGCTGGTTGATTGGAACAGCGCCGATGTCCGCACGCTCCTGGCGAAGTTCGGACTCAAGGCAGACCACACATCCCGTGCCGTGGATTCCCTCTCCCCGGGGGAGCGGACCCGCGCCGCCCTGGCGCTCCTGCAGGCCCGCGGTGTAAACCTGCTGGTGTTGGACGAACCCACCAACCACCTTGACCTTCCCGCGATCGAACAGCTTGAAGAAGCTCTGGAAAGCTATGAGGGTGCTCTGCTGTTGGTCACCCACGACCGCAGGCTGCTGGAGAACGTCCGGCTCGATTCCCGATGGCACCTGGAAAATGGCCGTGTCCAGGAGCTGCACCACATACCGGGCCAGGAGAAGTAACCATGAGCATGGATGGCGTGGCCTGGAGCTCGCTGTACAAGATCACCCGTGCGCAGAGCGGTTCGCAGCCGTTCTCCAAGGAGACCCTGAAGCGCGTCCTTGGCTTCGCTGCCCCGCACAAGGGCAAGCTCATCGCCTTCGTGATCGCCTCGATCGCCGGGGCCGTGCTGGCCGTTGCCACCCCGGTGCTGGCCGGCCAGGTGGTTGATGCGATCATCGGCAAATCGGGTGCCGGAACCATCATCTGGCTTGCGGTGTTGATCGCGCTGGTGGCGGTGGGCGAGGCGGGCGTGGGCCTGATGACCCGCTGGCTGTCCTCGACCATCGGCGAGGGGGTCATTGTGGACCTTCGCACCCGGGTGTTCGATCACGTGCAGCGGATGCCGATCGCATTCTTCACCCGAACCCGTACGGGCGCGCTGGTCAGCCGCCTGAACAACGACGTCATCGGTGCCCAGTCGGCGTTTGCGGGGACGCTGTCCGGTGTGGTCAGCAATGTGGTGGCCCTGGCGCTGACCCTGGCCGTCATGCTCAATACCTCGTGGCTGGTGACCGTGCTCGCCATGGTGCTGCTGCCGATCTTCCTCATTCCGGCACGGCGAATGGGCTCCAAACTGGCCGACCTGCGCCGCGAAGCCGCCGCGCACAACGCCGCTATGGGCACCCAAATGACCGAACGGTTTTCCGCTCCGGGAGCCACGCTCGTGAAGCTGTTCGGCCGCCCGGATGAGGAATCGCGGGAGTTCGCTGCCCGTGCAGGCCGTGTCCGCGACATCGGGATCCGGACGGCCATGCTGCAGTTCACGTTCGTGACCGCGTTGACCCTGGTCTCGGCTTTGGCGTTGGCGCTGGTGTACGGGCTGGGCGGTTGGCTGGCCATCGGGGGACAGTTGGCACCGGGCGACGTCGTGGTGCTGGCGCTCCTGCTCACTCGTCTCTACGCCCCGCTGACCGCGCTGTCCAACGCGAGGGTGGAGGTCATGAGCGCGCTGGTCAGCTTCGAGCGCGTCTTCGAAATCCTGGACCTCAAGCCCCTTATCACCGAGAAGCCGGACGCGGCCGCGGTTCCGGCGGGACCTGTGGCCGTGGAGTTCGACGACGTCCGCTTCTCATACCCGTCTGCCGACAAGGTTTCCCTGGCCTCCCTTGAGGACGTGGCCACGCTGGACACGCGCGGCGGCGAGGAAGTCCTGCACGGTGTCAGCTTCCGGGTGGAGCCCGGCCAGACGGTGGCCCTGGTGGGATCCTCGGGCGCAGGGAAGTCCACGGTAGCCCAACTGCTCTCCCGGTTGTACGACGTCGACTCCGGAGCGGTGCGCCTGGGCGGCCACGGGGTTGGAACCGGAACGGATGTGCGTGACCTCCGCTTCGATGCCCTCCGGGACACGCTGGGCATGGTCACCCAGGACGGCCACCTGTTCCACGAGACCATCGCCTCCAACCTTCGCCTTGCCCGGCCGGATGCCACAGAGGAGCAGATGTGGGACGTGCTGCGCAGGGCAAGGTTGGAGCCCATGATCCGTTCACTGCCTGATGGCCTGGAGACAGTAGTGGGGGAGCGGGGCTACCGGCTTTCCGGGGGCGAACGCCAGCGCCTCACCATCGCCCGGCTCCTCATCAAGCAGCCCAGGGTCGTGATCCTGGACGAGGCCACGGCGGCGCTGGACTCCACCAACGAAGCCGCCGTCCAGGCAGCCTTGGGCGAAGCGCTCGAGGGGCGTACCGCCGTCGTGATTGCCCACCGCCTGTCCACCATCCGCGCGGCCGACGCGATCCTGGTGGTGGAAGACGGCCGGATCGTGGAGCGGGGCACGCACACGGAGCTGCTCGCTGCCGACGGCCGCTATGCCGAGCTGTACCGGACCCAATTCGCGGAGGCCGCTGCCGTAGCCCAGCAAGCAGTCCCCGAACTCTGACCCAACTGCCAGCTACTTGGGGGAGGCGAGGGCCGGGAGGACGTGGTCCGTGAGCAGCGGGGCTAGGTCGTCGGGCAGTGGCGCGTGCAGGTCCAGCCAGCGGATCTCCGCGATCTCGGCAGAGGGGTGCGCGTCCCACGTGCCCGGTGCTGTGAACACCGTGGCCTCGATGGTGGTGGCTTCCTCGTTTGCGGCGACAGCTTGCCACACGCCCATGGGCTCAAGCTGGTCCGGAGCCACGCTGATGCCGACTTCCTCGGACAGTTCCCGTGACGCAGCCTGGGCAGCGGTTTCGCCGGGCTCGGGCTTGCCGCCGGGGTGCATGAACTTGTCCGTTCCACGCTTCCGGACGGTGAGGAGCCGGCCTGCCCCGTTATAGACGCACACGGCGCTGACCACGATCACGTTCATGTGTTCCTCCTCAGATGCGATTCCAGCCGCAGGTCCTTCGCCGGCCCATGGATGTCCCACGTGAAGCTGAAAGCGTCAGGACCTTCCCAGGCGTAGTTGACGTAGTAGTCGTCGGGATCGCACCAGTGCTTGTCCTGGTTGGCGTCCGTGGCAAAGCTCATCACGTGGAAGGGCCGGCCATCGGGGAAGAACACATCCATGCTTAGCTCGGTGGCACCGGGTTTCAGGACGTACTCGCGGAAGGCCGGGCCTGAGTGGGTTGGCCAGTGCATGGTTCCGTCTTCGCGGTAGTCCAGGCCGCCGTCGGGCTTCTTGACGTAGCGTACGACGCCGGAAAAGGTTCCGCGGGTGCCGGTGGCGCGATCAAGGAGGGTCCGCTCCACGTTCCATTCGCCGGCCAGGTAGGCCCGCAAGTCCATCCGTGGCTGCTGGTCATTCAAGTGCCCTCGATTGGAATCGAACCAACGACACCGGCTTTAGGAGAGCCGTGCTCTATCCACTGAGCTACGAGGGCGCATGTTCATGGGTTGCAGGGTCCCTGGCGGGAGCCTCCGGCCGAACACGACTATAAGCATACAAGCTGCGAAGGCGGTGCCCGAACACGGTTAGGCTGGCGGACATGAGTGGCCACGCGACAGTACCGGCATCGGCAGGCACGTTCCTTCCCAACGTCCGCAGCATCCGTGCGGCCATCGGCGGCTGGGCACAGCTGAGCGTGGTGCAGTATTTCGTGGCCGAGGCTGCCGTGATCGACGCGTGGGCGGGACCCGAACCGTACAGCCGCGCCACTGGCTACATCAGCGACCTTGGCGCAGTGTCCTGTGGAATCTACGAGGACCGCAACGTGTGCTCTCCGTTGCACGTGTTGATGAATGCCTCGTTTGTTGTCCAAGGGGTCGCCTTGATCCTGGGTGCCATGTTCCTGACGGCCGGTTTGTTGTGCGTTGCAGCGAGGCCGGGGGTGCCGGCCCGGCGGTTCCACGGCGAGGCGCCGCGGGTAATCGCCCAGCACTGGATCCTTGCGGTGGCTATCCGCATCCTGACCGGGGTTGCCGGCGTCGGCACGGTCCTTGTGGGCCTGGTGCCGGAGGACCTTGGCTCGCCGTGGCATTTTGCGGGCGCCCTGATGTTCTTCATTGGTGGCGGCTTCGCCCTGATCCTGTTGGGAATCCTTTGGCTGCGGCAAACCCCTGTGAGCTGGTTCCTGGCCGCCAGCGGGGCGCTCTGCATCGGCGCGCTGGTGGTTGGCGGGCTGACCCGCATGGACGTTCCCGATCCGGGGATCCTTGAACGGCTCATGGGCTACCCCGTGACGATCGGTTTGGCGGCCGCGGGCTTGGTGATCGCCCAGCGCGTGCACCGCGAACGGCGTTCGAGGGTGCGCTCACGCTAAGCCCGGAGTGCCCACTGCTCCCGGGGCGCACCCGTTTGCGCCATGGGCTCCCGTAAGAACGGGTGCGCTGGGCGGGATCGGCAGCGCCGCAGGTTCACAAGGGCTGCGCTGGGCGGGATCGGCAGCGGCGGCGGCCCAGAGTGGTGTGTGATGGCCTGGTCGCACCCGTTTGCGCCATGGGCTCCCGTAAGAACGGGTGCTTCCGGCGGGAACGATAGCGGCGCAGGTTCACAAGGGGCGCGCTGGGCGGAACCGGCAGCGGCGCAGGCTCATAAGGGGTGCGCCCGGCGGGAAGGGTAGCGTTGGATTCAAACAAGGGCTGCGCTGCCTGCTGCGGCGGGTCTATTCTGGCGCTATGACGACGGCGGCTGGTCCGCGTGGCGGGGACCGCGGGCTTCTGCCTGACCTCGCAGGGCGACGCGAACTTGTTGGGGGTTGGGCCGCGATCACGCTGATCCACTACTTCGTGGTGGAAGCCATCGCGATGGCGGCGTGGCGGGGAAACCCGCCCTATGACCGCCGGGAGCACGTGATCAGCGACCTCGGAGCCGCGCACTGCGGACCTTTCAATGGCTACGAGGTGTGTTCGCCATTGAATTGGCTGATGAACGCCTCATTCGTGCTGCAAGGCGTCGCCATGGTCATGGGGGCGGTGTTGGTCAGTTCCGCCGTGCTGTCCGTTGCTGCAGAGCCGGGCCAGCGCGGAATCAGGCCGAGCATGGCATCGAAATCTGCAGAGGCCTTTCCGTGGATCGCGGCGGGAGCGGTTCGGGCGCTCATTTTGGTTGCGGGGATCGGACAGGCCATGGTGGGGCTGGTACCTGAAGACACGGACTTGGTACTGCATCTGACGGGCGCCGGAATGTACTTCATCGCCGGGCCCATCGCTTTGGTGGTCCTGGGCCTGGTATGGCGCGGCCACACGCAAATGTCCTGGATGGTGCTGCTTTTCGGCGTGGTATCGCTGGGAACCACCATCTATGTCCTGGCTGCGCAGCTCCGGGTGGACGAAGCCGGCGCCATCGAACGGACCATGGCGTATCCGATCATCCTCGGCCTGTCCCTGGTTGGCCTCATCGTGGCCCACCGGATCACCAAGGAACGGAAAGCGGTCAGGACGTTGGCTCAGCGCCCTTCCGGGCAGTAGCCCCCTTCCGTCCAAGGAACACTGCCACGACGCCGCACACCAGGCTGAGCAGGAACAGCACCCACGACGCAACCGTCACAGCCGAAGCCAGGGCGACCGAACCGGCGTCGGGCGTTTCTGCGGCCAGCACCGAATCGATGGCGACGTTCGACCACAAGTGGGCCACGGCAAACAGCAACGGCGCCGCCCACATGGCCCAGCGCCACGATTTGCGGGCCACGTTGGTGCCGATGAGAAGCAGCCAACTGAAGCCGAAAATTAGGGGGAACAGCGTGCCGGCAGTCTTGTGCACGTAATTGAGCTGGCCCCGGGCGGCATCGTCCATGGCGTTACGAAGCTGGGCGATGTAGTCCGTGGAGAAACCGCCAATGAGGGAGTCCGGCATGGCCAGGCCGCCGGAGAGCTGCGTCATTTGGTTGAGGGTCAGCAGGTGCAGATACCAGAACAGGAAGACGCTGGCCACCACGCCTGCAATCACAATGAGCCTGGAGTTGCTCTGCGCCTTCTGCGGGGTGCGCTGGGTGGTGGGATTGATCACGGGCGGCAGCGAGTGTTCCGGGACTGCCGCTTTGGCTCCGTGCTTCTTGATGCGCTGCGCTGGGGTCTTGGCCATGTGATTCATTATCCCGCCACATAAGCTGGACCCATGACCATCGGCAGGCACACAGCAACTGAACTGGACCCATCACTCGACGATTACCAACTGGGCAGCGCCTTGGTCCGTGAGGCGGGTCAGTTGGCCCTGCTCATGCGGATGGGGGGCCTGCAGGGGGAGCGGAAGACTTCGGTATCGGACGTTGTGACAGCCGCTGACCGCGCCGCCGAGGCCTACGTGCTGGAACAGTTGCGCCGCTGCCGCCCGGAGGATGGCATCCTCGGCGAAGAAGGGGCATCGGTGGCAGGGACCAGCGGACGGACGTGGGTGATCGACCCCGTGGATGGCACCTACAACTTCCTGCATGGCTCCACATATTGGTGCTCGGCTATCGCCCTGAAACGCGACGACTCGGACCGCGGCGGCAGCCCGGTAGCGGATCCCTCCGTGGTGCTTGGCGCTATCTACCAGCCGGAAACGGACAAGCTGTGGCTCGGCGGCGAAGGACGGCCCGCGACGCTTAACGGGGAACGGATATCCGGTTCAGGGGATGTGGCGGTGGGCCAACTGAGTGCCGCGACCTACATCCATCCCACGTGGTTGGCCGACCCCCGCGCGGCCATGCCGTGGCACGCCGCGGCGATAACGGCCGCGTCCCTTCGGATGTTCGGCTCGGGCTCGTGCGACCTCGGACGCGTGGCTGACGGCGAACTGGGGTGCTGGTTCCAGCACAGTTGCCCCGAATGGGATTGGCTCCCCGGCAAGGCGATCGTCCGCGCGGCCGGTGGGGACACCGCCGTCGTTCAGGTCAATGGACTCAACTGGTTCGTCGCAGGAGGCACGACGGCGGTTCGCGAGTTGAGCGCAGCCCTCACCTCGGTGCCCCAGTTCGCTTAGCTCCGGGCCGCCTTGGGCGGGCTTGGTCCGCATCCCGGGCGCCGGTCGAAGGAGTGTCAGACCCACCGCCTAGACTGGTAGGCACCATGGATATGTTGTTTGACCCCTACGCAGACGGACCCTTCAACGCAGGCCCGCGAGCCGCAGTCAAGGCTGCCCCGGAGCTTTCGCACGCAGGCGGCGGTGCAGGCCGTGCCCGCACAGGCGAGGATGATGGGGCTCCCGGCTCGGGCGGCTGGGGCCACCATGGATCGCAAGGGATGCCGTCCGCTGACGCCTTGCTGCAGGGGCTCAACCCCCAACAGGAAGAGGCCGTCAAACACTCCGGCAGCCCGCTGCTCATTGTCGCTGGCGCCGGCTCGGGCAAGACCCGTGTGCTCAGTAACCGGATCGCGTACCTGATCGCCACCAAGCGGGCGCACCACGGTGAAATCCTGGCCATCACCTTCACCAACAAGGCCGCGGCCGAAATGCGGGAACGTATCGAAGCGCTGGTTGGCGGACGTGCCAAGGCCATGTGGATCTCCACCTTCCACTCGTCCTGCGTGCGCATCCTTCGCCGCGAGGCGTCCAACGTGGGGCTGAACTCCAACTTCTCCATCTACGACTCCGCTGACTCGCTGCGCCTCATCACGCTCGTGGCGAAGAACCTGGACCTGGATCCCAAGAAGTTCCCGCCCAAGGCCATCCAGCACAAGATTTCCGCGCTCAAGAACGAGTTGGTGGACGACGATTCCTTCGCATCCTCGGCCAACTACAACGATGCTTTCGAAACCGCGGTAGCCGAGGTTTTCAAGGGCTACACCCAGCGCCTGCGCCAGGCCAACGCCATGGACTTCGACGACCTCATTGCGCAGACCGTCTACATGTTCCGGGCGTTCCCGGCGCTCGCGGAATCGTACCGACGCCGGTTCCGGCACGTTCTGGTGGACGAATACCAGGACACCAACCATGCCCAGTACGCGCTGGTCAGGGAAATCGTGGGCCTTGGCACGGATACCGAGGTCCAGCCCAGCGAGCTTACGGTGGTTGGCGATTCGGACCAGTCCATCTACGCGTTCCGCGGCGCCGACATCCGCAACATCGTGGAATTCGAGCACGACTACCCGAACGCACGGACCATCAAGCTGGAACAGAACTACCGCTCCACGCAGAACATCCTCAGCGCCGCCAACTCGGTAATTTCCCGGAACCCCAACCGGCAGGAAAAGCGGTTGTGGACGGCCGAGGGCGATGGCGAGAAGATCGTTGGCTACGTGGGCGAGAACGAGCACGATGAAGCCCAGTTCATCGCCAAGGAAATCGACCGGCTGCAGGACGAGGAGGGGCTGCGTCCCGGCGACGTCGCCATTTTCTACCGCACCAACGCACAATCGCGTTCCATCGAAGACGTGCTGGTCCGCGTGGGCCTGCCGTACAAGGTGGTTGGCGGCACCCGCTTCTACGAGCGCAAGGAAATCAAGGACGCACTGGCTTACCTGCGCGTCCTGGTGAACCCGGACGACGACGTGAACCTCCGCCGCGTGCTGAATGAGCCCAAGCGCGGCATCGGTGACCGTGCCGAAGGTGCCATTGCGGCACTGGCGGAGCGGGACCGGACCTCCTTCATGGACGCAGCGCGTCGGGCAGATCAAGCACCCGGGATGGCCACGCGCTCGGTGAATGCCGTCTCAGGATTCGTGAAGCTGTTGGACGACCTCGCCGAGGTGGCTTCGGGGTCCGGCGCGTCCGCGGCCTTGGAAGCCGTCCTGGAGCAGACCGGCTACCTCGCCGGCCTCCGCGCGAGCAACGACCCCCAGGACGAATCCCGCGTGGAGAACCTCGCAGAGCTTGTGGCCGTGGTGCGGGAGTACGAGCGTGACAACCCCGAAGGTTCTCTGGGCGAGTTCCTGGAACAGGTCTCCCTGGTGGCGGACGCCGACCAGATCCCGGACGCGCCGGGGGCCGACATCGACGCCGCAGTCGCCGAAGCCAAGCGCTTGGGCGTGGTGACGCTGATGACGCTGCACACGGCGAAAGGCCTGGAGTTCCCCGTGGTGTTCCTCACCGGCATGGAGCACGGGATCTTCCCGCACCAACGCTCCGCCACGGATCCCAAGGAGCTGGCCGAGGAACGCCGCCTAGCCTACGTAGGCCTTACCCGTGCCCGGAAGCGCCTCTATGTCACCCGCTCAGAGGTCCGCAACATGTGGGGCCAGAGCCAGTACAACCCGGCCAGCCAGTTCCTGCAGGAAATCCCGTCCGAACTTGTGGACTGGAAACGCGAAGGAACGTCACGTCAGGCCACTGGCGGCTGGGGCAGCGCGCCCATCGGTTCGAACCGTTACGGCGGATCCTTCTGGGGAGCCGGAACGTCGCGCGGAGCTGCCTCCAGCCCCACCGCAGGGTTCGACGCCGACGTTCCCGCCGCCGTCGCCCGCACCAGGGTCCAGCCGCAGAAGGAAGTCATCGCCGTTTCTGTGGGGGACAAGGTCAACCACACCAGCTTTGGCAATGGCATTGTGCTGGGCGTCGAGGGCGCGGGAGACAAGACGGTGGCCAAGGTGAAGTTCGACGTCGGCGAGAAGCGCCTGCTGCTGCGGTACGCGCCGCTGACGAAACTTGATGCCTGAGGCACCTTGATTCGATAGTTCTCTGTCGGTATACACTCTTGCTTGGATTAATCATTTCGATTGATTAATCAGAATCCTTACTGAATCGTTGGGGGCAAGCAATGACGTTTGACATCGATGTGGCCAAGTCTCTGGGTGTGGTCGCTGCAGCGAAGGCGCATTGCAGCGAACTTGAGCCGATACGCGCAGCCGTGCGGCATACCGTTGATGAAGTGGGCGGGTCCTTACGTGAGGGGCCGGTCTTCGGTGCCCTCCAGTTCTACGGCGACGACGTGCTGCTGCTGGACCTCCTCGCGCTATCACAGCGGATAGCCAACGTGTTAGGCGGGACCCAAGCTGCGGTTGCTGCTTATGTGGCCGGTGACGAGCAGTTGGCCGCAGACGTGCTCAGGAACGCTCGAAGCATTGTGGATGCCCCCACGTTCGGGTTCCGCATGGACAAGTTCCGCGCTAAGCCGGTGGGGTAGGGCGCGTGAACGAGTACCAGATTGATACGTCAGGCTTGTTCGACCTCCCTGATCCGGATGCGCTGGAAACCGCAGTGTCTCCGTTGGTGCGGCATGCACAGGGGATGATCAATGCAGTTCAGGCTGCGTCATCGGAATGGTCCGCTTTGGCTGATGCCTACGTAGCTCCTGAGGCGCCGGTAGTCTTGGCGCTGTTCAAACCCGTGACCCAGACGAGTGACAACATTCGATCCGGCATGGTCACGGTGTTCTCCGCGTTGATGCGTTACGCCGAAACCGTCCGGGAGTTGCGGCGGAAGCGTCAGCTCCTCTTGGACGACATCGCCGATTTCCACCGGAGGATGGAGATCCACCTGGGGCAAGCTCCTACTTGGGATCCCCACTCCAGCCAAGAAAGTTTCGGCAGCCAGCACACTGGACAGGCTCCGCTTATGGAACATTCCGACCTACTGCGCAGAGTTTCGGTGTTGGTGTCGGAACACGAGGAAGCGCAGCGTTTGTGCGAGTTCGCTGTCCGTGGGGTGCACCGCTGGGAGTCAACGGTTCCTCCGTATTACCCGGGTGGGACCGCCGCCAATCTCGCGCTGGAGCATACTCGTGCGGAATTGCGGCGCATGGAGTCCGGGGGAGGGGATCCCATGGCAATGTTGGCGTTGTGGAAGACCCTGACGCCGGGGCAACTGCTCGAATACGGGATGGCTGAGTCCGACTACCTTCGGTCCGGATTCCGTTCGCCGCCACCGGTCGCGCAGGTGAAGGAGTGGTGGGCTGGTCTATCCACCGAACAACAGGCCGCGCTCGTCGTGGCGGCGCCGGGAGTCATCGGAAACCTGAACGGGATTCCGTACGCCGCGCGTGCCAAGGCCAACAAAGCAAACGTGGATGCCGTGTACAAGGATCCGCGGACTACCGATGAGCACAAGGCTGTGTTGCAGGAAATATATGATGCGCTGGAGCCCCGAAAAGATAACGATGAAGACCCTGCCGCTCCCCGGAGCATCGTCTCATTCACCCCGGACGAGAATGGAAAACCTCTCGTGGCTGTTGCGATTGGTGACTTAGACACGGCATCGAATGTGACGTGGAACGTCCCGGGCATGAAAACCACCGTGGCCGACGGGCTGGAGTCATGGACGAAGTCGGCGCAGGATTTGTACAGGGGGCAAAGTCGGGCGCTGGTAGGGAGCAGCGCCTTTTCGGGTGTAGCGGTTGTTTCATGGGTCGGTTACGACAGTCCGGAGGAGCCGCCTAGCTCTGAGGTTTTGTCCACGGAGCTGGCTAGCGCGGGAGGGGCCAAACTGGCACATGCTTTGGACGGATTTGTTGAGACCCGGGAAAGCGTGGCGGACGGTGGAGACAGGCCTCACCTAAACGTGGTGGCCCACTCCTATGGGACCACCACTGCCTCGTATGCGCTGATCTCTACCACCCACTCCGTCGATACTGTGACGTTCCTCGGCTCGGCGGGAATTGCTTGGCGGGACGTCGGTTCGGCAATGGACCTGCACGTGGCAAAGGACGCCGAGGGCAGGCCAGAGGTGTTTGTGACGGCGTCCAGCGAGGATCGGGTCGCGCCGTTCGGAATTCTTGGCAGCGGAATTCGTGGTCGTGAGGGTCGGCTAGATCCTCTCGATTCCTGGTTTGGCGGGAAGAACTTCTCTTCTGAGGGTGGCTACGACCCGGACACTGGTGTCGTCTATTGGAGGACGACGGGCCACGATGCCAATGGTTGGGCAGTGAAGGGCAGTGGCAATACCCTGTTTGCTGCGACTCGCGATCATGGCTACCTCGACCCCAGCACCGAATCCGCCCACAACATCGCCCTGGCGTCCACGGGCAAGGGAGACCAGATTAAGAAACTGATTCCGCTCCGACGAGAGTTGGTGGAAATTCGCGGCGAGATAACTCCGCTGGGACCGTCCGTAGAGCGCGACCTTACACCGCAAGAACTAAGAGAAGAGCTTGGTAAATGATGACGCTAAAGCCTGCGCGCAGGGCGTGGTTGGTCTTGATGATGATGGGATGTTTACTGATGACCGGATGCGGCGCGGATACAACAAACGATAGGCAGCTTGGCGAGCCCGGACCTGGCGAGCGGAGTGCATCGGAGGTGTTCACCGACTTCCTGGATGCCATGGAGGACACGGTTCAACATTCCGGCACCACGTGGCCGGGATGGGACCGCCAGGATACGGCGGACTACGTCGCAGAACCCTGTGGTATACACGCTCGAGCGGACGGCAGGCTGTACCAGCGGCAAATCAAGGGTGGTGCCATCGCCGATCCACAAGAAGCAATTAATGTGATGAAAGCGCACTGGGAATCGAAGGGCTACACCATTGGGAACATCTTCGACGGAATGGGTGCGGACAATTCCGGTCTTGAGATTGGCGCGTCAAGTCCGCGGGGGATGACCTTGATCTTCACGGCGACCAAGTTCGGCAGTTTCATTATGGTCGAAGGTGAGTGCACCTTGGACCCTGCGGCGCGGAAGAAGACCACATAGCCTTGGCCGGTCCTGATGGTCGCGCGTAATGCGCTCGAAGCAGACCCGGCGCATCGATGGTGCCCGCAGACGTCCGGCCTGCCCATTGTCAGCAACTTTGGGACGTCTTAGACTGGCCGGGCGTTTGCGCATGCGGTCGGCACGACCCCGTAAGGTGCGGCGCTTCAGCGGTTCGCATTCTTGGGGGAAGGACGCGCATGGGCGCCATGCTGGGGGAACGTGGATATTTTCGGAAGGCCATGGGATTGGTCCTGGCTGCGGCTGTCGCCGGCGGCCTCGCCCTCCAGTTCGCTCCTCCTGGTGTTGCGGAGGCTCCCGTACCCAGCGTCGGCGTTGCCACGCAAACCGCACGCGCCGCCGTAGAGCCTTTGCCAACATCCCAACCGACAGAATCCGTGGCATCGCCCGCGCCAATTCCCACTGAGGGTGCGGCCGAAAGCCCGGGGCCTGAACCGACAGCAAGCGTGCCGGCAGGCCCGGGGCCGGGAGTTCCGGCGCTGCTGACCCCCAGCCCGGCCATCACCACAGCTTCACCAGCCGAGGTGCCTGCGACAGGTTCAGCAGGCCCGGATCAGACTCCCGCAGCTGACCCGGACCCTCTCATGGTGCAGGGTTATGTGGATTGGGGATACGTTGGAAAGCCCTTTGACGCTCCGTTGGTCATCACTGGCGGAACCGGACCCTACATGGCAACAGCCACGAACGTGCCGCAGGGGCTGACGTTTGATGAAGCAAATTTGAGGTTTGTGGGGACGCCCACTACCGCAAACTTCGCCGAATCGACGGTTACTGTCAGGGACTCTTCCTTACCGCAGCAAGTGGTCACAAAAAGCGTAAGTGTCACAATCTGGGACTACCAGCCTCCCGTGATCTCGGTTGCGAGTAATACCGGGGAATTCCAGGACGCAATCGTCGGCCTGGACTACACATCTGAATTCCAGATATACACTTCAGGGTCCTTGCCCTTTATGTTGGAACTGGCATCGGGAGTCATCCCGCCGGGACTGTTCCTTACTGGAAAAACCGTGTCTGGAATCCCGACATCGCCCGGAACATACGCCTTCACAGTCCGGGCAAGCGATCAATACAGCTCCACTGACGCCTCGTTCAGCATCACGGTGCGGGCAAGTGCACCGTACGCCGTGGGCTACGTAGTGCCGCCTGCCGTCCTGGGGGAGCCCTACTCGGCCAAGATCGCCTCGGTGACCGGCGGCGTCGGCCCCTACTCCATGTGGTGGGGAACGCCGCAGCACATGGCCGGCAGCCTGCATTGGCACGATCCCGGTCCGGACGGGCTCATCATTGATGGCAACGGATTCCTCATGGGCACGCCTACCAGGGCTGGAACGTTCAGCGTCTACGTGAAATTCCGCGACGCCGGCCTCATTGAGCGCGAGATTTTCTGGACCACCGTCACCGTCCTCGAAACCCGGCCACCCGCGGTCGAGCAGCCGCCCGCCGCGCAACCGCCGGCCGCGGCTGAAGCACCTCAAACAACGGTGCTTCCGGCAGGCGCGGTAGAGCCGGCGTCGTCCGCTGAACTGGCGGCGACGGGGCTGCGCTCCGGAACCCTCAACGCAATGCTGTGGGCCGCTGCGGGAGCACTGGCGGGCGGCGCGTTGTTGGCGGCGTCGGCGCGACGGCGGTGGCGGCGAGACAACGGCGCCTGAATCCAAAAGGCATAATTGGAGCCATGCGACGGACTGTATTGGGGATTCTTGCCGCCTTGCTCCTGCTTGCCAGCACGGCTTGTTCCTTCTCCACCAAGGACCCCAACTACGTTCCGCCGGAGCCGCTCCCTCCTCTGGAACAGCTCAAGCAGGTGCCGGTGACGGAACAGACATCCCTCGCCGCGGGCGACGATGTCACTGCGTTCGTAACCCCTGACCACAATGTTGTCTGCGCCATGACGTCCTCGCGGGGCGGCCACCTCAACCTGCCCTATGAGCCCAACACCTACTCGGACGCTGCCAACAACAAGTTCGCCGTGGTACCGGTGGTGCAGTGTGAATTGGCGGCTTATGCCAAGCCTGAAGCGGAAGACATCTCCGACGATTGCGGCGCTACCGGCTTGGGCTACTTGGGCGGGACCGTGCTGCTCTCGCCGGACAAGGCCGTGTACGGCTCGTGTCGCTCGGGCGTAACACAAATGGAGTCCGAGTATGGTCCCAAGGGAACGCGGAACGGCACCATTTCCAAGCTCCGGGAGTTGGCTGACGGGCAGAACATCGAACGCAACGGCCTGCGGTGCTCCGCGTACAACGACGGCGTTGCCTGCGGAAACGTCTCAGGTGGCGTAGCGTTCTTCGTCAGCCGCGAGGGTTACCAGCTGATTTCCGACGGCGGCAAGACGGTCCGCGGGAACCTGAAGGAAGATTCCTGACCACTGTGGAGGGTTCGTGTGAGCCCAAAAACCCCGCCATCACGCGGTTTTTCTACGCTCGATAGAAGTGTAAGCTTACTCACTTAACCGGTAGTGTGGGAGTGGCGGGACGCCTCAAAGGGCTAAAGTTCCGAGAGGACCTTACGCAATGTGACCGGGCATGATTCCTGGTTATGACCGCGTACTTTCCGCAGCTGGCTTATCGCGGTCATCGCGGTTCCGGCTGGACAGAAACTACTTCGACGTAGAAGGACACTAAACCGTGGACCTGTTTGAATATCAGGCGCGCGATATGTTCGAAGCGCACGGTGTACCCGTGCTCGCCGGCATCGTGGCGCACACTCCTGAAGAAGCGAAGGCAGCTGCTGAGAAGATCGGCGGCGTTACTGTCGTAAAGGCACAGGTTAAGGTTGGTGGCCGCGGCAAGGCTGGCGGCGTCAAGGTTGCCAAGTCTGCCGACGAGGCACTTGAGCACTCCACCAACATCCTGGGCATGGACATCAAGGGCCACACCGTCAACAAGGTGATGATTGCCCAGGGCGCTGACATCGCCGAAGAATTCTACTTCTCGGTCCTCCTGGACCGTGCCAACCGCAACTACCTGGCCATGTGCTCGGTTGAGGGCGGCATGGAGATCGAGCAGCTTGCTGTCGAGCGCCCCGAGGCTCTCGCCAAGATCGCCATCGATCCTGCTGTTGGAATCGACCAGGCCAAGGCTGACGAGATCGTCGCAGCTGCCGGCTTCGCTGAAGAACTGCGCGGCAAGGTCGCCGACGTCATTCTGAAGCTCTGGGATGTCTTCAAGAAGGAAGACGCAACCCTGGTTGAGGTCAACCCGCTGGTCCGCACGGGCGCAGGCGACATTGTTGCCCTCGACGGCAAGGTTTCCCTGGACGAGAATGCTGACTTCCGCCACGTGCACCATGGCGCGCTGGAAGACAAGGATGCGGCCGACCCGCTCGAGGCCAAGGCCAAGGCGCAGGACCTCAACTACGTCAAGCTGGACGGCGAAGTTGGCATCATCGGCAATGGCGCCGGTCTTGTAATGTCCACCCTCGACGTCGTTGCTTACGCAGGCGAGAACCACGGCAACGTGAAGCCCGCCAACTTCCTGGACATCGGCGGTGGAGCTTCCGCCGAGGTCATGGCCAACGGTCTGGACGTCATCCTGGGCGACTCCCAGGTCAAGAGCGTCTTCGTGAACGTCTTCGGTGGCATCACCGCCTGTGACGCAGTCGCCAAGGGCATCGTCGGTGCACTGGCAGAGCTGGGTTCCTCGGCGAACAAGCCGCTGGTTGTTCGCCTCGACGGCAACAACGTCGAAGAGGGCCGCCGCATCCTGACCGAGGCCAACCACCCGCTGGTTACCCTGGCCGCCACCATGGACGAGGGCGCCGACAAGGCCGCCGAGCTCGCCAACGCAGCTAAGTAAAGGGACGCGACAATGTCTATCTACCTCAACAAGGACTCCAAGGTCATCGTCCAGGGCATCACCGGCGGCGAGGGCACCAAGCACACCGCCCTGATGCTCAAGGCCGGCACCAACATTGTTGGTGGCGTCAACGCACGCAAGGCGGGCACCACGGTCCTGCACGGAGACAAGGAAATCAACGTCTTCGGCACCGTCAAGGAAGCCATCGCTGAAACCGGCGCCGACGTTTCCATCGTCTTCGTTCCGCCGGCATTCACCAAGGACGCCGTGGTTGAAGCCATCGAAGCCGGCATCGGCCTCGTTGTGGTTATCACCGAAGGTGTTCCGGTTCAGGACTCCGCCGAGTTCTGGGCACTTGCCCAGTCCAAGGTGGACGCCGATGGCAAGCAGATCACCCGCATCATCGGACCGAACTGCCCCGGCATCATCACCCCGGGCGAGGCCCTGGTTGGCATCACCCCGGCAAACATCACGGGCAAGGGCCCCATCGGCCTCGTGTCCAAGTCCGGTACCTTGACCTACCAGATGATGTACGAACTCCGCGACCTCGGCTTCTCCACCGCGATCGGCATCGGTGGCGACCCCATCATCGGCACCACGCACATCGACGCCCTTGCTGCCTTCGAAGCCGACCCGGAGACCAAGGCGATCGTCATGATCGGTGAAATCGGTGGCGACGCTGAAGAGCGCGCAGCCGACTTCATCAAGGCCAACGTCACCAAGCCGGTTGTCGGCTACGTGGCAGGCTTCACGGCTCCTGAGGGCAAGACCATGGGCCACGCCGGCGCCATCGTGTCCGGCTCCGCTGGTACCGCACAGGCCAAGAAGGAAGCCCTCGAAGCAGCAGGCGTGAAGGTCGGCAAGACGCCGTCCGAGACCGCTACCCTGCTCCGCGAGGTTTTCGCAGCACTCTAGGCTCACACAGCCTTACGACGGCGGCCCGTCACCTTTCGAACGAAAAGTGACGGGCCGCCGTCGCGCTTTAAGCGTTGGGGGCCTGCTTTGCGTCCTGCTGGGTCCGTCCAGGTATTGGGCGGGCCTTTGCTGTATCCAGAATCGATGTAGTTTGTTAGTATGTTAGGACAAACTAATTGAGAGGATCTGCAATGCCGCTTGTTCGTATCGACGTCAATCAGGGCCGCACGCCCGAAGGGTTGACCGCCCTCAGCCGGGCTATCCACGACGCCATCCTGACTGAATATGGAATTCCCGAGCGGGACTACTTCCACATCCTCACGGAGCATCCGCAGGGTCAGATCGTCGCCCAGGATGCCGGGCTTGGTTTTGAGCGCAGTTCCGGGGTTGTCATGATCCAAATCTTCACCCAGGGTGGCCGTAGCCAGATGGCCAAGAGTTCACTCTTCGAGGCCATCGCATCCGGCCTCTCCGAGGTGGGAATTGCCGGGGAAGACGTATTCGTGGGCTACGTGGAGAACACTCCCGGCGACTGGTCTTTCGGCTTTGGTCGCAGTCAGTATGTCACCGGAGAGCTGGCAGTTCCCCGTAAGTAGGCGCACCTCGTGTCATGTTGTAAATATGTCAGTACAAACCTTTGACAGGACATTAAATCTGGTGCAAAGTAGTCATGTGGCCCCGCTCACTGAGGGGTAGCAAGGCATTGGGGCCCAGCGCTCAAAGGTTCAGAGTTCTAAGAGAAAGGTCCACGAGTACCGTGACCCACGAACTGCTCACGATCGGGCGCATCAGCGTAGATATCTACCCGAACGACATCGGAGTCGGACTGGAGGATGTGACGTCCTTCGGCAAGTACTTGGGAGGCTCGCCCTCCAACGTGGCTGTTGCCGCCGCCCGCCACGGCCGCCGCACCGGGGTCATTACCCGCACCGGCGATGACCCTTTTGGCAGCTTCCTGCACCGCGAACTGCACAAGTTCAACGTGGATGATTCCTTTGTCACCCCCGCCGCAGGGCAGACTCCCGCCACCTTCTGTGCGATCAAGCCCGCAACCGATGAATTCCCGCTCTACTTCTACGGACGGTTCCCCACCGCGCCGGACCTGCAGATCAAAGCTGAAGAGTTGGATCTGGACGCGATCCGGGACGCCGTCATTTTCTGGTCCACAGTGACGGGCCTGTGCCAGGAGCCCTCACGCAGCGCCCACATAGCCGCGCATGAAGCCCGCCCCAGGACCGGCCTCAAAGATGGCCAGTTCACCATCCTGGACCTGGACTACCGGCCCATGTTCTGGGCTTCGGAAGATGAGGCCCGTGCCGAGGTGGCCAAGATCCTCCCGCAGGTGACGGTCGCGATCGGCAATGACAAGGAATGTGCCGTGGCAGTAGGGGAGGGGACACCTGATGAGCAGGCGGACCGGCTCCTGGACGCCGGCGTCGAGATCGCCGTGGTGAAGCTGGGCCCGGAAGGCGTCATGGCCAAGACCCGCACGGAGCGCGTGGTTTCGGCTCCGGTTCCGGTTGAGACGGTTAACGGCCTGGGCGCCGGTGACTCCTTCGGTGGTGCGTTCGTCCACGGGCTGTTGTCCGGTTGGCCGCTGTCCGAGGTCCTGGACTACGCGAACGCCGCTGGTGCGATTGTCGCCTCCCGCCTCTCCTGCGCGGATGCGATGCCGACGCCGGATGAGGTCACGTCGCTGCTGGCCGAACGCGGCCGCCCGGTCCCCGGCGCTTCCACCACCCTCGCAGCCGCCCCCGTCGAAGAAGGAGCCGTGCGTTGAGCCTCAACGATGATCCCCGCCGCTATGAACACTTGAGCCGTATCCGTTTGGAGGATCCGGAGGCCGTGGCCCGCGCTGCTGCGACCCGCCGTCGTCATCCTGGCTTGAAGCACGGTGTGCAGAACTTCATCGTCGCGGCCGACCACCCGGCCCGCGGTGCCCTGTCCGTCGGTTCGGAGCCGATGGCCATGGCCGATCGCCGCGATTTGCTGGACCGGTTGCAGATTGCCTTGGGGAACCCTGCCGTGGACGGCATCCTGGCTTCGCCGGACATCATGGACGACCTGCTGTTGCTCGGTGCGCTTGAGGGGAAGCTCGTGTTCGGTTCCATGAACCGCGGAGGCTTGGCCGGTCTGGTCAATGAATTCGATGACCGCTTCACCGGGCATACGGCCGCAGCCCTTGAGGCCTTGGGCGCCGATGGCGGGAAGATGCTCACCCGTATTTGCCTGGGCGACCCGGACACGGTTGCCACCCTGGAAGCTACCGCGAAGGCCATCGATTCGTTGGCAGAGCGGAAGCTCATCGCCATGGTGGAGCCCTTCCTTTCCGTCCGTGACGCCAACGGCAAGGTCCGTAACGACCTCCGCGCCGATGCCGTGATCAAGTCGGTCGGCATTGCAGAGGGCCTGGGTTCCACCAGCGCCTACACCTGGATGAAGCTGCCCGTGGTGGCCGAGATGGAGCGCGTCATGGCCTCCACCACGCTGCCAACTGTGCTGTTGGGTGGTGACCCGGATGGGTCCCAGGACGAAGTCTTCGCCTCCTGGCAGGCTGCGTTGGCTTTGCCCGGCGTGCAGGGCCTCACCGTGGGTCGGACGCTGCTTTACCCGCACGACGGCGACGTAGCAGGTGCCGTCGCGACGGCAGCCTCGCTGCTCAACAACACTGCGCCCGCGGCACTTGACGCTGCAGGGCTCACCTCGTCAGACCGTATCCCCGTCAAAGTATCGGAGTAGCTACTCATGGGAACAGCAACCCGCCGGATGACCGTGGCCCAGGCCGTGGTCGAGTTCTTGTCCAAGCAGTACACCGTTGATTCTGTTGCTGGTGTGGAATTCCGTGAGCGTTTGATTCCGGGGACGTTCGGTATTTTCGGGCACGGCAACGTGGCCGGTGTGGGCCAGGCGTTGAAGCAGTACCAGGCTGCTGACCCGTCCATCATGCCGTATTACCAGGGCCGCAATGAGCAGGCCCAGGTCCACCAGGCCGTCGGGTATGCCCGGCACACGCGCCGCCGCCAAACGTTCGCGATCAGCACCTCGATTGGCCCGGGGTCCTCGAACCTGCTCACGGGCGCTGCGTTGGCTACCACCAACCGCCTGCCGGTGCTGCTGCTGCCTTCTGACACGTTCGCGACCCGCGCCGCTGACCCTGTGTTGCAGCAGCTTGAGTTGCCGCATGCGTATGACATCACGGTCAATGACGCGTTCCGGCCGTTATCGAAGTTCTTCGACCGGGTGTCCCGGCCGGAGCAGTTGTTCTCCGCATTCCACCACGGCCTCCGGGTGCTGACGGACCCGGCCGAGACCGGCGCGGTGACTATTTCGTTGCCGCAGGACGTCCAGGCCGAGGCGTTCGAGGTGCCGGAGGAGTTCCTGGCCGAGCGGGAGTGGCGGATCCGCCGCCCCGAGGCTGAGGACGATGACATCCGCCGCGCCGTGGAAGCGATCCGCGCCGCCAAGCGTCCGCTGATCATTGCCGGCGGCGGTGTCCTCTACGCCTACGCCAACGACGAACTGGCCAAGTTCGCCGAACTCACCGGCATCCCGGTGGGCAACACGCAGGCCGGTGTTGGTGTGCTGCCGTGGGACCACAAGCACTCCCTCGGTGCCATTGGGTCCACCGGCACGACGGCGGCGAACGCGATCGCTGCCGAGGCGGACCTGATCATCGGTATCGGCACCCGTTACGAGGACTTCACCACCGCGTCCCGCACGGCGTTCCAGAACCCGGACGTGCGCTTCGTCAACATCAACGTCGCCGCGATCGATGCTTACAAGCACGGCACGCACCTGCCGATCGTCGCTGATGCCCGCAAGGCGTTGGTGAAGCTGAACCAGGCCCTTGGCGGCTACCGCGTCGGCGCCGACCTTGAAGAGAAGGTCGCCGCCGAAAAGAAGCGCTGGGACGCGACCGTGGACCAGGCCTTCGAGACCCGTTACACGACGTTGCCGGCGCAGAACGAGATCATCGGTGCCACGAACAAGGCCATGGACGCCCAGGACGTGGTGATCTGCGCAGCGGGCTCGCTGCCGGGTGACCTGCACAAGATGTGGCGGGTCCGGGACCCGTTCGGCTACCACGTGGAGTACGCGTACTCCTGCATGGGCTACGAAATCCCCGGCGGCCTGGGTGTGAAGCGCGCAGCCCTGGCCGAGGCCGCGAACGGCGGGCCGGAGCGGGATGTGGTGGTGATGGTGGGGGACGGCTCCTACCTGATGATGCACACGGAGCTGGTCACCGCCGTCGCTGAGCGCATCAAACTGATCGTGGTCCTGATCCAGAACCATGGCTACGCGTCCATCGGCTCCCTGTCCGAATCCCTCGGGTCGCAGCGCTTCGGAACCCAATACCGGGTCCTGGACAAGGAACAGCACTCCTTCGACGCCGGCGACAACCTGCCCATCGACCTCGCCACGAACGCGGAATCCTTGGGTGCGAAGGTCATCCGGATCGAACCCGGCGAGAAAGTCATCGCCGAACTCGAACAAGCCATCCGCGACGCCAAGGCAGCGCCCGAGGAGACCGGCCCGATCGTGATCCACGTCGAATCCGATCCACTGCTGGACGCCCCGTCCTCGGAATCCTGGTGGGACGTGCCCGTCTCGGCAGTGTCCGAGCTCGAATCCACCCAGCAGGCCTACAAAACCTACACCGACCACAAGAACCGCCAGCGCAAACTGCTCGGCTGAGTTTCCCAGCCACTACCCGCGCACCACAGACAAGGAAGTCCACACACATGTCGACGACGACCACTTTGACCACTATCAACCACTTCATCAACGGTGCCGAGTCCGCCGGTGAAGGTGACCGCACCCAGCCCGTGTACAACCCTGCTACCGGCCAGGTCACCGCGGAACTGCGCCTGGCCAACGAGAACGATTTGAACACCACGGTCGCCGCTGCCCGGAAAGCCGCTGATTCCTGGGGTGATATTTCCCTGGCCAAGCGCACCGCGGTGTTGTTCAAGTTCCGTGAGCTCGTCGCAGCGCACGTGGACGAACTCGCGGCACTGATCACGGCCGAGCACGGCAAGGTCCTCTCCGACGCGAAGGGCGAGATCGGCCGTGGCCTGGAAGTGATCGAGTTCGCCTGCGGTATCCCTTCCCTTTTGAAGGGTGACTACTCGGACCAGGTGTCCACCGGCATTGACGTGTTCTCCTTCCGTGAGCCCCTGGGTGTGGTTGCCGGTATTACCCCGTTCAACTTCCCGGTCATGGTGCCGTTGTGGATGGCCCCGATGGCCATAGCGACCGGTAACGCGTTCATCCTCAAGCCCTCCGAGCGTGACCCGTCCCCGTCGCTGCTGCTGGCCAAGCTCTGGAAGGACGCTGGGCTGCCTGATGGTGTGTTCCAGGTCCTGCACGGCGGCAAGGAAACAGTCGATGGTTTGCTGACGCACCCGGACGTGGACGGCATCTCCTTCGTGGGGTCCACCCCGATCGCGCAGTACGTCCACGAAACCGCCACCAAGCACGGCAAGCGCGTCCAGGCATTGGGTGGGGCGAAGAACCACGCGATCGTGCTCCCGGACGCTGACCTGGACAACGCCGCGGACCACCTCGCCGCCGCAGCGTTCGGCTCGGCAGGGGAGCGGTGCATGGCGATCTCCGTGGCCGTCGCCGTCGGTGACGCCGCTGACCTGCTGGTGAAGAAGGTGGAAGAGCGGGCCCTGGCCGTGAAGGTCAACAACGGCACCGAACCCGGCGCGGAAATGGGCCCGGTGATCACCCCGGCCTCGAAGGAACGCATCGTCAAGATCGTCACCGAAGCAGAGCAGGCCGGTGCCGCGATGGTGGTGGACGGCCGCGACCTCATCGTCCCGGGCCACGAAGAGGGCTTCTGGGTGGGCCCCACCGTGATCGACCACGTCAAGACCGAAATGTCCGCGTACACCGAGGAGATCTTCGGCCCCGTCCTGGTAGTCGTCCGGGTGGACACCCTCGAGGACGGCATCAAGCTCATCAACTCCAACCCGTACGGCAACGGCACCGCGATCTTCACCTCCTCCGGCGCCGCAGCCCGGAAGTTCCAGCGCTCGGTGACCGTGGGCATGATCGGCATCAACGTACCCCTGCCCGTTCCGGTGGCCTACCACTCCTTCGGCGGCTGGAAAGCCTCCCTCTTCGGCGACAAGCACATCTACGGACCCGAAGGCGTCTCCTTCTACACCCGCGGCAAAGTCATCACCTCCCGCTGGCCCGAAACCCACCACGCCTCCGGCGCCTCCTACAACTTCCCCTCCAACTAGCCCCACCTGCGCATCCCTGTCAGCACAGCCAGGGATGCGCAGCCTCGAAAGAAAGACACCGTGGTCATGACCGACGTCGAGAACAAACTCATCATTGGCACCGCCCCCGATTCCTGGGGTGTCTGGTTCCCGGATGACCCCAAGCAGACCCCGTGGGAACGGTTCCTGGATGAAGTTGCCGAATCCGGTTACAAGTGGATTGAACTTGGCCCTTACGGCTACCTGCCGAACGATCCCACGCGACTCGCGGAAGAACTGAAACAGCGCGACCTGAAGGTCACCGCAGGAACGGTCTTCACGGCCTTCCACCGCGGTGCCAAGCAGTACGACGAAGCGTGGGAGCCGGCCCGCAAGGTGGCCGAACTGACGGCCGCTATGGGTGGGGAGCATATTGTGGTCATCCCGGCCATGTGGCGGGACGACGTCACGGGTGAGGCTGTGGAGAACGGCGAACTCACGGACGAGCAGTGGGCTGATCTGTTCGCCGGCCACAACCGCATGGGCAAGGTCCTGCTGGAGGACTTTGGCCTGCACCAGCAGTTCCACTCCCACGCCGACTCCCACGTGGGCGCCCAGAAGGACATCGAAACCCTCCTGGCAGCCACGGACCCGGAGTACCTGAACCTGTGCCTGGACACGGGCCACGCCGAGTACTGCGGCGCCTCCAGCCTGGAACTCATCAAGAACTACCCGGACCGCATCGGCTACCTGCACTTGAAGCAGATCAACCCGGAGGTTCTGGCCGAGGTCAACGAAAAGAACATGACTTGGGCTGCCGCGAACCTGGCCGGCGTCATGACCGAGCCGCCGAACGGCCTCCCGGATCTCCGTGCAGTCATCGAAGCAGTCGAGGGCCTGAACCGGCCGATCTTCGGCATCGTGGAGCAGGACATGTACCCGGTAGCGTTCGACGTACCGATGCCCATTGCCAAGCGAACCCGCAACTACCTCCTGTCCTGCGGATCCCGCACACGGGTCCAGTAGCCAACCGAACCTCACGAAGGATAAGAAAGTGACAAAGTCTCTCCGCGTTGCCGTCATCGGCGCAGGCCGCATGGGTGCGGACCACATCAAGCGCCTCAGCACCCGCATCCACGGCGCCGAAGTGGCCGCCGTCGTCGACGTCGACCTCACCCGCGCGCAAGCCGCCATTGAAGGTATTGACGGGGCGGTTGCCCTGGCCAGCGCCGATGAGGCGCTCAACAACGGCGACGTCAACGCCGTGCTGATCGCCACCCCGGGCTTCCTGCACGAGGAAATCCTCTACAAGGCATTGGAGAACGACTTCCCGATCCTGTGCGAGAAGCCGCTGACCCCGGACGCCGAGAGCGCCTGGAAGGTTGTCCAGGCCGAGCAGGCTTTGGGGCACAAGCGCATCCAGGTTGGCTTCATGCGCCGCTTCGACGCCGAGTACTCGGCTTTGGGTTCCATCATCCGCAACAGCGAATTGGGGGAGCTGTTGATGCTGCACCACCAGCACCGGAACCCCACCACGCCCGAGGGCTTCACCAACGAGATGCTGATCAACGACTCAGTGGTCCACGAGTTCGACGCGATCCGCTACTTCACAGGTGAGGAAATCACGTCCGTGCAGGTTCGCTTGGGCAAGCCCACCCGCAACGCACCCAGCGGCCAGCACGATCCGCAGCACGTCCTGATCGAAACCGAATCCGGTGTGCTGGCCGACGTCGAAATCTACGTCAATGCGAAGTTCGGCTACCAGGTGGCCACGCAGGCGTCCTTCGAAGATGGCATCGTAAGCATCGGCGGCGACAACGGCCCGTACGTCCAGACCGCCGGCAAGTGGGGCGGCAACGTCACCCCCGGCTTCGAGGACCGTTTTGGTGCCGCTTACGACGTCGAGGTCCAGGCTTGGGTGGACGCGGCACTTCGCGGGGAAATCGGCGGACCCACGGCTTGGGACGGCTACGCCACGGCAGCGTGCTGCGAGGCCGGCGTCGAGGCCCAGAAGTCCGGCGAGAAGGTCAAGGTGCAGCTCAACACCAAGCCGGACCTGTACAACTAACGCAGCCCCACCATCACAGCGGTGGCTGGCCGGCAGTACCGCGGCCGGCCACCGTTTTCTTTCCCCAGAGACCACAAAGGAGTGCCCAGTGAAGATCGCCCTCGATCCCACACCGTTCCATCACAGCCACAGCCTGCTCGAGTTCCCGCGCGTTGCTGCAGACCTCGGCTACAAGTACCTGCAAATGACCCCGCATGCGGACCTCATCCCGTTCTACAACCACCCCAAGGCGGACGATGAGCTGGTTGGCAAGCTGAAGGCAGCGTGCAAGGACGCCGGAGTCGAGATTGCCTCGATCCTTCCAGTCCTGCGCTGGTCCGGCCCGGACGAAGACGCCCGCGAAGCGGCGGTCCGCTACTGGAAGCGAGCCATCCAGATCGCCGTGGACCTGGGCGTGCAGACCATGAACACCGAGTTCAGTGGACGCCCGGAGAAGGCCGAGGAATCCGAGCGGGCTTTCTACCGGTCCATGGAGGAGCTGGTGCCGATCATCGAGCGCGAGGGCCTGGACGTGCTGATCGATCCGCACCCCGATGACTTCGTGGAGGACGGCCTGGCCGCGCTGCGCGTCATCCGTGGCATCAACTCCCCGAACATCGGAATGGTCTACGTTGCCTCGCATACTTTCCACATGGGCAACAAGCCGCTGGAGATCATGCGCGCCGCCGGTGACAAGCTGCGCCTGGTGCACATTTCAGACACCATGAACCACCACGCCTCCCACGGCCTGCGCTACATCACCAATCCGCCGGGCAACGCCGTGCGCGTGCACCAGCACCTGAAGATCGGTGACGGCGACGTCAACTGGAACGAATTCTTCGGCGGCCTGAAGGAAATCGGCTTCCTGGACAAGGAGAACACCGTCATGGTCTCCAGCGTCTTCGCCGAGGACGAGAATGCCGAGGACGTTTCGCGCTACCAGCTCAAGACGATGACGGACTACATCGCCCAAGCGAAGTAGCACCTGACGCGAAGAAAGCCCCTGTGACTCGTCGAGTCACAGGGGCTTTCTGGGTTTTCGGGATCAGGCCGTGAACGGGAGCCTTGGGTCCACATCCTGGCCTGCCCAGGTCTGGCGGATCCAGCCGTGGTGGGGGTCGTCGCTGATGAGCCAGTCCCGGACGCGTCCGGGGCCGGCCATGACGTTGAGATAGTAGAGGTCGTAGCCGGGTGCCGCCATGGCGGGGCCGTGCCAGCCGTAGGGGACCAGGACCACATCGCCGGTGCGGACCTCGGCGGAGACGTCGATGGGACGCTCATCCGAGGCGTACACCCGGGCATAGCCAATGGCGTCCGTGTCTTCAGGGGCGGGGGATCCGGGAGCGACGCGGGTTTCGAAGTAGTAGATCTCCTCGAGGCTGGTTTCGCCGTCCTTCTCCTCATCGTGCTTGTGCGGAGGGTAGGAGGACCAGTTGCCGGCGGGGGTGATGACTTCGCAGACGATGAAGCGGTCGGCTTCGAGTGCGGCCGGTGTGCCGAAGTTGTGGACCTGGCGGGAGCAGTTGCCCGCGCCTCGCAGTTCCACGGGGGTTTCGGCGGCGGTGATCAGGCGGGTGGGGTACCCGGCCTTAGCCGGTGCAGTAGCGACGGCGACGCGGCCGCCGTCGTTCGAACTGATGGTGACGGCTTTATCGATACCGGTATAGAGGACGTCGCTTGGCCCGTGGAAAACCGACTCCCGGCCGGCGAGACTGTACGACCCGCCGTCGACCATTACCGTGAACGAGCCGCTCAGCGGCACCACGATGCGCTCTTCCGCAGATGCGGGAAGTTCGACGGCGGCACCGGCGGCGAGCGTCGCGACCTTCAGTCCCGTATGGGCCCAGCCATCGACGGCGAGGCTGGAATCGGAGGTGCCGAGGGAAACGTCCCACTTGCCATCGGTTGCGGTACCCAGCGGGTATACCCAGTTGGCCATAAGTTAAGTCCTTGCGTTAGCGCTGTACGAGGGTCATTTCAAAGCTGTAGGAATCGGCGCGGTAGACGTGGTGGCCGGTTTCCACCATGCGTCCGGTGTCGTCCACCGCGGTGCGTTCCATGGTGACCAGGGCCGATCCCACTTCTGCTTCGAGGAGGGGGGCCTGGTAGTCGTTGGCGATCATGGCGCCGATGCGCTGCGACGCGAGGCGGAAGTTCACGCCGCCACGACGCAGGATGGCGTAGAGGCCTTCGCTGGCGAGTTGGGCTTCGTCCATGCTGGTGATATCGTCGCGGACCCAGTTCTCCATGAGGGCCAAGGGCTTGCCACCCACTTTGCGCAGGCGCGTGAAGTGGTAGACCTTGGACCCGGCAGGGAGTTGGAGTGCGGCCAAGGTGGCGGCATCGGCCTCCACGTGCGAGAAGCTCAGCACATCCGTGGTGGGTTTCTTGCCGTTGTTGCTGAGGTCATCGAACAGGCTGGAGAGTTCCAGAGGCCGCCGGACCTGGCTGGCGACCACCTGCGTGCCCACGCCCCGCTTGCGGACCAAGAGGCCGGCCCGGACCAGTTCGTCCATGGCTTTGCGCATGGTGGGGCGGGAGAGATTCAGTTGCGCCGCGAGGTCGATTTCGTTGTCCAGGCGGCTGCCCGGTTCCAGGAGTCCGCTGTGGATTGCGGCTTCGATGCCTTGCACCACTTGGTGGTACAGCGGCACCGGGGACGAACGGTCGATGCTGAGGCTGAGTTGGTTCGTCACTGGTTCCTCCTGGACGGCTGCGGAAAGCCGGCCGGGGAGCAGGGTCGCGGCTCCTCTGCCGGATGGATGAGTTTGTCCGCTCATGTTCGCTTGATAGGACATACTGCCTTTTTCTGATCATAGCAGCCGCGGTCAGGCCGTCAAGGAATTAGCTCGACCGGAACGATGGGCGCCTTCAGGGAGAAGCATTTACGTAAAAACATCCTAATGTCAGGACAAAGTCTTGACAAAGTGTGAGGCCAGTCACCATGATCTGAGTAGTGGCTGATCCGGATACGAGTCTCCGGACACCCAAGCTGAAATCAAAGGAGATAACGGTGGCAAAATTCTCGTGGCGCAAAGCGGCACTCGCCGCAGCAGTGGTTCCCCTGATAGCACTGAGCGCCTGTTCGAGCCAGGGCGGAAAGCCCGCAGACAACGGGGGTGGTGCTGCAGCAGGCCAGGCAGCTTCCACCGACCGCATCAAGGTCGCCCTGATCACCCACGCCGCAGCCGGCGACACGTTCTGGGACATCGTCCGGAAGGGTGCGGAAGAAGCTTCCTCCAAGGACAACGTTGAACTCCTTTACACGAGCGACCCCGAAGCCGGGCGCCAGGCGCAGCTGGTTCAGCAGGCAATCGACCAGAAAGTGGACGGCATTGCCGTCACCATCGCAACGCCCGATGCGCTGAAGGACGTCCTCAAGAAGGCCGCCGACGCAGGCATCCCCGTGGTCAGCCTCAATGCCGGTGAATCCGTTTCGGCAAAGCTCGGCGCCTTCACCCACTTCGGTTCCAACGAGCAGCTCGCCGGCGAAGCAGTAGGCACCAGGCTCGCTGCCGAAGGCTACAAGCACCCTGTGTGCGTCATCCAGCAGCAGGGCCACGTGGGCCTTGAGGCGCGCTGCGCAGGTGTGAAGGCCAAGGTTCCTGGAACTGAAATCCTCTACGTGGATGGCAAGGACATGACCGCGGTCCAGTCCACGGCCACGGCAAAGCTGCAGGCCTCCAAGGACGCTGACGTGATTATCGGCCTCGGCGCTCCCATCACCCTCACCCTGCTGAAGTCCGTCACCGACGCCGGCAGCTCGGCCAAAGTGGCCAGCTTCGACCTCAACGCCGAACTCGCCCAGAAGATCGTGGACGGTAACGTCATCTTCACGGTTGACCAGCAGCCGTGGCTCCAGGGCTACATGTCCGTTGATGCCCTGTGGCAGGCCAAGCGCGGCGGCTTCAAGATCGGCGGCGGCCAGCCCGTCCTGACCGGCCCCACCATCGTGGACAAGTCCAACGCTTCCGACGTCCTCAAGTTCGCCCAGCAGGGCGTCCGCTAGATCCAGGAATCCGGCTGCGCGGCGTTCGCCCGCCGCGCAGCCTGACCAACAAGGAGTCATTCCTATGGCAAACACAGCAACCCTGCCGCCGGCGACATCGCCCGGTGACGAGCGGGTCGGGCGCCGGAACCCGTTCCAGAAGTTCCTCGCACGGCCTGAGGTTGGCGCACTCGTCGGTGCCGTTGTCCTCTTCATCTTCTTCGCGTCCGTCTCGCAGACGTTTACCCAGCCGAATGCACTGGCTACCGTGCTCTACGGTTCCTCCACCATCGGGATCATGGCAGTGGGAGTGTCCCTGCTGATGATCGGCGGTGAGTTCGACCTCTCCACGGGTGTGGCCGTGATTTCCTCGGCCCTGACCGCCTCGCTGTTCAGCTGGTACTTCTCCATGAACGCCTGGGTTGGCGTCCTCCTGGCGCTGGTGGTTTCCCTGGGTATCGGCTTCATCAACGGGTGGATCCTGGTCAAGACCAAGCTGCCCAGCTTCATCGTCACCCTGGCCACCTTCCTCATGCTGACCGGCTTGAACCTGGCCCTGACCCGCCTCATCGGTGGTTCCGTTTCTTCCCCTTCGATTTCCAAGCTTGACGGCTTCGACTCCGCCCGCGCCGTCTTCGCCTCCTCCATCAGCATCGGCGGCGTGGAAGTGAAGATCACCGTTTTCTTCTGGATCGTTCTAGTGCTGATTGCTTCCTGGATCCTCCTGAGGACACGCATCGGCAACTGGATCTTCGCTGTCGGCGGTGATGCGAATGCTGCCCGCGCCGTGGGTGTTCCGGTGACCAAGACCAAGATCGGTTTATTCATGGCTGTCGGTTTTTGCGGCTGGGTCCTGGGCATGCACAACCTGTTCGCCTTCGACGCCGTGCAGTCCGGCGAAGGCGTGGGCAACGAGTTCCTCTACATCATCGCCGCCGTGATCGGTGGCTGCCTCTTGACCGGCGGCTACGGCTCCGCCGTCGGTGGCGCGATCGGTGCGTTCATCTTTGGCATGGCCAACAAGGGCATTGTCTACGCACAATGGAATCCGGACTGGTTCAAGTTCTTCCTGGGCTTGATGCTGCTGCTGGCTACCATCGTCAACCTCATCGTCAAACGCCGGGCAGAACTGAAGTAAGGGGCCGGACCAATGAATGCACACCAGATCGACCAGCAGACCCTGCTGAAAGACGAGAAGGACCCCTTGACCCACACGCCCGTGCACCTGCTCTCCCTCGAAGCCGTGGGCAAGCACTACGGCAACATCATCGCCCTGCGGGACGTGACCATGGCCGTGGACAACGGCCGCGTCACCTGCGTCCTGGGCGACAACGGTGCCGGTAAGTCCACGCTGATCAAGATCATCGCCGGGCTGCACCAGCACGACGAAGGCAGCTTCAAGATCATGGGCGAGGACCGCAAGCTCGGTTCACCCCGTGAAGCGCTCGACGCCGGCATCGCAGCCGTGTACCAGGACCTCGCCGTCGTCTCCCTCATGCCGATTTGGCGGAACTTCTTCCTCGGCTCTGAACTGACCACCGGCGTAGGCCCGTTCCGCCGCATGGATGTCCAGAAGATGAAGGACATCACCAAGAAGGAACTCGCGGACATGGGCATCGACCTGCGCGACGTGGAACAGCCCATCGGCCAGCTCTCCGGCGGTGAGCGCCAATGTGTGGCGATCGCCCGCGCTGTGTATTTCGGCGCCAAGGTCCTGATCCTCGACGAACCGACGGCCGCGCTGGGAGTCAAGCAGTCCGGCGTCGTACTCCGCTACATCCTGCAGGCCCGCGACCGGGGCCTGGGCGTCATCTTCATTACCCACAACCCGCACCACGCCTTCCCCGTCGGAGACCGCTTCCTCCTGCTCAAGCGCGGGCGCTCGATCGGCTACTACGAGAAGAAGGACATCACCCTCGAAGAGCTGACCGCCCAAATGGCCGGCGGCGCCGAACTCGCGGAGCTTGCGCACGAACTCGAACAACTCGGCGGACACCCGGACGCCTTGGAAGAAGTCAAAGCCGAGGTAGCCGACGTCGCCGATGCCGCGCCCGAAAGCACCACCAAACGGCACTAGTTCGCCCGCGTACGGGCCCCGGCTGATGCACGTCCGCCGGGGCCCTTCCGTGGTTTCCCTTGATTGTCCGGCGAATGTCCGGAAAGGAAGTGAGACAGCATGAAAGAAGTAGCGCTCGGCCTGGTGGGCGTGGGCAGGATCGGCGTGATGCACGCCAGGAACATTGTCGCGCTGAACGAGGTCCTCAACCCTGAAGGGACTCACGTGCGGCTCAAGCTGACGGACGTCGCGCAGGAACACGCCCGGTCCGTGGCCGCGGACTTCGGGGCGGAGTTCCTGCCCTCGGTGGAGGAACTGATCGCCTCCGGCATCGACGGTTTGGTGATCGCCACCGGTACGGCCACCCACCCGGACCTCATCCGGGCGGGCGTGGACGCGGGCATCCCGGTTTTCTGCGAGAAACCTGTGGCCGTCAACGTTGCCGAATCCCTCCCGGTGCTGGATTACATCCGTGAAAAGGGCGGCACCGTCCAGATCGGGCACCAGCGACGTTTCGACACGGGCTACCTTGAGGCGAAGCGGGCTTACGACGCCGGCGAACTCGGCTGGATCCACTCCGTCCGGGCCGTCACATGCGATATGACGCCGCCACCTGTTGAGTTCCTTGCCACCTCCGGCGGACTGTTCCGGGACTGCTCGGTCCACGACTTCGACATCCTGCGCTGGCTCACAGGCCGGGAGATCGTGGAGGTCTACGCCAAGGGTTCCAACAACGGCGACCCCGCAATCGGTGAGGTGGGCGACGTCGACACCGCTTTGGCGGTGGTGACGTTCGACGACGGCACCGTAGGAACGGTCTCGGCGAGCCGCTACAACGGGGCTGGCCACGATGTCCGGCTGGAGCTCCAGGGGTCCGAAGGCTCTGTGCTGGTGGGGATGGACCACCAGATGGCGGTACGGTCAGCCGAGCTGGGGATCGCGTTCCCGGCCGGCGAAGCGCACAAGACTTTTGCGGAGCGTTTCCACCAGGCCTACCGCTCGGAGATGGCTGCGTTCGTGGAAGTGATCCTCGGAGTCCGCAAGAACCCCTGCACACCGGAGGACGCCGTGGCCGCCTCCCGCGTGGCCGACGCCGCCCAAGAGTCACTGGAAACCGGCCTCCCCGTCAAAGTGCGCCCCTAAACGCTCTCTCACCGAATGCCCCTAATTCCCCGATCCTCTCTCACCGAATGCCCCTAATTTCCCGATTCCTCTTTCACCACGCGCACCGGAAGGGTCGACGGCGGCACTCGGGTGAGTGCCGCCGTCGGGCCTTCCCGCGGTTGGCTTTCTTGACGCAAGTGAGCGAGCGTCGCCCGGAAAGGGCGGTTTGGTGAGAGAGCGTCGCCCGGAAGGGGCGGTTTGGTGAGAGAGCGTCGCCCGGAAGGGGCGGTTTGGTGAGAGAGGGTCGGCAGGAAGGGGCGGTTTGGTGAGAGAGGGTCGGACGTGGCTGACGCGGGCCGGAAGAGTCTGGGGGAAAACTCCGACCCGCGCCAGGTTCAATGGGGGTTGCTCAGGCGATGACCTTCATCCCCTGCCAACCCGCGCCCAGGCTGATCGGCGGCACATTTCCCAGAGTTCCGCCTCCCGATCCGGGATAGAGCCACAAATTGTCTCCAATGCGGCCCAGGACGTCGTTCTTGCCGTCGCCATCAAGGTCCCGGGGGCCGGCGAGCGCAGTGCGGGTGTTCCAGCCCGTTGCGATCTGGTTCCACTGCAGCCAACCTCCGGAGCCATTGCCCGGATACAGCCATAATGCTCCCGTATCCGTGCGTCGCGCCAGTACATCGGCTTTGCCATCTCCGTTGAAATCGCCGGTGCTGAAGATGGCGTTCATGATGCCCCAGCCGGTACCGACTGTGTACGGGGTGCGCTGGCCGCCGTTTCCGTTGCCCTCGTACAGCCGGAGCTCGCCGTTGCTGCGCCGGCCCATGAAGTCCGGGATTCCGTCGCCGCTGAAGTCGCCGGGGGAGAAGAGCTGGGTCATGGTGGTCCAGCCCGTGCTCACCTGGGTCCTGGCGCCGAAGCTGCCTGCGCCGTCACCGGGGTAGAAGTACAGGATGTCGCCGGCTCGGGCCAGGAGATCGTTCTTGCCGTCCCTGTTGAAGTCGCCGGGCGTGATGGTGTCCGTGATCGAGGACCATGCGGGAGCGGGCAGGGCCAGCTGCCGGGTGAGGAGCCCGCCGGAACCGTTGCCCGGGTACAGGTACAGGTTGCCCGCGGAGTCCGCCGCCAGGACGTCCGCGCGGCCGTCGCCGTTGAAGTCATGGGCCGACGGCGGTCCTGCTGCGGGAACGGTGTACGTCTGGGTTCCAACGGCTGAGGTATTTCCTGCCGTGTCCACACCGATGTACTTGAGCGTCAGCGTGGAGTTGCCCATGACGATCGGAGCCGTGTACTTGAGGTTGGTCGCCGATTCGGTAGCGGTGGGGGTGCTGCCATTGGTGGTGTAGTAGATCGTGGCTGGCTCATTGGCGCTGAGGCTGATGGTTGCTCCGCTGGCCAATGCGCGCCCCGTGGGGTTGGCGGTGACCACCGGTGCCGTGGTGTCCGGGGGCACTGTGTACGTCTGGGTCGCGACGTCGGACGTATTCCCTGCCGTGTCCTTGGCGAAGTACTTCAGCGTCATGGGTCCCGGCCCGTTGAAGGTGATCGGAGCGCTGTACACAACCCCCGCGGTCAGGGGATCCGTCCCGTCCGTGGTGTACCGGATCTCGGCCGGTTCGTTGGCGGTCAGCGCGATCTTGGTTCCGGCCGCGTAGGCTCCACTGGCAGGGTTGGCCGTCACCACGGGCTTTGTGACGTCAGGGCCCGTTGAGTACGTCTGCGTGGCCACTGCGGAGGAGTTGTTCGCGGTATCCACGGCGAAGTACTTCAGGGTCAGGGCTCCGTTGAGGGTGATCGGCGCGGTGTACTTGGGGCTGGCCGTCGTTGGCGTGCTGCCATTCACGGTGTAGTAGATGGTCGCAGTCTCGTTGGCTGCCAGGGAAATGGCCTGGCCGGTCGCGTAGGTTCCGCCGGGCGGTGTAGCCGTGACCACGGGTGCCACGGTGTCCGCGGCCAGGTAGGCCTCAAACTCGGCCAGTCCGGCATTGGTAGTGTTCGCGCTGACCGAGGTGATGTTGAAACGCACCGAACTCACGGTCTTTGCGGGGAACTTGATGGTCAGCCCCGAGCCGTTGTTGGGCAGGGCCGGTACGGCGACGGTGCTTCCGTCAGAGAACTGCAGGTTGCCGCCCGTTACTTGGTCGGTGAGCAACGGCCTGTCCGAGAGCGTCACGGAATTGATGGTCCGGGTGGGGTTGAAGTTGTATTGGATCCAGCTGCCGGCCTTCTCACCGGCGGTGACCCACTCCCGGGAGGCGTCCATGGGGGCTCCCCAGAAGTACCCGTCACGGGCCTTCTCGGGGCTTTGGGCTGCAGCTTTCTGCGACGATGCCGTGACCGTGGCACCGGTGGACTTGGCCGCGTTGCCTACCCATTCGATCGCCGTCACATATTGGCGTTTGAGCCATCCGTCGTAGGGGGAGTCCGGGCATCCTTCGCCCGGACTGCTGCAGATATACATGTCAAAATCAGCGAACCGCACGAACGTGTCCTCTTTGGCCGTGAGCTCGGCACCTGTCACGTTTTGGGGGTACTCGTCAATCACATAGGCGTCATAGGCGATGGACGTGTGGGGGCCCGTGTAGCTGCGGGTGGCGAGCTGGGCAAACTTTGCCGTGGTCCAGTGGTCGCTGTGGTCATAGGGGTTGTTGAAGTTTCCGGTCCAGTCCTGGGTGCGGAACGTTGTGGGCTGGAAATTGGCCACCAGCCGGTTCAGGGCGTTCTGGAACTGTGTCTTGGTGAAGGTTGCCGCGTTGTCCACCGGCCGGATGGACGACAGCCGCCCATCCCAGAGCTTGAGGATGCTTTGATCGTTGTAGGCCGCGCTTCCGTCTCCGTCCGGGAAGCCGTCGGGGAGCCGCATGAACACCACGGAGATGTTGGGTGCCCCGTTGAGCGTCTGCATGGTCAGCGGCCTGTTGGGAACACCGGCGTCGGAGGTGGTCCACGAGTCGGCGACTCCGGCCATCTTGGAGTAGCTGGCACGGATGCCTGCCTCGAGGCCCCGCCAGTACGAGGCACCCTCCCCGGCTTCTCCAGCAGTGGTGTAGACCGTCTGGACACAGCGTTTGGCCTGGATATCACGCATGAAGTCCGGGCTGAGGAACAACAAGTCGTCGTCCGTGTGGGCAACAACCTGCATGGCCCCGCCGGTTCCGGCGCAGGGTGGGACTGCGGCGGCTGCAGGAGGGGCAGCGGCAAGCGTCAGGCCCCCGAGGGCCAGAGCAGGACTTAAAAGAAGGCCGAGGACCCTGCGGGCCACGGACGGGGTATTCGGATTACTTGGTCGACTGAAGATTCTTGGACGGACCACAACCATGCTCCTTTGAGCAGACGTTGGGCCCCCCAGCCGGCAAACTTATCGAATGAAATGACGCACTTCACCGTTGTCCGTTTAAGGAAACTGATGCAGTGAGCGTTACTGTACTCCTCGGGACCGAAGCTGGAAAGCTTTTCGGCACACTTCCACGAAAGCGGCGAACGGCAACAGGCGCTCGGCGGACGGAAGCTGGGCCGCTTCGGGGTGCCACTGCACGGACGTCACCCACCGCGTGGGGTCTTCCAGCGCTTCGATGGTGCCGTCGTCGGCAATGGCTGTGACTGTCAGGCCCCCACCAACGGTAGCCACGGCCTGGTGGTGGCCGGAGGCGATCTTGACAGTGGTGCCGTCCGTGGAGCCGTAGAGGGCGGCGGTCCGGGAGCCGGGGGCCAGCACCACGTCATGCCACGCCCACTCGCTCGCGGCGGCATCATCCGGATCCAGACCGCTGTGCACAACGGTGGACGGAAGCATGTCCTGGATGAGCGTTCCCCCGTAGAGCACGTTGAGGAGCTGGTGTCCGCGGCAAATGCCAAGGAGCGGCAGCCCGGCGTCGAGCGTTGCGCGCGCAACGGCCAGGTCCAGCGTGTCCTGTTCGGGGTTGACGTCGTACACGGCTTCCACCGACTCCTGGCCGTACAGCCTGGGGTCGAGGTCGCCGCCGCCCGGCAGGAGCACCCCGTCCAGCGCGCCCAGTTCAGATTCCAACACAGATTCCGGAGTCAGCAGCACCGGCTCGGCACCGGCCTCGCGGAGCAACTCCACAATGAACACGAACAGTTCATTGGCCTCGCCCACCCGGGCGTCCGGGGCGTCGGAGCTGCTGAGGCGGACGGGGACACCGATGCGCGTGGGAGCGCCGGAAGCGTTGGTCATGCTTCATGATGCACGGGCGGTGTCCCGGGCCCCAAACGGCGGTGTAACGTTCCGGCGCACTACGCTGAAACCATGAATCCCTCCGGTGCCTTGAACCCCAGCCCCCGGACGCTCGACGTCGAAAGCGTGGTTCACTTCGACCGTTTGGTTGGGGCCGGAGCTGCTTCCATGCACGGCTGGCACGCGCAGTCCCTGGACCTCCGCGGACGCTCACGGGAGCTGCTCTCCCTCAGCCCGCAGGGTGCCATCTTCCTGGGATGCACTTTCGACGACGGCGTGGAAGACACCCTCCGGGGCCGCGGCGCCCTGATCTTCCCCAAGCTGCGCGGAGTGCCGTTCAACCCCTACCGCGGCAGCCTCTACACCGCACAGGAGCTCTACGAGGACATTTCCGCCACGGAGTACGAGGCCACGCTGGACGCCAAGGTCTACGAGTGGAGCATCCTTCCGGGCCAACGCTCAAGCCTCGATGCGACCCTCGCCGCAGCTCTCCATGACCACGCGATCGGCGACGCCTTGGGCGAGGCACTCCAGAACGGGGCCTTCCCGGGTTCCAAACTGGTGGGAGTCATGGGCGGCCACGCAGCCCAACGCGGCACCCGGGAGTTTGCCGACGCCGCCCGACTGGGACGCCTCCTGGCCCAGGCTGGTCTCACGGTCGCCACGGGCGGCGGTCCCGGTGCCATGGAAGCGGCCAACCTGGGTGCGTACCTGAGCGGAACGCACGACGACGACTTCCGCGCGGCGCTGCAGGCGCTCGCCGGCGTTCCGGGGTTCAGGCCGTCGGTGACGGCTTGGGCGCGCGAGGCCGCCGCCGTCGTCGAACATTATCCGGAAGGCACCGCCACGCTGGGCATTCCCACGTGGTTTTACGGTCATGAGCCACCCAACCTGTTTGCGACGCACATCGCCAAGTACTTCGCGAACGCCATCAGGGAGGCCATCCTCTTGGAACTGTGCAACGGCGGAATCGTGTTCCTCCCCGGCTCGGCCGGGACCGTGCAGGAGATCTTCCAGGACGCGTGCGAGAACTACTACGGTGCCCCGGAAACAGTCACGCCCATGGTGCTGGTGGGACGCGAGCACTGGGAACGGAGCTTCCCCGCGTGGCCCATGCTGCAAAGCCTGGCCGCGGGAAGGCCCATGGCTGAGCGGATCTTCCTGGTGGACACCGTGGAGGAAGCGGTGGACATTGTGGCCGGACGGACCGGGCGTCCTGAGCAGGAGCCCTAGAAGTCCTTGCTGCACGGGCCGGAGCCGAGCTTGGCCAGGCCCGTCAGGTCGCCTGCGGCGTATTGGCGCACCCACGAGGCTTGGTCGTACATGAGCTGGCGGGGATCATCCACGTGGTCCAGGCCCAGGACATGCCCCAACTCGTGCATGATCACTGCCACGCCGATTTCCCGGCCCTGGGAGGACCCCATGATTCCGGCGAACTGCGGCGCATCAAGGGACACTGTGCCGGTGACGTAGGCCTTGTAGCCGTTGCTCAGTCCGATCGACGAACTGCCACCCAGTCCGACCGTCTGGCCCGTGAGCCGCGGGACCTGCTCCGGCGTGGTCCAGGCGATAAGGACGGGCGCCCAGCGGTCGCCGTACATTTCAGGCTGGTAGCCGGCCCGGTTGGTGGTGGGAAGCTCCGAGGTAGGGCCGTCGTAGATGAAGTGGAGGCCCGTCGCAAGGCTGGCCTGCCGTACGGCCTCCTCCACCAGGGGTTGCCAGGACGCAGGAGCCAGCGTCGAGTTCACCACGTAGTGGATGGGGCGGCAGGGGGAGTAGGCCACGGGTGTGCCGTCCGTCTTGACGGCCAGGAATTTGTAGGCCGTACTGCTCCGCTGCAGGGGCGCGGGCGTGCCCAGTGGAGCGTCGGCTTCCTCCCGCCCTGGCACAGGGTCCTCCCGCTGTCCGAACGGGAGCACCCCCGGGCGTGGGGACTGGGTTTGCGGGGCGGCTGAACCCCACAGCGGCTGCAGGTCGCCGCCGAAATAGGCTCCTGCGCAGACCAATCCCAGCACGCCAAAGAAGAAGAAAACCGCGGCTACGGTTCGGTGCTTGATCTGTGGAGTGGGTTGCTGGAGCGGTCCCTGTACAGGAGGGAGCTGACGCGGCGGGGGATAGGGGTCCGGCCCTTGTGGCGACCCATCAGGTTCCATCGAACCCCCTGACGCGACGGCCAGAAACCGCGGTTGGGGCGCCGCCGTCGGCCGTTGGGGACAGCATAGGACCGCGCCCGCCCGGAAGTCCATGGTCCGGCTCCAGCCAGGAACGGGCCTAGATGTCCTTGCGGCAGGGAGCAGACGCCAGGAGGTGCAGGCCGGTCAGGTCACCGTCAGCCAAACCATCCGGTGCACCGATCTCCGGATACATCAGCTGCACCGGGTCATCCACGTGGTCCAACCCCATCACATGGCTCAGCTCGTGCTGCATGACGGCCAGGACGTAATCCGAGCCGCCTTCCTCGGCGAGGAGTTCGGCGATCTGGGGCGTGTCGAGTTCCAGGCTTCCCGTGATGTAACTCTTGGGTCCCTTGTTCAGCGAATACATGGTGCTCCCGCCAGTGCCAATGACCTTGTCCTCCAGCGCCGGCGCGGCCTCCGGCGTGGTCCAGGAAATCAGCAGCGGTGCCCAGCGCTCGCCGTACTTCGCCGGCTGGTAGGGTTCCCGCTTCGCAGTAGGCAGTTCGTCCGTGGTGCCGTCACTGACGAACTGGATGCCCGTCGCGGCAGAGACGTTGGCCAGGGCCGTCTGGAGCAGCCCATTCGTGCCCGCCGGCGCCGAGGCATCATTGACCACGTAGTGCAGCGGCCGGCACGGCGAATAACCAACCGGCGTGCCGTCGTCGTTCGTCGCCAGGAACTTGTATGAATCGCTCGTGAAGGCCGGCGCGGAAGGTGAGGCGAGCGGAGCATCGGCCTCTTCCAGCCCGGGCGGGGGAGCGTTGAGGGCGCGCGCCGGGGTGTGCGTGCCTTGTCCGCCTTGTTGGGAGTTGGGCAGGGTGGAACCCGGGATCAGGGCGGTGATGCGTGGATCGCCGTGCAGGAAACCGCTGACCAGGACTGCCACTACAGCGGCAACCACCGCCATGACCAGGCCGAGGAACAAACGCAGCGCCATGCCCGCACGGCGGGGTTCGTGCGCATGCGACTCCCCATGCTCGGTGTCCACGGTTCTCCATTCCTCACGCCCCGTTCACGCAGGCAGCGCAGAGGACGAACCAACATTACGGGACCGGGGTGTTCCCGTCTATTCATGCCGGCAAGGCCTAGACGATCACCGCTCCGAAGAGAAGGCCCAAACCGTAGGTGGCAGCTGCGGCGCCGAGGCCGATGGCCAGCTGGCGGAGGCCGCGGCTCAGCGGGGACGTTCCGGAGAGCAGCCCGACGACGGCGCCCGTCGCCAGCAGCGCGATGCCCACCAAGACGCCGGACAGGATCAGCGCGTTCCAGCCCACCATGCCGAACACGAACGGCAGGATGGGCACGATGGCGCCGGAAGCGAAGAAGCAGAAGCTGGAAAGGGCCGCGCCCCATGCAGAACCAACCGTTTGGTGCTCGTCCTCGACTTCTTCCTTTTCAGGTTGCAAGGACAGGCTCGGATCGCAGTCGCAGCTGAAGAGCCCCAGCCGCTCAGCGGCGCGGTGTTCAGCGGCCTCCCGCGTCATGCCGCGCGCCAGGTACACCAGGACGAGTTCGTTGTGCTCCACGTCCAAGGATGGTGCGGCGGCCAACGTGGCCTGGGTAGGCAGGGTGGCGTTGAGCAGTTCCCGCTGCGAGCGGACGGAGACGTACTCGCCGGCACCCATGGACAGTGCACCCGCCAGCAGGCCGGCAACGCCACTCATCAGCACCACGGCACTGGAAACGCCCGTCGCGGCCATGCCCATCACCAGGGAAAGGTTGCTGACCAGCCCGTCGTTGGCGCCGAAGACCGCTGCGCGGAACGTGCCGGACAACCTGTTGCGGCCACGGGTTGCGAGGCCGCGGACAACTTCCTCGTGGATTTGCTCGTCGGCCACCATTGCGGGGGTGGCGTACGGGTCGGTGCCGTAGGGGGAACGCCCCTCGGCACGTTGCGCCAGGGCGAGGACGAAGACGGAGCCGAAGTGCCGCGCAAGGAAACCAAGGAGCCGGCTGCGTGCCGACGCCGCCTTGGGCATTCCGGCGTGTTCCCCGAGCAGCTTGAGCCAGTGGGCCTCGTGCCGGCCTTCGGCTTCTGCCAGGGCCAGGAGGATCTGGCGCTCCTCGCCGTCGCGGCGTTGGGCGAGTTCGCGGTAGACGGCGGCCTCGGCCCGTTCGTCGGCCAGATACTGCCGCCAGCGCCGGATGTCCGACTGCGTGGGTGTTCGCGAGGGTTCTTCTTCGGGCCGGGAGTCCGGAGCGGGGCTCGACGGACCGTGGGATTCCTGGTGCTGTTGCACTGTTTCTCCTGGGCTTGATGGGACGGTTACGGCCCCTTTGCACCGCCCACTGTACCGCTTATTTCCGGGGAATTTTGGCTGGTATTCCTTAACGGGAATGTTCGGCATGCCTTAATTCCGTTCGCTGCCGCAGCGGCGCTGCGGCCGTCGGCAGCCCTCCCTTGACCCCTTCTTGAGGCGGTGCTCAGATGGATAGACAGGGGCGGGGGATTCCCCGCACATCGGTCAGTGGACCGCCTGGTGCGGTCCGTCGGACGGAGGTTGCAGCATGAGCGCCGAATCACATCCCCACCACCCGGAACGGGCAACCATCGAATCGGATCCGGCCTACGACTACAACGAGGACCAGGAAGTGGATGAGGCCTGGGCAGAGGAAGGCGAGGTGGCCGACGACGACGAGCGGATTGTTCCGCTCGATGAGGCCGAGGAAGAATTCCGCGGCGACGGCGACGAATCCTAGGCAGCCGGCACCAGGCTGAAGTGCCGCTCGCGCCCGGCGGCACGTCCGACGGCGGCAACGGTCACCGTCAGCGTCTGCGTGGAAGCCGGGGACTACGCAAACGGCGACGCCACCCCGCGAAGGGTGGCGCCGCCGTCGTACTTTGCCGAGGTGGCCACTGTGTGGCCGGACTTCAGGCCTTGTTGCTGCTGACCGGGTGGGCGTCCAGCGGGAGTTCATCCGAGATGGCTCCTGCAACCCGCTTGTCCCATGCTGCGCGGACCGCGGCATCGGTGGGCGGAGTGAGCAGTGAGATCACCACGAAGGTCACGAAGGAAGCTCCGAGGCCCCAGTAGATGGGATCGTTCGCGTAGACGCCGTCGGCGCTCTCGATCACACCCGTTGCGAAGAGGATCAGCAGGACCAGGGTCAGGACCGAGCCGACGGCCATGGACCAGGCCGCCGCAATTCCCGTACCGCGCTTCCAGACCAGGCCGCCAAGGATGGCGACGAGGAGGCCGCCTACGAGGATGTCGTAGGCGATGGTGAGAGCCACAACCACGTCCTGGGCCGCCATGGAGATCAGGACTGCCAGGACACCGAGGCCCAGGACCCAGTACCGGTTCGCCTTGACGTCATGCTCGGGGTTTTCCGTGTCGTCGGTGTTGATGGTCTTGCCGAACCAGCTGGCGACGAAGGGGACAACGTCCGCGCGGGCCACCGTGGCTGCGGCAATGAGTGCACCGGACGCGGTGGACATCATTGCGGCGACGGCTGCTGCCATGACCAGGCCACCGATGCCGATGGGCAGGATGTGGGTTGCCACCTCGGCGTAGACAACGTCCTTGCCGAGGTTTGCCACGTCGATGTCAGGCAGGGCAACGCGTGCGGCGAGGCCGATCAGGGCGCCGGCCACACCGTAGAGGATGCAGTAGACGCCGGCGGTTGCGCCGCCCCAGCGTGCAACCTTGGGGGTCTTTGCCGTGAAGACGCGCTGCCAGATGTCCTGGCCGATCAGGAGGCCCAGCGTGTACACCACGAAGTACGTGATGATGGTCTGCAGGCCGATGCCGTCGATCTGGAAGAAGCTCTCGTCAACGCGCTGGCGGATGCCGTCCAGGCCTCCTGCGGCGTTCATGACGAACGGCAGCATCAGCAGGAAGATGCCAACGGTCTTGATGATGAACTGCACCTGGTCCGCAAGGGTGATGGACCACATGCCACCGATGGTGGAGTAGACCAGCACGATGGCGCCGCCCACAGCGATGGCCAGCCAGCGTTCCCAGTCGAAAAGGACCACGAAGATAGTGGCGTAGGCGCCGGTGGAGGTTGCGCAGAGCATAAGTGTGTAGGCAAGCATGACGATGCCGGAGGTCTGGGTGGCCTTGCTTCCATAGCGGAGGCTGAGCATCTGCGAGACGGTGTAGATCTTCAGGCGCTGGATGGTGCCGGCGAACAGCAGGCTCAACAAGAGGACGCCTGCGCCGATGGCCACCACCAGCCACATGCCGGAGATACCGAACTTGTAGCCCAGGCCAACGCCGCCAACGGTGGATGCGCCACCCAGGACAACCGCGGCCATGGTGCCGGTGTAGAGGAACGGTCCCAGGCGGCGGCCGGCCACCAGGAAGTCGCTGTTGTTCTTGGTGCGGGACTTGCCCCACCAACCGAACGCCAGCATGGCAAGCAAATACACCACCACGATGGCGATGTTGATGAACGAAGAGTCCATGAGTGGCTCCTTGGAGCTGATGCACGGAGGTTGGGGTATTCGACGATACTCCTGCAGGGCGTCGAAGTCTCTGTGCTGACGAACGGAGGTTGGACTTGTGTTGTGTGCCTCACAGACAACACTTGTTGCCTATGAGGATATGTTGTGATGGGAGTAACAGTCAAGGTGGTTTGGTCATGGTTCCGCGGATTCTGACTCTTTGCCGTGGCTGTCCGGCTACTATTGGCTCCAATGACAGGGCCTCCCGGACGGGCCTGAAAGGTTTGTGAATGAAGGCTCTACCCGTTGAACCCAGCAATGTTCCTGTTGCCATCGGTTCCAGAATCCGTGCAGCCCGGCAGGCGCAGCGGCTTACCATCGAGCAGGTTGCAGACGCCACGGGTCTGACCAAAGGCTTCCTCAGCAGGGTGGAGCGGGACCTTACTTCACCGTCAGTGGCCTCACTGGTGACGCTGTGCCAGGTGCTGTCCGTGTCTGTTGGCGACCTCTTCGCCGCCCCCGAAACACACCTGACCCGGCGCGACGATGGTCCACGGATTTCCCTGGGCGGCCAGGGCATTGTGGAGCGGCTGCTCACGGCGCGTTCCGAGCGCAGGCTCCAGATCCTGCAGGCGACCATCGAGCCGCGGGGGCGTGGCGAAAACGAACTCTATGCCGTGGACTGCGATGTTGACGTGCTGCACGTCGTCAAAGGCAGGATCAAGCTGATCCTGACCAACGAGGAATATGACCTCGAGGAAGGGGATACCCTTTCCTTCCCGGGCCGCGAGCCCCACACCTGGATCAACCCCACGGATGAGACGGTGGAGGTGCTCTGGGTCCTGGTGCCCGCGGCGAGCCGCTAAGACTGCGCGAGATGACAGTTAATGCCAATGTTTTGGGGAAACATTGGCATTAACTGTCATCTCGGGGTGTGGTTAGCCCACGTGGACCCAGGGGCGGCGGGTGATGTCCGGTTCGGCTTCCCTCAGCACTTCCCGGGTGACCGGTGCGATCTCGCCTTCGCCGAAGAAGAGGAACTTGCTGAGGTTGGAGATCGGGTTGCCCTCGGTCCAGCGGAAGTAGATGTGCGGCATAAAGCCCGTGACGTCGCGGATGTGGAGCAGTACCGCTGCCAGGGTATTGGGGACGTTGTTGCTGTGGACTTCCAGGATCTTGAAGCCGTGGCGTTCCTTGCCCACTACCTGGAGTTCCTGTTCGAAGTCCGAGCTGTCGTCCACGATGATCTCGATAAACAGCGTGCCGCAGTCCTTGGGCAGGTGGTTGGCCTGCTGGGCGTGTTCCAGCTTCTCCTGGTACCGGTCCGCGCTGAGGTGCTTGGGCTCGTGCGCAATGATTCGGACTGGACCATCGGTGTTGTTCGCGGTGAATTCGAGGGCTTTCTCGTCCATTTTGATGTGGGTGGCCCGCAACTCGAAGGCGCGCCGGATCCGGGAAATGAAGCTGACCACCATGATGCCCAGGATGAATAAGGCAGCAATCTTGAGGCCGTCCGGACGCTCGATTGAATTGACCACCGTGGTGTAAATGAAGACGAGCGAGACGATGCCGAAGCCGGTGAACTGGGCCCGCTGCTTCTTGCGCCGTGCGGACAGCGTCACGGCGATGGATGCCGACGTAATGAGCACCAGTACACCCGTGGCATAGGCGCCGCCCTGGGCGTTGACGTCTGCCTGGAAAATGATGGTCACGGCGAAGGCGATGACGGTGAACACGAGAACCAGCGGACGGAGTGCCCGGGCCCACGCGGGAGCCATGCCGTAGCGCGGAAGGTAGCGGGGGACCAGATTCAGCAGGCCGGCCATGGCGGAGGCGCCGGCAAACCACAGGATGGCAATGGTGCTGATGTCGTATACGGTGCCGAAGCCATCGCCAAGGAACTTGTGGGCGAGGTACGCCAGTGCGCGCCCCTCTGCCTTGCCGCCGGATTCGAACTCGGCGGCAGGGATCAGCATGACCGTGGTGAAGCTTGAAGTGATCAGGAAGGAGCTCATGATGATCGCGGCCGTTGTCAGCAGGCGGTGCGCACCTTTGATCCGGCCCGCGGGGTTGGCATCGGTGTCCGTGGCGCGCCCCTTGATCTGCGGCATCACGGCCACGCCGGTTTCGAACCCGGAGAGCCCCAAGGCCAGTCGGGGGAACACGAGGAGGGCAAGCCCGATCATCATCAACGGATCGCCGTGGGAGGTGGTCAGCGCACCCCACCAGTCGGTGATCACGTGGGATTCGGTGAAGAGGTGGCTGATGGCCACGAAGACCACCACGAGGTTCAGAGCCAGGAAGGCTGCGACGAGTACCACGGCAACGTTGATGGCTTCCCGGAATCCCCTGAGGAAGACGATGCCCAGCCCGGCGATCAGCGCCAGGGTGATCACCACGTGCTGGCCTTCAAGGAATTCCGGGGCGAACGGGTTCTCGATGAGGTGGGCCGTGGCGTCGGCAGCGGACAACGTAATGGTGATCATGAAGTCCGTTGCCGCAAAGCCGAGGAGCGCAAGGACAAAGAGCTTGCCTCCCCAGCGGGGGAGGAGGCGTTCCAGCATGGCGATGGAGCCTTCGCCGCGGGGGCTCTCCTTGGCCACGCGACGGTAGACGGGCAGCGCCCCGGCCAGGGTGGCGAAGACCAGAAGCAGGGTAGCCAGTGGCGAGAGCAGGCCTGCGGCAAGGGCCGCGATGGCGGGTTGGTAACCGAGGGTGGAGAAGTAGTCGAGGCCCGTGAGGCACATGACCTTCCACCAGGCTTGGGGCTTGTGCGACTCGGACGGCTTCCCGTGGGGTCCTTGCCGTTTGCCCGACGTGTCCGGCATGCCTTCCAGCAGCCATGCCTTGAGGTTGGAGGCTTCCTTGCGCCGGTCGGCAGGGTCGGCCGGTGGCCTGGTCAGCGTCGTCACGATGTCCTTTCGCGCAGCACGGTGCTGCTCCCGGATTGGAGCGTATTGCTGGGAATTGCCTGTTAGGACCGGTTTTTATGGAATCTTTACGCCTCATGTGAGCGGCGTCTCAAACATTCGGATCCGCGGAAGCCGTCTTGTAAACAGGTGATGCTTATTAGACAACTTTGAGTGTATGATGGGTGTCACAGCAGCCATCTACTTAAGGAGTTGCGCAACTTTGGAAGAGCTCCGCATCGAGGCCAACGGAAACCTCGGCCCCATCGATTCCTCCCGCATCCCGCGCTACGCCGGGGCAGCCACCTACGCCCGCCTGCCCCGCCTGGACCAGGTGTCCAAGGCCGACGTCACCGTTGTCGGCGTGCCTTTCGACTCCGGTGTTTCCTACCGTCCCGGCGCGCGCTTCGGCGCCAACCACGTGCGTGAGGCCAGCCGCTTGCTGCGCCCGTACAACCCCGCATGGGACGTCAGCCCGTTCGAGAACATACAGGTTGCCGACGCCGGCGACATGGCCGTAAACCCGTTCAACATCAACGAGGCCATCGAAACCATCCAGCAAAACGCTCTGGACCTCACCGCCACGGGCAGCAAGCTGGTCACTCTCGGTGGAGACCACACCATTGCCCTGCCGCTCCTGAGGGCGGCGGCCGAACGGGCCGGCGAGCCCATCGCCATGCTGCACTTCGACGCCCACCTGGACACCTGGGACACCTACTTCGGCGCGGAGTACACCCACGGCACCCCGTTCCGCCGCGCCGTGGAAGAAGGCATCCTGGACACCGAGGCCATCAGCCACGTTGGAACCCGCGGTCCGCTGTACGGCAAGAAGGACCTCGACGACGACCACCGCTTTGGCTTCGGCATCGTCACTTCGGCAGACGTCTACTACCAGGGCGTCGCCGAGACGGTGGCCAAGATCCGGGACCGGATCGGCACCCGCCCGCTGTACATCTCCGTGGACATCGACGTGCTGGACCCGGCCCACGCGCCGGGCACGGGCACGCCGGAAGCCGGCGGCATCACCAGCCGGGAACTCCTGGAGATCATCCGCGGCTTCCGCGGCATGAACCTCGTGGGGGCAGATGTTGTGGAAGTTGCTCCGGCCTACGACCACGCAGAAATCACCGGTGTGGCCGGCAGCCACGTTGCCTACGAACTGGTGACCCTCATGGCTGACAACGCCGTGGAGGGCGACCGGCACGGCGCTCCGAACGGCTACGCGCAGCAGGCCCTGGGTGCACGCATCGAAGAACTCGCGAAAGCTACCCGGCGATGATCGACTTTGATCCGGGGACGGCGGCTCCCACCAAGGAGACCGGCCAGCGCAATGGCGGGGACCTCGTCGTCGAGACCCTCGAGGCGCTCGGCGCGAAGACGGTTTTCGGTATTCCGGGCCAGCACGCGTTGGGCTTGTTCGATGCGATGGGTCGCGGCAACCTGCACTTCGTTTCTTCACGCGTGGAGAACAACTCAGCCTTCGCCGCTGACGGGTACTCGCGCGCTACCGGCGAGGTCGGTGTTCTTTTCCTGAGCACTGGTCCCGGGGCGTTGACGTCCCTGGCCGGTTTGCAGGAAGCCTACGCCACCGGCGTTCCGATGGTGGTTGTGGCCAGCCAGATCCCCCTGGAGGGCCTGGGCGCCCGCCGCAAGGGCATGCTCCACCAGCTCGATGACCAGAAGGCCTCGGCGGCGAATGTCACCAAGAGCCAGCGCCTGATCCAGCACGCCTCGGGTATCCCCTCTGCCATCCAGGACGCCTGGACGGAAGCGATTTCCTCGCCGCAAGGCCCTGTGTGGATCGAAATCCCGCAGAACGTGCTGCTGGATCCGATCGTGGTTCCGCCCGTGGAAGATGCCCTCGCTGAGGCCTTCGACAACCCGCCGCGCGTGGAACTGGTCCGCGAGGCCGTGAAGTGGCTTACGACGGCGGAACGACCGGCGATCATCGCAGGCGGCGGTACGCGCCGTGGCCGGGCCGAGAAGTCGCTGCTCTCCATTGCCGAGCAGTTGCGGGCACCGGTGATCTGCACCCCTGGCGGCAATGGCGCGTTCCCGTGGAACCACGAGCTGTCCCTGCAGTCCTGGATCGAGGACCGGTACATGACTGACGTCCTCGAGGATGCCGATGTACTGATCGTCATCGGCTCGTCCCTGGGCGAAGTGACGTCGAACTACTTCACGTTCGAACCTCGCGGCCGGATCATCCAGATCGACGCCGAACCCCGTGTCCTGGAATCCAACCGTCCCGGCCTGGGCATCCGTGCAGACGCGGGGCAGGCCCTCAAGGCACTGGATGAGGCCCTGATGGACGCCGGAGCCGCGGACGCAACACGACGCGACTGGCACGGCACCAGCCCGGAGGACGTGGTCAAGGACTCCTTGGCCAAGGTCAAGGCACGGCTGGAATCTCAGGACCTGGCCAAGGAACTGAAGTTCATGGCCGATATCCGCGAAGCTGTCCCGGCGGACATGCAGACCTTCTGGGACATGACCATTTCCGCGTACTGGGGCTGGTCCTGCTGGGATTCGCGCGAAGGCCAGTTCCATTCCGCACAGGGCGCAGGCGGCCTGGGCTATGGCTTCCCGGCCGCGATCGGCGGTGCCGTGGGCTTGGAAACGACGGGCAAACCGGGCAGGGTGCTCGCTGTGTCCGGTGACGGTTCCTCAATGTACTCCATCTCCGAGCTCGCCACCGCCAAGCAGCACAACATCCCGGTCACCTGGTTGATTGTGGACGACGGCGGCTACGGCATCCTGCGCGAATACATGGTGGGTGCCTTCGGCAAGGCCACGGCCACCGAACTTGCCCGTCCGGACTTCGTCAAGCTGGCCGAGTCCTTTGGCGTTCCGGCCGTTCGGGTATCCCCGGACCAGGTGGGGGACGCGCTCAAGGCGTCGTTCTCCGCGGACGGACCGAACGTCGTCGTGGTTGAAACGCTGCTGAAGATGTTCGGCCCCACGCACCTGGACTAGCAGGACTGAAAAACCCCCGCGCAGAAAGCGCGGGGGTTTTTCGGTGCACACTTCACAAGCTAGTCGAGGTCGCGGCGTGTGCCTTCCGGCGTCGCCTTGACTGCTACGGCCGAGGCGAGCATGGCGACGATCCAGAACACTGCGATGAGCCAGATCCCGCCTCCGGCAGCGAGGCTCAGGCCGGCGACGATCATCGGGGTGAAACCTGCGCCGATCATCGAAGCGCCTTGGTAGGCGAGCGAAGCGCCCGTGTACCGGTTGCGGGTGGGGAACTGCTCGGCGACGTAGGCTGCGATCGGCCCGTACAGGAACCCTTGGACCAGGCCGTTGCCGAGGATGATGGCCACTGCAAAGCCCCACAGCTCGCCGTTGGTCAGCAGCATCAGGATGGGATACACCAGCACCGCGCCCAGGAGGGACGCACCAATGAGCACCCGACGGCGGCCCACACGGTCGCTGAGGCGGGCGGAGTAGAAGCAGATCACCAGGGTGAGGAGTGCGGCAAACGCCTTGATGTTCAAGACGCCGTTCTTGTCCGCGCCGCTGTCAACAGCTACGGAAACGCCCCAAACGGTGGTCATCGACTGGCATACGTAGAACGAGGTGGTGGCGAGCAAGCCCAGGACCACTGCCCTGGGGTTGTTCTTCAGGACATCCAGCAGGGGAACCCGGCGCTTTTCGCCGGCTGCCTCGAGGCGCTGAAAGGCCGGAGTTTCGGCCACCTTCAGGCGGATCACCATGCCCACCACAATGAGCAAGGCGCTCAGCAGGAACGGAACACGCCAACCCCACACGAGGAAATCCTTGCCGGACACTGCGGCGAACAGGGACAGCGCAAGCGTGCCGAGGATGGCCCCGGCCGGCCCGCCGGCATTGGCAAACGCTGCCGCGAAACCACGGTGTTCCTTGGGCGCATGTTCGATCGCCATGAGCGCCGCTCCGCCCCACTCGCCACCCACGGCCACACCTTGGACCAGCCGGAGGATCACCAGGGCCAAAGGTGCGGCCATGCCGATCTGCGCAGTGGTGGGGAGAAGGCCGATGGCCGTGGTGCCAAGACCCATGATCAACATGGACAGCACCAGCATTTTCTTGCGGCCCAGGCGGTCGCCGAAGTGGCCGAAGATCAGGCCACCCAACGGGCGGGCGATGTAGCCCACCGCAAGGGTCACGAAAGAGGCAAACAGGTCGAAGCCCGGGCCGAGGTTGGCGAAGAAGACTTTGTTGAAGACCAGGCTCGCTGCCGTCGCATAGAGGACAAAGTCGTAGTACTCGATCGCGCTTCCAATAAAGCTGGAGGACAGGATGCGGCGCATGTCCTTGGAATTCATGGACGATTCCGCGGTGGTGACAACTCCGGTTTCCGGGGCTGTTGGGGCTGAGCTCATGGGTTTCCTCTGGTGTTTTCGGGCCGCGTCAGCGCTGACGGGCGAACGGGATGTTGTCGAGGTCGTTCGGGACAGTGAAGGTCCCGGTGAAGTGCTCTCCCGCTTCCTGCCAAACAGACTCCGAGGCGGAACCGGGGACGAGGTGGTGCAGGGCAAGGTGGCCGGCGCCGGCAATTTCGGCCAGTTTGGCCGCCTCGCGGACGCTGGTGTGGGACTTGTAGTGGTGGTCGCGGGAAGCCCGGCTGGACTCGTCCGTCTTGTCCCCGTAGAGGGACTCCACCCACGCGAAATCGATGGCTTCGTGCAACAGCAGATCGGTGTCCCGGGCGAGGGTGATCATGTTCTGCGTGTAGGCAGTGTCGCCGGAGATGGTCACCGAGCCCTCGGCTGTATCGAAGCGGAACGCGAACGCGGGAGCCACCGGCGGGTGCTCCACCAGGATGGCCGTCACCGTGACCAGTTCGTCGCGGTACACCTCGAACGGTTCCATGTTCGGCGTCGGGTTGTTGTTGGGGTGGTAGCCGGATTCGGTAGGAATCTGGATGTCTTCGGCGTGGAAGATGTCCAGCGGGCTGGGCCGGAGGCTGTCCAGAATGCGGTCGTTGAGGTCCGTTGCGTGCGCCTTCATGAGCTGTTCGAACATTTGGCGGGTGCCCGGCGTCGGATTCTCCGGCGCCAACGGTTCAGGAGCGACGACGGCGCGCGGCGACACCGCGGGAAGCTCGCCCCGGTTGCCGGGTCCAATGATGCGCACAGGGTTCTCCGTGCGCTCGGTGAGTGCGTAGAGCCCGAAGATGCCGAGCCCAGCGAGGTCATAGACATGGTCCGAGTGGAGGTGCGTGATGAACAGGGCACGCAGGTCCTTCAGCTGCAGTCCGGACTGGCTGAGCCGTCGTCCCGCGCCCTGCCCGAAATCCACCAGGTAGAAGGCATCCCCAACCACCACGGCCGTGGCGATTCCCGTGCGCTCGCCGGAATCGGCGGCGGCCCACCATCGTGGTCCACCAGCTGTTCCCAGAGTGACGATGTGCGGTTTGAGGGATGACGTCGGCGTCATGGTTCTCCTTGGTCGGAATGGCTTTCTTCCAGTGTGGTCCGCACCACGTCACTTGTATAATCAATCAATTCTAAGAAGTTCATAAGGAGAATTGATGGGTGAGTTTACGCTGCGGCAGTTGGAGTATTTCGTGGCCGTCCTGGACCACGGGTCACTGACCAAGGCGGCCAGCGAATCCAACATTTCCCAGGCCGCGGCATCCATGGCCATCGCCCAGTTGGAGAAGAGCCTGGGCTTGGATCTGCTGATCCGTACCCGCGCCAAGCGGGTGGAACCAACGCCGGCGGGGGTGGAACTGGGGGTTCGTGCACGGCGCATACTGCGGGAAACGGCGGAACTGCACGGCGCGCTCCACGGATCCCATGACGACATGCGTGGGCGGGTGTCCATCGGCTGCATGATCGCGATCTCCCCGCGGTTGATTCCCGAACTCATCCGCGTCTTCGCCGCACGGTGGCCGGATGTTGAGCTCGACTTTGTGGAAGGCAACGCAGAAGAGTTGCAGCGTGCCGTGGGCGAGGGCGAGTTGGACGTTGCCTTCATCTATTCGCTCCAGGCCGTTCCCGGCGTCGAAATCCTCACCGTGGCAGCCTCCCGTCCGCAATTCATGCTGTCCGCGGACCACCCGATGGCAAGGCGGAAATCCCTCAGCTTCGCCGATCTGGCGCAGGAAGACGTCGTCCTCTTTGACGTCCCGCCCAGTGCGGAGCGTGTTATTGCCATGTTCCATTCGGCCGGCATAGAGCCTAAAGTGCGGTGGCGGAGCGTGGTGGCACAGACCATCCGCGGCATTGTGGCCAGTGGCCGGGCGTATTCGGTGACGAATGTGTGGCCCGGGATCGAGTCCCTCTATACAGGCGCCCGGGTGGCGTTGGTCCCCATCGAGGACAAGCTGCCGGAGAACAAGCTCGTTGCCGTGGTCCCGCCAGGTGTGCACAGACCCAGGCGGGTTGAGGAAGTCATTTCCGTGGCGCGGGAGCTCACCGAAGACGCCTCCTGACCCTTCTTTAGTTTCCCAAAGCAATCATTCTTGTGTATAGTTGCTTTAGGCAAACAAAAAAGGGGTGTTTTCCATGTCCGTTGGTTCAGCCACGGCAACCGATCTTGTGCATCAAATTTTCGACCTGCAGCGGACTCTGCGCTGTGTGGTGACCGCCCACTTGGCCCGCGTTCCCGACGTCGGAATGGCTGTCCAAGGTGTCATGCGGTTCATTGGCGAGGGGGAGACCCGCGCCACCCATCTGGCGGCCAAACTGGGCGTCAGCGCGCCTGTCCTGAGCCGCCACATCGCGGAGTTGGAAGAGCTGGGCTTCGTGATGAGGCGGCCTGATCCGGCAGACGGCAGGGCGCAGCTCCTCGCGCTGACGGAGAGCGGCATGGCCAAACTCCGCGAATTCGAAGAGCAGCGGAGCGTCCGGTTGCGGGACTACCTCGCGGACTGGAGCGAAGAAGACGCCCTTGAAGCATCCAAGGTGCTGCAGAAACTCAGCACGTCCCTCAAAGACTCAATCCGGGCAACGGCGGCCGGTTCCACAACGACGAAACTCACAGTTTAGGAGCCACGCATGGCCAAACCAGCAGTCCAAACGGCAGCGGCAGGGCAGGGGGGCGCCGCAGCGCCCATGACCCACCGCCAAATCATGGAGGCTTTGACGGGTCTCCTGGCAGCATTCTTTACTGCGATCCTGAGCAGCACCATCGTGGCGAACGCCCTTCCCACCATCATGTCCGAGCTCAAGGGCACGCAGACCGACTTCGCCTGGGTGATCACCGCGGCCCTGCTCGCCAACGCGGCCACCACACCCATCTGGGGCAAGCTTGCGGACCTCTTTAACAAGAAGCTCCTGGTCCAGCTCAGCATCATCATCTTCGTTGCGGGCTCGGTCATGGCAGGCCTGTCCGAAACGATTCCGCTGCTGCTGACCGCCCGCGTGATCCAGGGCGTGGCAATGGGTGGCCTCACGGCACTGGCCCAGGCCATCATCGGTTCCATGATTCCGCCGCGCGACCGTGGCAAGTACTCGGGCTACATGGGTGCTGTCATGGCTGTTGGCACCGCAGGTGGCCCGCTGCTTGGTGGCTTCATCGTGGACAGCCCCCTCGGCTGGCGCTGGACGTTCTTCGTTTGCGTTCCGCTGGCCGTGATAGCGCTCATCCTGCTCCAGATCACCCTCAAGATCGAGCACATCAAGCGTCCGGCCAAGATCGACTGGCTGGGTGCCATCCTGCTGACCACCGGCGTGAGCCTCCTCCTCATCTGGGTTTCCTTCGCCGGCAACCCGGAGTACTACGACTGGGTCTCCTGGCAGTCCGCCCTTATGGTTGGCGGCGGTGTGGCCCTCCTGGCGCTGCTGGTGTTCGTTGAGACCAAGGTGTCCCAGCCGATCATTCCCTTGAAGATCATCTCGGAGCGCACCACGGCCCTGGCCATTCTGGCTTCGGTCGCCGTTGGCATCGCGATGTTCGGCTCATCCACGTTCCTTGGCCAGTACTTCCAGGTTTCCCGTGGCGCCACTCCTACGGAGGCCGGCCTCCTGACCCTGCCGATGATCGCCGGCAACCTCGTTGGTTCTGTGGCTTCGGGTATCCTGATCAGCCGTTTCGGCAAGTGGAAGAGGTTCCTGATCGCCGGTTCGGTCCTGTTGATCGGCGGGCTCGCTTTCGCCGGAACCATCGACCACACGACTGAACTGTGGGTCGTGGCCATCTACACCGGCGTGTTCGGCCTTGGCCTGGGCATGCTCATGCAGAACCTGGTACTTGCCGTGCAGAACACCGTGCAGGCCAAGGACATTGGAACTGCCAGCGCTTCGGTGGCATTCTTCCGCTCGGTGGGTGGCGCGATCGGTGTCTCCGTCCTCGGTGCCATCATGTCCAACCATGTGAAGGACCTGGCAGTCGAAGGGCTGGCCGCTGCAGGAATCCCCGTGCAAGGTGGTTCCTCCGGCGCCAGCATGGACCTGGCCGACATGCCAGCCCCGATCCGCGACATCATGCGTGCCGCCTACGGTGATGCCACTGCCCAGATCTTCATGATCTCCGCCGTCATCAGCGTGGTAGCCCTCCTGGCCGTCCTCCTGATCAAGGAACGCCCGCTCCGCCGGACCGTGGACGCAGCCCCGGAAAAGGAACTCATCGCCACCGCCTCCGGCGAGGCAGCGATGTCCTTGGACACGACGTCCCTGGACAGCGTGCCGTCCGGCGCCGATAAAGCGCACGACGCCGGCGCCCGCCTTGATGCCGAACGGCACCTTGCTTCCGGCTCGGTTCAGGATTCCGGTTCCCGGCAGGGCGCGGGGTCCGGGGTAAGCGCGCGGCGTTCGGCTCCGGGCGACCGTTCCTCGGAGGACCTTGACCTTGAGTTCGCCAGGATCCTGACCCAGGAACGGCCCCACGCCGCCACCGATGTCAAGGAACTCCAGGAACAGTTGTCCCGGACCCAGTACGTCCTGGCGGAACAGCAACTCCAGCTCAGCCGGGCGAACGTGGAACTCCAGGCCCGGCTGCGCGAGCAGCAGGGCGTCGCCGAGCAGCAGGCCCGGACGGCCGAGCAGCTGAAAGCCTTGCGCAAGGAGCTCAAGCATGAACGCCGGCAGCAGGAACGCATGGCACTGATGCTCCTGCAGGGCGTCGAAGCCAAGACGGACCACGGCAAGCACGCAGGCTAAGCACGTGACTGCAGGGCGCCGGTTGGAAGATCCAGCCGGCGCCCTCTGCTCTTAAGGGAGCATTTACGGCGCTGAAACTACTCCGCTGGGATGATCTTTTCCGGAGGTTGTTTCGCATAGGCAACCGAACTCGTAGAGTGGGGAGGCTAATACTGTCAGCGGCTGCTGCTAGAACTTACTTAACTCATTCACGCACTCTCTCCTTAAGGATCCGTGGGCATGCTTGTCACCCTTATACGGCGCTATTCCAAGCCGTATTTGCCGCAAATCGTGGCCGTCCTCATATTCCAGTTGGCGTCCACCATCGCAACGCTCTACCTTCCCAGCCTCAACGCCAAAATCATTGACGAGGGAGTTTCCCGCGGCGATACCGACTTCATCTGGCGGACCGGCGCGCTCATGCTCGCCGTCGCCCTCGCCCAGGTGCTCACTGCCATCGCGGCCGTCTACTTCGGAGCCCGGACGGCCATGGCCATTGGCCGCGACCTGCGCCGCAGCGTTTTCCGCCAGGTCAGCAGCTTCTCCGCCCAGGACGTCAACAAGTTTGGTGCGCCAACCCTGATCACCCGCGGCACCAATGACGTCCAGCAAGTCCAGATGCTGGTGCTGATGGGCCTGAACTTCATGGTCTCCACGCCCATCATGTGTGTTGGCGGCATCATCATGGCCCTCCGCGAAGACCTCAGCCTCTCTTGGCTGGTCTGGGTCTCGGTTCCCGTCCTTGTGGCCGTAGTTGGGTACCTCGTGGTCCGGCTCATGCCGCTCTTCCGCTCGATGCAGGCCAAGATCGATGCCATCAACGGCGTCCTTCGCGAACAGATCATCGGCATCCGCGTTGTCCGCGCGTTCGTCCGCGAGCCGTACGAGGCCAAGCGCTTCGGCGAAGCCAACCAGGACCTTACTGCCGTGTCCGTGAAGATCGGCAACCTGTTCGTCCTTATGTTCCCTGCCATCGGCATGATCCTGCACCTGTCCACAGCGGCTGTGCTGTGGTTCGGCGGCCAGCGCGTCGACTCCGGCGACATGCAGGTCGGAGCTCTGACCGCGTTCCTGCAATACCTGCTCCAGATCCTCATCGCCGTCATGATGGGCACCTTCATGGCCATGATGATTCCCCGCGCTTCGGTGTGTGCTGACCGCATCGGCGAGGTTCTCGACGTCGAACCTTCCATCCACAACCCGGCCAATCCCGTGGTTCCGGCCGAGAAGAAGGGCCGCGTCGAGTTCCGTGACGTCACCTTCAAATACCCGGGCGCCGAGGCTCCCGTGCTGAGCAATATCTCCTTTACTGCCGAACCCGGCAAGACGCTCGCCATCATCGGTTCCACGGGGGCGGGCAAGACCACCCTGGTTTCGCTGCTTCCGCGGCTTTACGACGTCGCTTCCGGCGAGGTTATGCTCGACGGCGTTCCGGTCACCCAATTGGATTCGTCGGAGATCAGCAGCCGCGTCGCCGCCGTTCCGCAGAAGCCGTACTTGTTCTCTGGCACCATCGAGCACAACCTGCGCTTCGGCAAGACAGATGCTACGGACGAGGAACTCTGGGATGCCCTGGAAACCGCGCAGGCCAGGGGCTTCGTTGAGGACAAGTCGGCTGGCTTGAACCGTCGGATCGCTCAGGGTGGCACCAACGTCTCCGGTGGACAGCGCCAGCGCCTTTGCATCGCCCGTGCACTCGTGACCAAGCCCAGCGTCTATGTCTTCGATGACTCGTTCTCGGCACTGGACGTCGCCACCGACGCCCGGCTGCGCAAGGCGCTGAAGGCCAAGACCCGCGACTCCACGGTGATCATTGTTGCCCAGCGCGTCTCCACCATCCGCGACGCCGACGAGATCCTGGTCCTCGACAACGGGCGGATCGTTGACAGGGGAACCCACGATGAACTCCTGGAAACCTCACCCACCTACCAGGAAATCGTTGAATCCCAGCTGAGCGTGGAGGAAGTGGCATGACCGAGCAGAACCAGCAAAAGAAGCGTGGCTGGGCTGCCAAGGCAGAAGCCGCGAAAGCCGCCAAGGCAGAGGCTACGGCCGATGTAGCCGCAGAGGCCCTTGAAGACGAGGACTTCGTCGAAGAGGAGTACGTCCCCACCGAAGCCGACGGCGGCATGTTCGGCGATGTGCCGGCCAAGAAGGCCAAGGCTTTCTGGCCTTCCGCCAAGCGGCTGATGGGCCTGCTCAAGCCCGAACGGGTCGGTGTGTTGATCGTCATCGGACTCGTGGTGGTTTCCGTGGTCCTCAACGTCATCGCTCCCAAGGTCCTCGGCAGCGCCATGGACGTCATCTTCGGTGGCGTCATTGGCAAGCAGATACCGCCCGGCGTGACCCCGGAGCAGTTCGCGGACCTCATGCGCCAGCAAGGCCAGGACAATTTCGCGGACATGGTCTCCAAGATGACCCTGACCAACGGCATCGACTTCTCGAAACTGACGTTCCTGATTTCGATCGTCCTGCTCATGTACTTCGTGGCCAACATCTTCCTGTGGGCACAGGGCTGGTTGTTGAACCGGATCGTCATGCGCGTCATCAGGAACCTCCGGGACGAAGTCCAGGCCAAGCTCAACCGCCTGCCGCTGAACTACTTTGACACCCGCCAACGGGGTGACATCCTGTCCCGCGTCACCAACGATGTGGACAACGTCCAGCAGGGCCTCCAACAGGCATTTGCGCAGCTGGTCAGTTCGGTGCTCACCGTGTTGGGCATCATCGTGATGATGTTCATCGTGTCCTGGGAACTTGCGCTGATTGCACTGATCGCACTGCCGCTCTCCGGCGTCATGGCCGGCGTGATCGGTGCCAGGAGCCAGAAGCTCTTCGCAGCGCAGTGGAAGAACACCGGTGCCTTGAACGGCCAGATTGAGGAATCCTTCTCCGGCCATGACCTGGTGAAGGTGTTCGGCCGCGATGCAGACATGCTGGTCCGCTTCGATGAAAAGAACGAGGAACTGTACAAGGCCTCATTTGGTGCACAGTTCGTTTCCGGCATCATCTTCCCGGCCATGAACTTCGTTTCGTACCTGTCCTACGTGGGCATCGCCGTCGTCGGCGGCCTGCGTGTAGCTTCGGGCTCCATGAGCCTCGGCGACGCCACGGCATTCATCCAGTACTCGCGCGAATTCACCCAGCCGCTGGGCCAAATCGCCGGCATGGCCAACATGCTGCAGTCCGGCGTGGCTTCAGCGGAGCGTGTCTTCGAGTTCCTGGATGCCGATGAGGAAGTCCAGGAAACCGGCACCAAGCACTTGCCGCCCAAGACGGACGGACACGTGGAGTTCGAGAAGGTGTACTTCAGCTACGTCGAGGACAAACCACTGATCGAGGATCTGTCCTTCAGCGCCGAGCCGGGCCATACGGTGGCAATCGTGGGACCGACCGGTGCTGGCAAGACCACGTTGGTGAACCTGGTGATGCGTTTCTACGAGCTCAACGCTGGGCGGATCACCTTGGACGGCGTGGACGTCAAGGACCTCAGCCGGGCCGAACTCCGCTCCAAGGTGGGCATGGTTCTGCAGGATGCATGGCTCTTCGGAGGCACCATCTACGACAACATCAAGTACGGCAACCTGGATGCGACGGAGGAACAGGTCATGGAGGCCGCGAAGGCCACCTACGTGGACCGCTTTGTTCGCGCGCTTCCGGATGGGTACCAGACAATCATCGACGAAGAGGGCAACAACGTCAGCGCCGGTGAGAAACAGCTCATCACCATCGCACGTGCGTTCGTTTCCAATCCATCCTTGCTGATCCTCGACGAAGCGACGAGCTCCGTTGACACCCGTACCGAACTGTTGCTGCAGAAGGCCATGGCTGCCCTCCGCACGGACCGGACCAGCTTCGTGATCGCCCACCGCCTTTCCACCATCCGCGATGCCGACACCATCCTGGTGATGGAGAACGGCCAGATCGTGGAGCAGGGCAACCACAGCCAGCTGCTGGCACTGCAGGGCGCATACTACCGCCTCTACATGTCCCAGTTTGCTGGTGAGGATGCAGGCGAAGCCGCGGTGGACGATTCGACGGCGGTGCACAGCTGAGCACGCAAACGGCAGCCGCGTCCGCGGAATCGTCGGTGGCACCCCAGCGCATAGAGGTCTTGGTGCCCATGCGCTGGGGTGACATGGATGCCTACGGCCACATCAACAACGTGCAGATCGTGCGCATGCTGGAGGAAGCCCGCATCGCGGCTTTCGGTCCGCCCGCAGGCGCCGGTTTGCCGGGCACGGAGCCGCCTGCCGCCTTATTCAACGATGTTGGCGAAGGCGTTATGACCCTCGTCGTGGAGCACAAGGTCCGCTACGTCCGAACCTTGGAGTACCGCAACATCCCGGCCGTCGTGGAAATCTGGGTGGGCGCCGTGAAGGGCGCCAGTTTCGATCTCCACTACGTCATCAAGGATCCCGTGACCCGGGAGGAATGTGTCAAAGCGAGCACGCACCTTGCGTTTGTCGCTGAGGACACCGGACGGGTCCTGCGGCTCACTCCGGAGCAAAAGGAGAAGCTCCAGGCCTACCAGGCCTGAGCCCTCCGTGCTTTGTACCTAAGGCCCCTAGGAAGTGCCTTCTTGGGGGCCTTAGCTGTGCCCAAACCCGGGTCCACGTAGAGTTTCAGCATGAAACTTGAGATTGCCGTGACAAGCGCTGCGGGCGCAGGAACGTCCGCAGCGGAAGGCGCCGACAGGATCGAACTCTGCAGCGGCCTGGAACTCGGCGGCATAACTCCGAGCCAAGGCCTTCTGGAGTCAAGCATGGAGCATGTGGGGGGCCGCTTGGGGATCCATGCCTTGGTCCGGTGCCGCCCAGGCGATTTCCACTATTCCGCCTCAGACGTGGACACCATGATTCACGAAGTCAGGCACCTGCTGGCACTGGGAGCTGACGGTGTTGTAGTGGGGGCGCTGACCCGCGACGGCGAAGTGGATGTCCCCGTGGCGAGGAAGCTGGTGGACGCCGCACGGCAGGCGCGGGCAGATGCCCACTTGACCTTCCACCGTGCCATTGATCAGTCCCGCGATCCGCTGCGCGCCCTCGAGCAACTCCTGGAGCTCGGGTTTACGCGTGTCCTCACATCGGGTCATGCTGAAACGGCCGGGGAAGGCTTAGCCACCCTGTCCCAACTGGTTGAGCGCTCTGCTGGTGCCATTGACATCATGGCTGGGGGAGGACTCAAGATCTCCGACATCCCTGCCATGCATGCGGCAGGCCTCTCCGCCGTGCACCTATCCGCCAAGAGGACCGTATCGACGCTCACCGACTCCGCCGTTTCCCTTGGCAGCCAGGACGGCGCTGATCCCACGGCCTATTCCGTGACAGACCGCGAGACAGTGCGAGCAGCGAGGGCGGCCGTGAATGCCGTCAATCTGCAGTCGCGGGCGTGAGTCTTTTCAGCCTGCTATTGGACCGACGCAGTGGGCCTCCGGTATTATGGAGATGCGGACCTGCCCCACACACGTGGATCGGCGGGTCTTGCTGTTTAACGACTAGATTGCCCAAGGTGCATTGTGAGGAGCTTTCCGGGATAGGTAGTGCGTGTACCAGTCCCAGCCGAACTCATTTCCGGCGTGACGGTTGAGATGAGTGAAGGCTGAATACGCCACCAAATCCGCCATTTGGATCCACTGGGAGCGTCGGGAGTCATGAAACATTGGGTCTTCAATGACGTGCCGACTCTCCAGTGGGAGGCTTCTGTGTGCCTCTACGTAACTGGGGTCGCTGCCGTTGCCATCCATGCTGACGAAGGCGTAGGTCCCGGCTTCCGCCTGGGCGTCATTCCACATCCCAAGGAGCTTCTGGTAAACAGCTCCGCGTTCCTGGAAGTAAGCGCGTCCGGTAGCCGTGGTCCGACGGTAAACAGCACCCACACCAATGTCTTCACATTGCAGCAGTGTGCGAAGGCATTCTTTTGCGACCGCCCGGCCTAAAGACTTCTTTTCTGTGCTCGCCTCCGTGGAGAGGTCCGGTGCCCATCAAGGATGGACGGGTTAGGCGTCCTGCCTATATCTCTCTCAGTGGTGGATCGCGCATAGATGTGACGATCTGATCGCGGCTGGTTTTGTCCATAGCGGAGTCCAGTTGATCGCACTCATCGCGCATCGCAATGCCCTTTACAGCCTTCGCGGAACACGGGAATGATGTAAGGATTCACCAACTCGGTGAAGCCACCCCGGAAGCTACCTTCAGGAGTCCCAGCGATGCCGCTGCCCGAGCCGCTCACACCGGCCACAACACGCCCCTCCGAGCCAGCCCAAGCCGTCAAATCCCCGCACATCGGCTCCACCCAGCACCACGTACCCCAACGCGTTACCGGCCACCCGGAGGTGGAGTGCGGCGTGGGTCACTGGGACAAGCTCCTCTACGGCAACCACCGCTTCGTGGTGGAGGTCCCGGACGATGGCTTGGGCGAAAACAGGAGGGTGGTTATTCCTTGGCGGCGACAAGACCAGGACCCTGCCGGTGTGGAGATCATCGTCGTGGCCGCCCACTCCGGGACGAGGGTCCGGAACGTCATAGTGGAAGAAGCCGCGCGGGAGTCCGGCACGCTGGTTTTCCAAGCCGTCGATGGCCCCGGCACCTACTTCGTTTATTACCTGCCGTACGCGATGCTCGGCAAGGCGCACTATCCCCAGGCGCAGTACCTCCCACGCAGGCCGGCAGCAGAGCCGGACTGGGCGGTCGCCGTCGTGGGTTCACTGTGGGCGGACAGCAACGAAACCCAGCTCGCACAAGCGCACGCAGTGCGTTACGAAGCCGCCAGCGAGCGAGACTCGTTTGCGCCCATGAACTTCACTGCAACGGCGGGGGAACTGGAGCTACTCCATCAGCAGTATGCCGACGAAGCTTTTCTCCTCTGCGCCGAGGACCGGCTCAACCCGATCTCCATGCGGAGGTTACCGGCGCATTGGGCCATCAACGGACCCGCCAACCACTTCCGGGGCACGGCCGAGCCGGGGGAGGATTACGTGGTCCAACTCGGCGTGTATGCGCAGAAGGACCTCGACGGCGTCACGGTAGAGGTGACAAACGGCCACTGCATCAACACCGACGGAACAGACCGACTCGGCAAGCCACTGAAGAACTCCCTCAGCATCCCCGCGGGAACAGTGAAGGCCTTGTTCGTCATCGTCCACATCCCGGATGATGCCGACGGCGTGGTCACAGCGGACATCACGGTCCGAAACGGCGGCGGTCAAGCGCAGCGGCTGGCCGTGGCCCTGGATATCAAAGAACCCACTGAAGCAACCAGCGATCCCCGGCTGCTCAGGCGGCTCGCGTGGCTCGACTCGACCATCGCCCAGGACGCCGAGCTCGTGGCCCCGTTTACCCCTGTCACGCTGGATGAAGAAAGCCGGACGTTGGGAATCCTGGGCAGGACCCTGACGCTGGGAGCCTCGGGCCTGCCACAGCAGGTGACGTCTACCTTCACCGCGGGCGTGACGGCAACGGATGGTCCCGCCGTCGGGCTTTTCGCCGAGCCGATGACGTTGGAAACGGGAGCCATCGACTGGGCCTACGGGCCCATCGATTACACCGTGGCGGGACCGGCGCGCGTCTCGTGGACCTGCCAATGGACAGGCCTGCAGGGCGGCAAGACAATGGCATCGCTGGAACTGACTGGCACGCTCGACGCGGATGGTGCCGTTCACATCGAGCTGCGGTTGGGCGCACAGGAGACTGTGGACGTGCCCGACGTCGGGCTGCGGCTTGGGTTGCGTGAGGCTGCGGTACCGCTCGCCATGGGCTTGGGAATCCCTGGCGGACGGCGACCCGCGGAACTGGACTGGGTGTGGGACGTGGCAAGCAAGAACCAAGATGCGCTGTGGCTGGGCGGGGTTAACGCCGGGCTGCAACTCGCCCTCCGTGATAAGAGCTATGAACGGCCTCTGAACACCAATTTCTACCTTGAGAAGCCGTTGCTGAAGCCGAAGTCCTGGGGAACCGGTGGAGTCACGATCCGTACGCAGGACAACACCGTCACCGTGAAAGCCACCAGCGGGCCACGCACCCTGGACCCCGGGCAAGCACTGGACTTCGATTGCCGGCTTCTCCTGACCCCGTTCAAACCGATCGAACCTGGCGAACACCTGGCCAAGCGGTACTTCCACGAGCCGGCGGACCCTGCACGCATAGCAAACGCCGGGGCCACAGTGGTGAATGTCCATCACGCGACGGCGCCCGCTCCGTACATCAACGATCCACTGCTCAATGGGGACAAGCTCCGCAGCTATATCGCCGAGTGCCGCAAGTATGGTCTCAAGGCCAAGGTCTACAACACCGTCCGGGAGCTCACTTTCCATAGTCCTGAGCTGTTGCCCATGCTCCAACTGGACCATGAAGTGTTCAGCGACGGGCCGGGCAAGGGGCACATCTGGCTGCAAGAGCACGCCGGGGATGGTTATGTCTCCGCGTGGTTTGCGCCCAACGTGGATGATATTGCGGTGGTCACCACTGGTGGCTCGCGGCTGGAGAACTTCTACGTCCGCAGCCTCGCCGAGTTGTCCAAGGGCGAGGACGGCATCGACGGGATCTACCTGGATGACATCGCCTACGACCGGCACACCATGCTGCGGGTCAGGAAAGTGCTCGAAAGAGCCTGCCGGGAGAGAGCCACTGACGGCCCGGAGATCGACCTGCATTCGGCCAACCAATTTACGGCCCACGACGGTTATGCGTCCTCGGCCAATTTGTACATGGAGCAGTTGCCCTATGTGGACCGGCTCTGGCTCGGGGAGTACTTCGACTACGAAGGGACCGATCCGGACTACTGGCTGGTGGAGTTGTCCGGAATACCGTTCGGCCTCATGGGCGAGATGCTCGAAAACGGCGGCAATCCCTGGCGAGGCATGGTGTTCGGCATGACGGGCAGGGCGCCCCGGGTGGACAACCGGCCCCTGTGGGACTTCTGGGCAAAGACCGGGCTGGAGCAAATGGAGATGGTGGGCCATTGGGATCCGCAGGCGCCCGTCACAACCAGCCATCCCGGGATCCTCGCCACCACGTGGACGGACGGCGAAAGGGCCGTAGTAGCGCTGGCCTCCTGGGCCGAGGAGACTGTGGACGTGCAGTTGAATTTCGACGCCGGTTCGGCCCAGCTTGCGTCCGTCGACATGAAAGCCCCTGCCATTGACGGCTTCCAGCATGCCGCGCGATACGAGCCCGGAGCCTCCATCACCATCGAGCCGAACCGCGGGCTCCTCCTCACGATTGGATACTGACGTGGCAACACCATCCAACCTCACAGTGACCACGCTGACGCTGGCCATGGCGGACCTTGGCCCACTGAACCCCTTGCCCGTGGTGGCCTCCGAACTCGACCAGCCCTACACCGTGGGCGAGGGCATCCCCGAGGAGCTCCAAGCGTCCGCGCGGTACGGCCTGGTGCCCAACGTTTATCCCTATCTCATGCAGGACGGCTACAGCCGGGCAGCGGTACCGAGGGAGTTTCCCGCCGTCGTGCTGGAAAACAGCAGGCTGCGCGCCACGGTGCTGCCGTCGCTGGGCGGCAGGATCTGGGAGTTGTTCGACAAGGCCACGGGCAAGCAGCTCCTCCATACCCACGGGGCGCCGCAATTGGCCAACATCGCGCTCCGCAAAGCGTGGTTCGCCGGTGGTTTGGAGTGGAACATCGGAACGCGCGGACATTCGCCCACCAGTTGCGATCCGCTGCACACGGCGATCGTCCACACCCCGGATGGCAAACACGTCCTGCGGATGTGGGAGTTCGAACGGCTCCGCGAAGTGGTGTTCCAAGTGGACATCTGGTTGCCGGAGGATTCGGCCGTGTTGCTCGCCGCCGTGCGGATCCGCAACCCCAATGACCACGACGTTCCCATGTACTGGTGGAGCAACGCGGCGATTCCGGAGACGGCACGGACCCGCGTGATCGCGCCCGCGGACGAGGCGTTCGGCAGCGACTACGCCACGGACATCACCCGTGTCCGGCCCACGGCCCACGAAGGCTACGACGGCACCTGGCTGGTCAACAGCCCGCACGCGGCTGACTTCTTCTTCGACATCGATCCGGCCGAGCGCCGTTGGGTGGTGGCAGCGGACGACGACGGCGATGGGCTGGCGATGCTTTCCACAAGCCTGTTGCGGGGGAAGAAGCTTTTCGTCTGGGGCCAGGGGCAGGGTGGCAAGCGATGGCAGGAGTGGCTGAGCCCCGGGGCCGGACCCTACGCCGAAATCCAGGCGGGACTGGCACAGACCCAGTTCGAACACCTGGTAATGCCCGCCGGAGCGGGGTGGTCCTGGGTGGAGGCTTATGGCAACGGGCACCTTGACCCGGACATTTCACACGGCCAGGACTGGGACTCGGCCGTGGAACACGCGGGTCGGAAGCTGGAGACACTGCTGCCGCACGAGGAACTGGAGGCCATGCTTCCCGGCGCGATCAGCAACGCCGATGTGCCGCCGTCGAAAATGCTGCTGACCGGCAGCGGCTGGGGAGTGGCCGAACGCGCCCGGCGCCGGCGCGCCGGTAAACGGTGGATCGATGAAAGCGGCACGCCGTTCGTCACGGAAAGCGTCACTGCGGAGCAGGAACCGTGGCTTGGGCTGCTGAAAGGGGAACCGTTCGACGGCGCCCTCTCCTTCGTTGCCGGCGCGGACTGGGAGGAGCTTCTTGAAGCGCAGGGGAACCCGGAAGCGGACTTCCACGTGGCTACCATGCGGCATGCCCGGCAGGACCTCAAGGGCGCCAAGGAATGGTACAAACGGACAGTTGCCGCCAAGCATGCCCACCGGCGGACGAAGGCCCTGGCACACCGTGGATTGGGCTTGGCCTTGCTCGCTGCGGGAGAAGACGAAGAAGGCCTCGCTGAGTTGCGGAACGGCATCGAGGCCGACTCAACCGCCATCGCCTTGCTCGTGGAAGCCGTCACCCTGAGCATCCGGCACGGCGACCCGGTCATGGCGCTGGACCTGGCGGACTCGGCACCCAAGGAGGGTGCCGCCGTCGGACGTTTGACGTTCCTCAGGGCGCTGGCGCTCGCCCGCGGAGGGCACGGAGCCGAAGCCGCAGCGATCCTCCGTGCCGGCGTCGAGATCCCTGATTTGCGTGAGGGCGAGGACGCCATTGCGGACCTGTGGGAGGAGGTATGTCCTGGCGAACCGGTACCGGCGGCCTACCGGTTTGGGATGCATTAAAAGCTGAATGAACCCTGTGGAAATCCAGATGCCGACTTAAAGCAAACAAGGTAAGTTGGCATGGTGACCCCCTCCGTGATGCCTGCCATTGACCGTGCCCCCGGAATCTCCAAGGAGATCGAGGACGCGGCGTGGTATGTGCTCAGTCCGGCCCTCCAAGGCAAACCGTCAGCCCTGGATGGAAGGACGCTGACGTGGACGGCGGACGCATCCCGGGAACTGCTGGAGCGGCTCGAACGGGGAGTGGCGGATTCCAAGGCTCCGATGATGACCAACCTGCGGCAGAACCTTGAGGGCGCTTCCCGCGAGGCCAAGCTGCTGGCGGTTGAGCTGCTGTTCCTGCAGTCGTTGCCGTTGGCCCACGAGGTCAAGTCGCTCCGGGTCAAGCGCGCGCGTGTTGCCGAGGCCGCCTCATGGGTGGAGCCAGCCATCGAGCTGCCCGAAGAGCTCTATGAGGGCATGACGGACCACGGCGTGATCCGGGACCGCACGGCTGAGTTCAACTGGACCATTTGGGACCACCTGGTGTGGCTGTGCCGCTTCGTGGAGCACGTGGACAGCCAGAGCACGGAGACCATCAGCGGGGCCCTGTCCGATCCCCTGAAGTTCCACGAGCTGGCCGTCGGTACGCCCGAGGACCAGCCCGCCCTCCGGCGCAGCATCGAGTACCTCGTGTGGCCCAGCTACTTCGAACCAGTGGTGGCTGACGTGGAGCGCCGCGAAATCCGTGACGCCTTCGCTTCCTTGGTGGGCGGGGCCGGCGGCGACACTGAGGAAGACATCACCGCGGACATCCACCGGATCCGGCTCCACCTGGATGAGCAGGCGGGGCAGCGGATCGACTGGTACTCCCGCCAGCTCGTGAGCCAGTGGCGCAAGGTGGGCGACCCGGGCCGCCGGTCGTGGCTGCTGCGCACGCACCACGACAATGCCGACCTGCTCGCAGGATGGCTTGGAGAAGAAAAAGCCACGCTGGATGTGGAGCACCTCCGTTCCTTGGACGCCGGAGTCACCGCCGGCGTGGTCCAGCATGCCGTTGACGAGGATTGCAAGCACCTTGGCTACGTGGAGCGCGAGGACACCAAGACTGCCGTCTTCGCCTTCCTCACCGTCATGAAGCCCGGCGACCTTACCCTCTACCAGAACGGTGGCCGCGTGCGCGTCGGCGTCGTCCTTGGCGAACCGGATGAGGACAACCGCCGGATCCGCCGCAAGGTCCGCTGGTTCGACGACAGCTACGCCATCACCGAACTGCCGCGCCACGCCCAGCGGCAGCTGTCCACCCCAGGCATCATTGTGGACGTCACCCGGGTCATCCAGGCACTCCAGGAACTGCTCCCTGTGGAAGCCGAAACCGATGGCGAGGATGAAGCGCCCCCGACTGTCGCCGTCGACGTTGTCCAGCAGGGCTTCCGTCCACTGACCGAAGAGTTCGCTGCTTCGCTGCACATGGATCTCGAGCCGCTCGAGGAAATTGCCGAACTCCTCGAGGAGAACCGCCAGTTGGTCCTCTACGGCCCGCCCGGCACCGGCAAGACGTACCTGGCCAAGCACCTTGCGGCCGAACTCGCCGGAGACAGCACGGACGAACGCGTGAAGCTGGTGCAGTTCCACCCGTCGTACGCATATGAGGATTTCTTTGAGGGCTACCGCCCGGACAAGACCGACGACGGCCAGGTTTCCTTCAAACTCGTGGCCGGTCCCTTGCGCCGGCTAGCAGAGGAAGCCGCCAAGCCGGAGAACTCCCACAAACCGTACTTCCTCATCATCGATGAAATGAACCGGGCCAACCTGGCCAAAGTGTTCGGTGAGCTGTACTTCCTGCTCGAGTACCGGGACGACCGCATCTACCTGCAGTACAGCCCCAACGAGCCCTTCAGCTTGCCGGACAACCTGTACATCATCGGCACCATGAACACCGCGGACCGCTCCATCGCCATGATGGATGCGGCCATCCGACGCCGTTTTGCGTTCATTGAGCTCCACCCCAACGTGGAGCCGGTGAAGGGCTCCCTGCGCCGTTTCCTCGAAGCCCGCGGGCTGGACACCCTCAACGCGGACCTCCTGGACGCTCTCAACGAGGCTATCGACGACTGGGACCGGGACCTCATGATCGGGCCGTCGTACTTCATGAAGAACGCTGCCCAGAACCCCACGGGCCTGCGCAGGATCTGGAAGTACGAGCTCATGCCCCTCCTTGAGGAGCACTACCACGGCCAACTGAACCGCGCGCAGCTGGAAGAACGCTTCGGCCTGGACCAGTTGCTGGGACGACTTGCAGCCCGCTAAGGCCATCCCGCCCCGCCCGGGGCGGCCGCCCTCCAGCGCCGCGAATGCCGTGGCGAAACGGGGTCAGGGCAAGCCGACCGGACCACGGCACATCGTCATGGACGAACTGTCCCGCGGCGTGGTGGACAAACTGGACCCCGAGTCGGCGGCGTTCATCAACGCCAGCGGCCTGGCCAAGACGTCGCCCATGGGCATGGGGCTTTACCGGATCGAACCGGCCGGCAAGGTGGGCTCCGTGCGCACCGCCACCGTCCAGCTGGAGGTGCGCCCCAAAGACCGACTGGGCCTGAACCGGCTCCTGTTCCTGCTGAGCTACGCCGGCGACCAAGGCTTTGGCGATCATTCCGTCGAAGCGGTGGAGCACCCGGACCTCTGGAGCGCGCTCGCCGAGTCCCTGGCACAGTTGGCCGATCGAGCCCTGAGCCGCGGGGTCCTGCAGGGATACCTCACCGTGGACGAATCATTGCGGACCGTGAAGGGGCGGATCCGGATTTCGGACCAGATCTCGCGCCGGCCCGGCATGCTGGTCCCGTTGGAAGTCTCCTACGACGAATTCACCGAGGACATCGCCGAGAACCGGATCCTCCGCGCCGCGCTGGAACGCATGACGCAGGTGCCCGGCGTCCGCGCGGACGTCCAGAGCCGCCTGCGGCAGCTCAAGGGAAAGCTCGACGCCGTCACCCGCCTCCAGAGCGGCGCGCCCCTGCCGCCGTGGAAGGCCAGCAGGATGAACCTGCGGTACCACGCGGTGCTCCGCCTGGCCGAAGTAATCCTGCGCAACGCTTCCGCCGAGGCAGGAGAGGGCAAGCAGCAAACAGCGTCCTTCGTGGTGGACATGGCCGAGGTGTTCGAGAACTTCGTGGGCACGGCCCTGCGCCAGGCCATGAGTTACCACCCGGGAGAGATGCGCCTGCAATACGGTGCCTTGCTCAATGAAGCCGTCCGGGACACCGATCGGTTGACCGTCAGGCCGGATGCTGCACATTTCCTGGGCGGACGTCCCGTGGTGGTTTACGACTCCAAATACACGGCGGCCGGTGACGCAGGCGCCTCGCTCAACGCCGATCACTACCAACTGCTGGCCTACTGCACGGCCCTGCGGGTTCCCACGGCGTGGCTCGTGTATGCCGGGCAGGGGGAGATGAAATTGCGGCGGATCCTCAATACGGACATCGATATCGTGGAGTACCCGCTGGACCTCTCCCTGCCACCGCAGGACATCCTGGCCGCCATCACGGACCTCGCCGAACAGTCGTGGGGTGAAGTAGTGCGGCAGGCTGTGGCGGGTCGCGGAAGCGAAGACTAGCCTGAGAAGTACACGTTCCCGGATGGAGGCATGATGGCCCGCAAGAAATCTTGGCGAGACATGAGCACAGGCCAACGCGTGATGTTGATGATCAGCGGTGCGGTGAACCTGACATTGTTGATCGCCGCGCAGCGCAGTTTGGCCAAGACCCCGGATGCGCAGATCAGGGGCAAGAAGGTGTTGTGGCGTGCGGCGTCCTTCATCAACTTCTTTGGTCCCGTGAGCTACTTCCTCTTTGGCCGCCGTCGTGATTCCGGTGCGGTGACGGCCAAGCGCTAAGGCCGGACGCCGCGGCTACGCGGGAACCCTGACCGTAAAGGTGGTTCCGCGTCCCGGTTCGCTTTCCAGTTCTATGCTGCCCCCGTGGGCTTCCACGATTGCCTTGCTGATGGGAAGGCCCAACCCCACGCCCGGAATGGCACTGTTGCGGACTCCGCCTGCCCGGAAGAACTTGGTGAAGACCTCGGACGCTTCTTCTTCTGTCATGCCCATGCCCGTGTCCGAAACCCGGCAGAAGACGTACTCCTGGTCCTCCCAGGCGGCCACCACCACGTCGCCGCCGTCGGGGGAATATTTGATGGCGTTGGAGACCAGGTTGTCCAGCACCTGGGACATCCGGGAGGAATCCACGCGGGCTTCCAGAACAGGAGGCACGTCCACGGACAGCCGGATGCCCGCCTTTGCGGCGCGGGGCTCGGCGGAAGTGACGCTGCTGCGGACCAGTTCAACCACGTCCACGGTGTGGGGTTGGATGGCAATCTGGCCGGACCGCACGGACAGCAGGTCCGAGACCAGGGTGAGAAGCCGCTCGGCGTTGCGGCGGACGATGTCCAATTGCATCCGGTACTTCGGATCAAGGCCGTGGGGATCGTCCAGGATCAATTCCACGTAGCCAAGGATGGACGTCAAAGGCGTCCGGAACTCGTGGGAGACGTTGGCTACGAAGTCGTCCTTGGCTGCCAGGGCGTTGACCAGTTCGGTGACGTCGTTGAACACCACCACGGAGCCGGCGAACTTTCCGTCGTGATCCACCATGGGCCTGGCGCTCGCGGTGAAGGCGCGCTGCTCCTGCCCGCTGCCGAGCCACACCAGCTGGTCCGTGAACCGTTCGCCCAAGACGGCACGGCGTACGGGACGCTGGTCTGCCGGCAGGGGAGTGGTCCGGTCCGTGTCGAAGACCAGCAGTTCGGCCTCGTTGGGATCCGGGTTGTCCGGCGGCGTTGCGAGGCTGTGGCTTTGGCGCTGGCGGCGGTTCATGAGGATGTCGTGGCCCTCACCGTCGACGGCAACGACTCCCAAGGGGAGGGCTTCCATGACGGTGTTCAGGAGCCGCTCCTGCTTGGTACTGGCGTCCAGCGCTTCCTTCAGCGCCTGGTCCTTCTCCTCCATGGCCCGCTGCTGCCGCATCATGCTCAGCGTGAGAACGCTGACAGACACCCCGATGCCCACGATCAGGATGGGGAAGAGGAGCGGCTTGGTGAGGCTCTGCTCTGTAACGGCGTCCCGCAGGAAAAGCGGCACCCACACGATGGCCAAGGGGCCCAGGAAGGACAAGGCGATGGCCAGCCTCGGGTACAGACCGGAGGCACACAGCCAGATGACCGGCAGGACCACCAGGACGCTGAGGCCGGTGAGCGCATCCTGGCCACCTTCGCGTCCGAAACCAATGGAAACTATGTCAAGGATAGGGATGGCCAGGAAACTCGGGAAGGGCAGTTTGTGCCACGGAACGGCGATGCAGAGACCCAACAGCAGTGCCTGGCTGAGCAGGAACACCAAAAAGAGCGGGTTGTCCAGGGTGGCGGGGAAGAACAGCCACACAAGGATCGCGGAGAGACAGACGCATACCGAGAGAGGCAGTTGGCTCAGGATGACGCGCATGCGCAGGGTGTGCTCGTGAAACGACCGCCGAAAGACCAGCAGATTCTTCTTTTCGCCCAAATCCCAGATGGTCGGGTTGGTCATGGCGCAACCCGCGGGGAGGCGGAAGAAAGTCTGTTCATGAGATCAGCCTAACCATAATGGTTATACTTCGAAGGGTTATCTAAGGGGGCTGAGGGGCAACGATGAGTGAAGTACGTGTGGGGCTGGTTATTGAGGACGACCAGGATATACGCGAATTGGTACGTGTGGTTCTTTCGCAGGCCGGGTTTGATGTCCACGTTGCCTCCACGGGATCGGCCGGTGTCTCCTCTGCCCGGGAACTAAACCCCGACGTTATTACCCTTGACCTGGGCCTCCCGGACATCGATGGGTTCGAGGTTGCCCGGCAGATCCGGAAAACCTCCGATGCGTACATCATCATGCTGACGGCCCGCGCCGAGGAGCTTGATACCCTCATGGGGCTCGAGGCCGGTGGCGACGATTACCTCACCAAGCCGTTCCGGCCCCGCGAGCTGCGCGCCCGGGTGGAGGCCATGATGCGCAGGCCACGGTCGTCGTCGGACTCCAAGGCCGCTGCGGAAGAGGCGGATCCCGAGGTGACCCACAACGGACTGGCCGTTTCCGCGGGTTCCCGTACCGCCGTCTTGAACGGCACGGAGTTGAAGCTGACCCGTACGGAATTCGACCTCCTGGTTGCCCTGCTGGAAACCGGGCGGATCGTGCGGACCAAGGCGGACCTCGCCCGGCGCCTGCGGAACGAGCCTTACGACGTCGGCTCCTACGTCAGTGACGCGGACGAGCGCGCCGTGGAAGTACACATGGGCAACCTGCGCAAGAAGTTGGGCGACAGCATTCAGAGCCCCCGCTGGCTGGAAACAGTCCGCGGCGTGGGCTACCGTCTGGCGCCTGCCTCGACGAACTAGGGTAGCGGGAGGGGTTCCGCGGAGATCACGGGGTGGTCCGCGTCCGGCCGGCTTAAACCCGGACCGTCGTCGAAGAACTCCGCGTTGGCCCTCACGTAGTCGGCCCACTCGTCCGGGACATCCTCGGAGAAGTAAATGGCTTCGACCGGGCAGACGGGGTCGCACGCACCGCAATCCACGCATTCGGACGGATGGATGTAGAGGGAACGCGCGCCCTCGTAGATGCAATCCACAGGGCACTCGTTGATGCAGGCCTTGTCTTTCACATCCACGCAGGGCTGCGCGATCACATAGCTCATGTTTTGCTACACGCCCGTGTAGACGGTCTTGCCCCACGTGAAGAACTCCAGGGCGGACCGGCCTTGTTCGCGGAACGTGTTGGTGGAGGAGTCCTTGACGCCGCCGAACGGCACGTTGAGGTCCAGGCCGGCCGTGGGACGGTTGACCTTGACCACACCGGCTTGTGCGCGGGCAGCGAAGTCCGTGGCCAACGCCAGGGAATCGGTGCAGATACCTGCGGTCAGTCCGTAGCGGGAGTCGTTGATGGCTGCCAACCCGGCCTCGTAATCGGGGACTTCCAGCACGGCGACTACAGGGCCAAAGATTTCCTCGGTCACCGCGGCATCGTCGAACGGAAGGTCGGTGAGGATCGCCGCCGGGAAGAACAACGCGCCGGAGGCGTCGCCGTCGTACTGTCCGTGCAGGAGCGTCGCGCCGCGTTCGACGGCGGTACGCACCGCTGCCTGGTCCTGCTCGAACTGCTGCCGGCTCACCACGGCACCCATCCGGGCACCGCCCGAATCAGCTTTGCCGAGCCCGTCGCCGGCGGTGTACGCCGCGGCCTCCCTGACGAGCTCTTCAAGGAACGCCTCCCGGATCCCGGGGGTCACGTACACCCGCGAGGTTGCCGTGCAGGCCTGGCCCGTGAGTCCGAACGCACCGGCGGCGACCACCTGGGCCGCCTTGCGGGGATCGGCGTCGTCCAGCACCAGGACGCCGTTCTTGCCACCCATCTCCAGCTGCACGCGGGCTCGACGGGCGTTGAGGATTTCCTGCAGCGCGAGGCCCACGTTGGTGGAGCCAGTGAAGGAGAGTCCGGCGATGCGGGGATCACGGGCCAGGGCATCGCCCACCACGCGGCCCTTGCCGTGGACCACGTTGAACACACCATCCGGGAGCCCGGCGTCCTGGAGCGCCCGGGCCAGGTGCGTTGCGGACAACGGGGTGAGCTCAGCGGGCTTGATCACCACGGTGTTGCCGCTGATCATGGCAGGGGCGGTCTTCCATGCCGGGATGGCGATGGGGAAGTTCCATGGAGTAATCAGGCCAACTACTCCCAATGCTTCGCGGCGGGTGGTGATGGTGGTGTCCGGAAGTCCGCTCGGAAGCACTTCGCCGGTGGCGGCCCAGCCCAGGGAGCCGAAGAAGCGCAACACGTCCGAAGCGCGCTTCACCTCGCCTTTGGCCTCGGCGAGGGTCTTGCCCTCTTCCCGGACCAGGTCCTCGGCGATGGCGGCCTGCCGCTCGATGAGCAGGTTGCCGGCGGCGATGAGGATGGCGCCGCGGGAGGGCGCGGGCAGTGCCGCCCACGCGGGCTGTGCGGCGGTTGCGGCGGTGATGGCGGCGTCCACGTCCTCGGCCGTGCCGCTCGGGGAGAGGGCCGCGAGTTCGCCCGGCCGTGCCGGGTTCATCCGTTCCGTGGTGGCTTCGCCGAGCCATTGGCCGTTGATGAGGTGCTGGGCAGTGGTGGTTGCCTCAGCCGTCAGGGTGGTTTCGAACGCTGTTGAAGTCATGGCAAGTCCTTAAAGTGTGTGGGTTCAGAGGCTGCGGATCAGGCCGCCGTCGCACCGGAGTGCCACGCCGGTGATGTACGACGCCGGTGCGCTGCACAGGAAGGCGGCTGCGGCACCGAACTCGGCGGGTTCTCCATAACGGCGGGCCGGGATGGTTTTCCGGGACTCGAGTTGGATGTCCTCCAGCGTGGTGGCGCGACGCTTCGCGGCGGCCTGGTCCAGTTGGGTGACGCGGTCCGTTGCGATCCGGCCTGGCAGGAGCAGATTGACCGTGACCTCGTCCAAAGCCACTTCTGCTGCAAGGGTTTTGAGGTAGCCGGCCAAGGCGGCCCGTCCCGTGTTGGAGACCGCGAGGTTAGGAAGGGGAGCGGTCACTCCACTGGAACCAATCGCGAGGATGCGGCCCCAGCGGCGCTCCCGCATCCCGGGCAGGACCCGCGAGACCAGGGCGTGGTGCGGTTTGACCAGAAGATCGAAGGCCGCGGCCATCTCCTCGGAACTGAGGGTGGCAGCCGCGCCGGGCTTGGGACCGGGGCCGTTGAGCACCAGGATGTCGATCGGCCCAAGGTTCGCTACGGTCTGGTCCACCGCTGACTCGATGCCCTCATCCGTGGCCAGATCCGCCTCGACGGCAACGGCGTCGAAGCCTGCACTGCCCAGGACCCCCGTGCCGTAGGCGGCCTGGAGTTCGGCAACGATCTCCTTGGCCCGGTCCCGCCTGCGTCCAACCACTGCCACCCGGACCCCCTCGGAGGCGAGTGCGCGGGCCACGGCCAGGCCGAGGCCTCCCGTGGACGCTGCAACCAGCGCGGTCTTTCCTGCGATTCCGAGGTCCATCAGATGCTCCCCACAGTTGCCCGGGAGTCCAGCGCGGCAGCGGCTTCCTCCAGATGCATACGCATGGAGGAGCGAAGCACTTCCGGGAAGGCGGCCGATGGTGCGCGGACGCCGGAGTCCTTGATGAGTCCGCGCTCGCGGAAGCATTCCTTGCGCATGGCCAGCGCCACCTTGGCTTGCTGTTCAAAGTTGATCAACGGCAGATAGGGCAGCAATTCGCGCTGTGCTGCCTCGTAGCCGTCCGTTTGCCACGCCCGGACGCACGCGACGAGTGCCTCGGGGTAGGAGAACCCGGTCATGGCACCTGCGGCACCGGACACGAGTTCGTCCAGGAGTCCTTGCCCGCCGAGCCCACCAAAGATGGAAACCTCGACGGCGGCACTTAGCTCAGCGATCGCAACACTCGTAGGCGGGGCCTCGGCTTTGACGGCGATGACGTAGCTGCAGGCGTTGACCACCGCGGCCAACGCCGTGGCGGAGATGCTGACCCCGCTGGCCAGCGGATAATCCTGCAGGACAACCTGGGCGCCTGTGGCCCGGTGGATGGCGTCCAGGTGGGCAATGACGGTTTCGGGGCGTGCCGAGTTGGCCTGGACCATGACGGCCGCGAGGCGGTTGCTGGCGGCGTCCTGGGCGGCGAGGACTTCCTCGATGGCGGGCCTGGTGGCGAGCGCGGTCACGCCGACCACCAAAGGAAGAGTGGTGCTTTCGACGACGGTTTCCAGGACGTGGCGGCGTTCCTCCGGGGTCAGCGCTGCTGCTTCGCCGAAGACCCCGAGCACGGTTAGCCCGGTGGCCCCGATAGCCTGGTAGTGCTCCACGAGTTCGGCCAGGCTGTCCAGGTCCACGTCGAGGGTGCTGCCCTGGAAGGGCGTGGCGACGACGCCCCAAACCCCGCCGGGAAGACTGGTCCGGAGGCTGTTTTTGGGCGCAGGGGACTGCGGCATGGTTGGTTCCTTTCAGTGCGGGACGGGGGTGGGGGAGGTGGAGGGACGGTCTAGCGTCCAGGCCACACCGGCGGACGCTTCTCCTGGAACGCCCTGACCCCTTCAGCGGAATCTTCGCTGTCCAGGGCTGCCATGAGGGCCGGCAACCGGAGTCCGCGGGCCTCCGGGGCGGTGAGATGGGAGGTCCGGGTCACCATCTGCTTCACTGCACGGACCGACGTGGGTGCACAGGCGACGATCTGTTCCACCCAGCGCTGCACGGCCTGGTCGAGTTCTTCAGCGGGGACTACCTCGTTGACCAGGCCCATGGACTGCATCTCGGCGGCGTCGGCTTTGCGGCCGGTCAACAACATCCCCATGGCCTGCGTGTACGGGACCCGCCTGACCAATTGGTGGATACCGCCGTCGAGCGCCAACCGCCCGACGCGCGGCTCCGTCAAGCCGAACTTCGCGCTGGAGGCAGCCACCACGATGTCCGCGCCGAGGACGATTTCCATGCCGCCGCCCAGGGCGTAGCCGTTGACGCGGGCAATGACGGGGACGTCCAGGGTGGTGCGGAGGCTCATTCCGCCGAAGCCGTTGGGGTCCAGGCCGGCCCAGTATTCAAGGCCGGTTTTATCCACGGCGTCGGCCGACATGTCAGCACCAACACAGAAGGCCCGCGTACCGGCGCCGGTCACCACCACGGCCCGCACGGAGGGATCTGCCTCCAGCCGGTCCCAGATCTCGTTGAGCCTGGCGTGGGTGGTCCCGTCCACGGCGTTGAGGACGTGCTGCCGGTCGATGGTTACTGTCGCGACGCCGTCGTTGATGGCCAGGGTGACGGTGTCCACGGGTGCGTCAACAGCCACGCTCATCGCAGGACCCCCAACTGCCGGAGCCGCTCGATTGTCGCTGCGTCGAAGCCGTTCTCCAACAGGACCTCCACGTTGTGCTCGCCCAAGCGGGGTGCAGCGCGGCGGATGGACGGGGGAGTTGCCGAGAGCCGGATGGGTGCGTTGAGCATCCGTACGGTTCCCACCGAGGGGTGTTCGGCCTCGACGATCATGCCGTTGGCCTCGGTCTGGGCATCGGCAAGAGCCTGCTCCAAAGTGTGGACCGGAGCGTTGAGCAGTCCCTGGTCCTCAAGCTTTGCAGTCCAGTATTCGGTGCTGTTGGTGGCGAACTGCTCGCGGAAGATTGCCTGCAGCGCGGGCTTGTTCTTGAACTGCTGCTCCAGCGTGGCGAAGCCTGGCCGCTCGGTGAGGTCTTCGTCGAGTTCCAGGGCCTCGGAGATGCGGGCCAGTGGATCGGGGGTGAACCCGCCCACCATGCACACGGCACCATCGGTGGTTTCAAAGACGCCGCTCAGCGGCATGGCTCCCCAGTTGACCTCATAGCCGCGGTTGAGCTGCATGCACGCTTCCTGCATTTGCAGGTGCAGCATGGAGTCGTACATGGTCACTTCCACCTTTTGTCCCACACCGGTGGCTTCGCGCGTGCGCAGGGCCAGCAGGATGCCCTGCATGAGGTGCATGCCCGTGATGTAGTCGCACAGGGTGGTGGGGTAGATGGCGGGCTTGGTGTCCTCGGACTCGCGCCGCCACATCACGCCCGAGTAGGCCTGGGCAATCGCGTCCTGTCCGCCCTTGTGCGAGTAGGGACCTTCGGGGCCGAAGCCGGTGCCCGAAGCCCAGATGATGCCCGGGTTCTTGGCTTTTAGGTCCTCGTAGCCGAAGCCCATCCGCTCCATGACACCTGAACGGAAGTTGCTGACCACCACGTCCGCGTCGGCCATGAGCCGGTGCAGCACTTCGCGGCCTTCGACGGTGCGGGTGTCCACGGAGACGCTGCGCTTGTTCCGGTTGATGGACAGGAAGATGGGGTTGTCCTGGCCGTCCTGGTCCGGGAAGGAGTTGCGCGAGATGTCACCGGCGACGGGGCGTTCCACCTTGATGATGTCGGCGCCGTAGTCGCCCAGGAGCTGGGTGGCCGACGGTCCCATGAACACCTGCGTGAAGTCCACGATCTTGATGCCGTCCAACGGGAGCGGCACGGGTGCCGGGGCCGCTGCGGTGCGGGCCGCCGTCGTGCTTTCAGTCTTTTCTGCAGTCATGAGGCTCATGCCGGCACCACTGCGTCGGAGTCGATGGTGGCGTTCGACGACGGGACGTCACCAGGGTCGGCACCGTGCCGGCGCATACCCAGCTGGATGTCCGCTGCCGCGACATCGCGGACCAGGATGTTGTTTTCGACGGCGAGGGCTGCTGCGACGCCCACGGCCTGGCCCATGGCCATGCAGGGCGGGATCTCGCGGGACATCTTCTGTGCTTCAGGGGAGGCGGAGTAGTGGCGCCCGGCGACCAAGAGCTGGTCCACTTCCTTGGGCAGGAGGGAGCGGTACGGGTAGTAGTAGTCGCGGCCGCGGGCCACGGTGTCTTCGAAGTGGCGGCGCTGGGTAACGTCGTCCTTGGTCATGACGTATTCGCCCTGCAGGAGCCGGGTCTGGCGGACGCCCATCTGGGAGGCGACGTCAAGCATGTAGCAGTTCTCGAAGCCGGGCAGGTTGGCGCGGACGTAGTCCACGGCCTCGGAGATCCTGTCCCGGGCGGCGAATTCGGCGGCGGTCATGTCGGCCGGGTCCACGCCGTCGAAGCCGGTCATGTGCGGGGCGTTGCACCACACCACGCCTTCGATGGGGGTCTTGAGCCACCACAGTTCCCAAGCGCCGCCGAGGATCCGCTTGATCTTGCGGTTGATGGCGCGGGCTTCCTTGGGGTTGGCCTGTTCGAAGGCTTCTGCCGCGTTGGTGTCCACATTGCCCAGCCGGAAGACCAGCGTGGTGAGGTAGTTGTCCTTGGCGTAGCTGGCGCCGGCACGGGAAGCGACGTCGATGTCGCCGGTGGTGTCGATGACGACGTCGGCCGTAAAGGCCTGCGGTCCGGACTTCGTTTCGCAGATGACGCCCTTGATCACGCCGTTGTCCACGATCGGGCGGGAGAACCAGGAGTGCAGGCGAAGGTCCACGCCGGCTTCGCGGACGAGGTCGTTGGAGACGCGCTTCCAGCCGTCGGGATCGAAGGCTGCCGCGTAGCAGATGGGCTTCGGGTTGGTGTGGGAGTGGAAGTCGAAAGTGCCGTAGCGGCCCCACTTGTTCCAGAGTTCCTCGGAGGTCTTGCGGTCATCCGCAGGCGGGACGATCGCCAGGCCGAGCTTCTGGAGGCGCTCAACGTATTCGGAAACGATGCCGGTGACGGTGATTTCCTGACCGTTGATCATGTCGTCCAGCACCAGTACCATGCCGCCGGAAGCGAGCCCGCCAAGGGAGGAGTAGCGCTCCAAGAGGGTGACCTTGGCGCCGGAGCGGGCCGCGGTGACTGCTGCTGCCACACCTGCGGGGCCGCCGCCGACGACGAGTACATCGGAACGGGAGATGACCGGGGCGGTGAGATCCGCCGTCGTGGTGCTGAGTTCGAGGGAGTTCATGGTGAGGTCCTTACTTGCCGACGAAAATGCCGTTGGTGCGGCGTGCGACGAGGTAGAAAACGATGCTGAGGATGGACAGGACGGCCACGTAGACCGGGAAGATCCAGGTGAGGTTCAGGGACTGGAACCAAACCAGAAGGTAGGAAGCGGTGCCGCCGAAGACTGCCACGCCGATGCCGTAACCAAGGGCGACGCCTGTGCCGCGGATGTTCTTGGGCATCAGGGAGGAGCTGACCACGTTGTAGAGGGTCATGTTGAGCACCAGGACAATCGAGCCGCCCAGGAGGACTGCTGCGAACCCGCCGATGCCCGGTTGGACGTAGAGCAGCATGAGGAACACTGAGGGAATGGCCAGGACGCGGGTCACCAGGAACCACTTGGACATGGCCTTGCCGTCGGCGAGCTTGCCGATCACCCAGGATCCGACGACGAGGATGGCGCCCAGGATGGTGGTGAGGGCGAACACCGCGGTGGGGTCTTCCTTGAATCCGCTGCGTGCTGCGCTGGGAAGGCCGACGTTCCAGGCGTAGTTGTAGGCCTGTGCGGCGCCCACCACGAAGATGATGGCCAGGACGGAGAGCCAGTGCTTGCCCACGCCCTTCCAGACGGCACGGGGAGTGTTGGTGGCCATTTCCTCGGCCTTGAGGGTCTCCGGGAGGGAGCGCCGCAGGTAGAGGACCACGAAGCCGAAGAGTGCGCCGATGATGAACGGGACGCGCCATCCCCCATTCGCCCATGGCAGCGCCGCCGATCACGAGGCTGCAAAGGAAGCTGACCAGGGAGGCCATGAGGATGCCGATGTTGACGTAGAAGGACATGATGCCGGCCACGTAGCCTTCGCGGCCTTCGGGTGCCAGTTCCACGGCGTGGGAGGTGGAGAGTGGAGCCTCGATGCCGGTGGAGATGCCCTGCAGGACGCGGCAGGCCAACAGGATGATGCCGGCCCAGGCGCCGATGGTGGCGTAGCTCGGGGTGATGGCGATGACCAGCGTTGTTCCGGCCATGAGCATGATGGACAGGAGCATCACCCGGCGCCGGCCAATGCGGTCCGCCAGGGTTCCCAGCAGGATGCCGCCGAGCGGCCGGAACGCGAATCCGACCGCGAACACGGCCAAAGCGTTCAATGTTGCGGACAGGGGATCGGTGTTCGGGAAGAAGTTGGGTCCGATGAAGGCGGACAGGAGGCCGAAGACCATCCAGTCGTACCATTCCAAGGCGTTGCCGAGGCCCAGGCCCAGGAGGCCTTTGCGGACTTCGGGGGAGAACTTGGCCTTCTTGACGGGGGCAGTTGTACTGGGTTTTGGTGAGGGGACGGCGTTGTCCGTTTGGATGTCGAGCATGGAGGTTTCCTTACGCTCACGCCCGGGAGGGCGTAAAAGGGTATGACGCAGGAACGCCCGTTGAAGGAGGCGCCTGATGCGAAAGTGGCAAGGAGTGTCAGCGGCCACGGGATCGTGTCCGGACAGTTAAGGGAAAACGCTCGGGCCGCTCGGGAGCGACGGCTTTACCACGCGTGTGGTGCGTTGACCCAGATGGCTACGCATACCTCTTCGTAGCTGTTCTTGTACCAGTGGGGGATTTCGGAGGAGTAGGTGATCGAGTCGCCCTCTTCAAGGCTGTAGCAGACGCCGTCCAAATAGACGTCCTTACGGCCGGAGATGATGTAGCAGAACTCTTCACCGCTATGGGTAAAAGGGGTTGCGCTGGTGTCATGCCCTGGGGGCGTGCTGATCCATTGCGCTTCGATGCTTCCGTCCCGGTTGGGGGTGAGCAGTTCATGGACTGCCTCGCCCACCGATTCCCGGGTGACGTTTTTCAAGTTACGCCGTTCGGACCTGCGGACCACGGGGGACCGGGATTCGTCCTGGCCAATGAAGAACCTCCCTACGGGGATGTCCAGTCCATGTGCCAGTTGGGCCAGGGTGGTGAAGGACGGGTTCGCCATGCCGCGTTCGATCTGGCTGACGATTGCTTGGCTGAGGCCGGTGATGTCCGAGAGTTGGGCGAGGGTCATGCCCTTTGCCTTGCGCATGGTGCGCACCTTGTTCCCTACAGTCGCCAGCAATTCGCTGGTGGCCGGTGGAGCAGGAGTCTCGGTGGTCATTGCCGCATCCTTCGTTGGTGAGCTAACTCACACAACTATAGTGAAGATTTTTAGCCAGTCAACGATTTTCTCTTCACTAACGTGAATTTTTTTAGGAAAGTGGTGATTCCAGCTGGCAGATCGTGCCGAAGACGAAGGCATCGATCTCGTCCACCAAGGGGTTCAGTTGTACCAGATGCTCGCCGTTGGGCAGCAGCTTCAAGTTGATTTCGAGTTCCGTGGCCAGCCTTCGCAGGCAGATGGCTCCCACCATCTCGCTGGACGTCTTCAGGCTCAGCACCGCATCCATGGCGTCTTCCAAGTCCAGATTGTCCAGGGCGTGGTGGAGTCGGGCCACCCTCCAGGGCAACATCGCCACGTAGTTCCGGACAAAAGAACTCACAATGGCGTGGTCCCCGCCCAACTCTGCCTGGAGTTCGGTGAGGACGGTGTGGTCCACCAGCGAGTCTGTACATTCGTCGAACTCGGACACCAAACTCCTCCCGCCTCCAGACAATGGATTTACGATTCAACAGTAGGACCGCCCGAACGGCGCAAGTGCCGCAAAATCAAAGCTTGATCCAATCTTGAGCGGACCCAGAGGAAGTCTTGAGAGGACTGCCTGAAAGTAATACTGACCAGTTGAGTGATCGCGGAGCAGGGGGAATCCGGGCATGAAATTTTGGAACGCAAACAGCATGGACGGCGGTGTTCGGCCCCCAGCGGGCCTCATGGTCATCATCGTCTTTTGCATGGCCGTGTTGCTGGGGATTGGTGGAACCTCGGCCTACGCATTGTGGGAACAGTCATCCCACGCCCAAACGGATCAGAGCGGCTCCGCGTCCTCGGCCCCCTAGCCCTTCTCAAGGAATTCCGTCAGCCTCTCTTCGAGCACTGAGCGGTCCTTGAGTTCGCATTCCCACACCGTCAGGACTGCCCAGCCGGCGGCATGCAACTGCTCCCGTTGTGCGGAGTCGCGTTCCCGTGTTCGGCTGCGCTTGGCTTCCCAGAACTCGGCGTTGGCCGCAGGCGCATGGAGGCCCACTTTGCAGTCGTGGAAGTGCCAAAAGCACCCATTCACGAAAATAACCTTGCGGCGCCCTGCGAATACCAGGTCCGGACGGCCCGGCAGCTTGCCCGCGCCGGCCCGTCCGTGGAGCCGGTAACGGTACCCCTTGGCATGCAGGAGGCTGCGGACCAGCAGTTCCGGTTGGGTGTCCTTGCCCCGGATCCTGGACATGTTGCGGCTGCGCTGTTCGGGCGTCAGCAGGTCACGGCTTGGGCCCATGGGGCCAGCCTACGCGCCTACGCCTGGAGGCTTCCGTGACGGGAACATTCGGCAGTCCAACCCAGCGGAGTGACCTGGACCTTCATGCGGCGCCTGCACCGGGCGCAGTACCTGGGCGGTTCCATCGCCAACTGCTGTTGGCAGCTGTGGTGGGCGCCCGACGTCGGACTCCCGCCTTGGGTGCCCGTCTCGCGTGGGGCGTCGCCGCGGCAGTGTCCGCAGTAGCGGGCTTCCGTGGTCACAGCGACTTCTGGAGTTCCTTGATGGGCATGTTGAGCTCCACCAGAAGGTTGAGGTCCGCGGTGGCGGGGCGGCCCAGGGTGGTGAGGTAGTTCCCGACGATCACGGCATTGATCCCACCCAGCAGGCCCTCCTTGGTGCCAAGGTCGCCGAGGGTCAGTTCCCGCCCGCCGGCGTAGCGCAGCACGGTCCGGGGCATCGCGAGCCGGAATGCCGCGATGGCGCGCAGGGCGTCCTTGCCGTCCATGATTCCCTGGTTTTCCAGTGGGGTTCCGGGGCGGGGATTGAGGAAGTTCAGAGGGACCTCATGCGGCTCGAGTGCGGCGAGCTGGGCTGCGAGTTCGGCTCTTTGGTGGAGCGTCTCGCCCATACCGATCAGGGCACCGCAGCACAGCTCCATCCCGGCAGCCTTGACCATGGCGCAGGTTTCCAGGCGTTCTTCATAGCTGTGCGTGGTCACCACCTGCGGGAAGTAGCTCCGGGCCGTTTCGAGGTTGTGGTTGTAGCGATGCACGCCCCACTCCTTGAGCTGGTCCACCTGGCGCTGGGTGAGCATGCCCAGCGAGCAGGCGATGTTGATGTCCACTTCCTCGTTGATGCGGTCGATGGCGAACTTGATCTGGTTCATGAGCTTGATGTCCGGACCGCGGACGGCGGCCACGATGCAGAACTCGGTGGCTCCAGTCGCAGCGGTCTCTTTCGCAGCCTTGACCAATTCCGGGATATCCAGCCAGACGCCGCGGACGGGGGAGTCGAACAGGCCGGACTGGCTGCAGAAGTGGCAGTCTTCGGGGCAGCCGCCGGTCTTGATGGAGATGATGCCCTCCACCTCTACGTCCTCGCCGCAATGCCTGAGCCGGACCTCGTGTGCCAGTTGCAGCGCGGCAGGAATCGCTTTGTCCGGGAGTTGGAGGATCTCTACAAGCTGGGCTTCGGTGAGGCCTTCGCCGCGTTCCATGACCTGCTCCCTTGCGAGGTCAAGAATGGCGTATCCGGTGGTTTCGTGGGGCGCTTCCGTGGTCATGAACAAGACGGTACCCACGCCACGGAGCAGCGATTTTGTGGGGTGCGTACAAAGCGGTTGCTGCGATTTTGGAACGTTGAGGCTCCTGCGTGGATGGTACGGCTGGTGCAGAAGTTACAGCCGTGAAGCATGCCTGTGGCTGGTTTCCCATGTTCAACGCTGACGGCAACCCCAGCGACGCCAAACTCCTGTGCCACGTCACCGGCCTTGAGTTCGAGCGCCGCCCGGACATGCTGCGGTCGGCCCAGGACGGGCCCGACGGCGAACCCCAGTACATCTCCTCCCTCACCTTGTCCACGGACAAGTCAGGGGCATTGGTGCTGCCGGCTTCGGAGCGGTAACTGTCCGCACCCGGCCAAGATGCGGCGGAGCGCGTTGGGGCATCACAGCGCGCCCTGCTGTTTTTGAGTTAGCGGCTGAAGAGCTTTTTGGTGAACTTCGCGAAGCGGCCGGGTTCTTTCGAGGGGTCGATGATGGTGGGTTCCGCTGTCAGGTCGGTTCCGCGCTCCGTGACCGGGCGGCGTCGGTTCTTCCAGTCGACCGAGTGGAACTGGGGGTTGTAGACGGGCGGGGTGATGCCTTCGGCGCGGAAGATGTCCCACATCCAGGGCGGGATGTTGTCGACGGTTCGGGGATAGTAAAGCAGGTGTTGGGCCCAGTGCTTGGCGACGGCCGGTTCGCCGCCTGGATACCAGTGCCCATCACTCATTTTTTGAAGGTGCTCTTCGTCAAAGACTTCCAAACGTCCCGGGGCAGTGGGAAACACCTGAACCTCGGCTGTGGTCCAGACACCCGCTCCACGAACGTAAGACCGATTTCTAACTTCGGTGAGCCATACTTCCAGGGCCTCGTGAGAAAACCGGTTGCCCTCGAACCCGTATGATCGTGAACCCTCGGTAGTTGTGATCCTTCCCCATCCGAATGTGTCACGTCCTCGGAACAAGAGCCGCCGGAACACCGCAAGGTCTCCTGCCGCGAAACCCTTGGGGCCGAACGCCTCGACTCTCAGTGCCTCGAGCCCGTCACTAACAAGCTGATCTGTGGCATCGGAAAAAGTAGTCACTGGAAGTCCTGATCATCTGCTGGCAAATTGTTGAAGACGCGGGAGATCCGTTCATCTGCCCCAAAGGCATAGGTTAGCCGGGTTGAGGCCGGGACGCCTGCCGTGTCTCCGCCCACTAGTTCCATTTCCCATGTGAGATCCACTGGATCTCCGGCAGTCAATTTAGTTTTAACATTATTGATCACTTTCATCTCGACGTCGTGGAAATTTTGTTCATCATTGGGTAAGCCCGCTCCGCGGTTCTGCCACTGATGCTGCGGGAAGAGACCGGCTTTCTCCCCGATGAAACCCAGGGCGGATGGGCTGGCGTGGCCGCCGTCGTAGCCGGGTCCGCCGAGTCTGCCGGCCTTCCATTGTTGGTAGCCGTTCCGGTTCGAATTCCCTACGAGGGTGGAGACTACGTGGCCCTTGGCGGAGGCGAGGTGGGCGTACTGGTCCATGACGAGGGTGAACGTGTTCCGCAGGCCGCCGTCCACTTCGGCTATGACGTTGTAGGTCACGTTGGGCGTGGGTTTGTTCAGCTCCGGCGACCACGCACCCCTTACACCTGCGTAAGTGTCCACGCGAGTGACGTGCCCGGTTTCGTCGGTGTAGTACTTCTCAAGGGAGGGCACATCGACGTTTCCGTCGCTGCCTTTCATGACGCGCCGGTTCTCGACGATGTACTCGGTGTTGGGCTTGAGGTTGGTTCGGGCGGCGAAGTTTTCCTTGCGGTGGATCGGGAAGCTGGGATCGCCGTGCCGCAGCGTCACAGTGTCGGTCACGTGCCCGGGTTTGGGGAACCTGGTCTCCATCGTCGAGGCAAATGACGACCGCGGGGTGTCCGGTTCTGCGCGGTGGGACGGCGTGAAAGCGGTCGGGTTGTCCTCCCGGATCTTTGCGGCTTTGGCCTCGAGCCCGTCGGCGAGACCGGTGTGGGTGTGGGTGAGGGTACCGTGGGCGTCGGGAAAAGCGGCCTTGGGCAGGACTGCGTCTGCGGCCCGTACTCCGTCGGCGAGCTTGGTGAGGGCCTCGGCTGTGGCATGCTTGGCGCCGGTGACAAGTTCGCCTGCCGCTGTCGGAACAGCTCCAGCAAACTTCCAGGCACCGACGCTGGCTTTGGTCAACGCGGCTTGGACCTTCGCGGTGGTGGCGGGGGCGAGGATGTCCGAAACTTTCAACGCCAGGGAGCCCGGCTTGGCAAGGAAGTCCCCGGCGGTGAGAAGGATATGGGAGCTCGCGGCGAGCCTGGCGGCGAACGCCTCGTACTTGGCACTCTCCATGGCGGCTATGGACATCCGTCCGGCGACTGCCCCCGCTTTGCTGAAGACCGTCCCTGATTTGATGGCTGCCCCGGCGCCGTAGCCCACGAAAGCACTGGCCACCGTGAACATGTTTTGGCCTGCGGCCCAGTTCGGATTGGTGGCGTGCTCGTTGGTGTGGATCAGGGCGGGTCCGAGGGATCCGAGCAGTTCCTCGGCCTGGGCCACCTCCTCGGCGTGCTCCTTCCGGAAGCCCTCGTTTACTTTGGCCCAATTAACAGTTAGAGCAGCACTGGCCAGGGCGCCGACCCCGCCCCAAGCCAGCTCGAATTTGGTGTCGTTTCCGGTCCCCACGAATGACCACACGCCGTCCACCAGCTCAATCGCGCCTGCGCCAAAGCCCTGAATGAACCCCAGGGCGTCGTGTGGCCGGTAAGGCACCGTCGCCCGGCCCCACGGCGGTTCCGGCTCAGGGTGGTCCACGCCAAGTGTGGTACCGGCGTCGTACAGAATCTCATCCACCACGCTGCCCGACCGCAGATCGACCCGTGGCAGTTCCCTGGCGGTGTAGACCGTGCCGCCGGAGACCTCCGCCAGGGACGCGGCGCAGGTATTTTGCGCTGACAGGTATTCCTCATGGATTGCCTTGATATCAGCGGCGAGCCGGGCGCGCCTGTCGCTGAGGTCGGCGTCGCCGTTCCATGTCCGGTGCTCGGTGATGGTGATCTCGTCATCCTTGAGCCGGTGGGTGACCTCAACGCTGGTGGGATAGACCGAGATGTCCGCATCCAAGGTGTGTACAGCCCGGCTGTACGCCGCCAAACGAAGCTTCAAGTCCCGGCAGGTGGTGGAGAACGTCTCAAGCGCCGTTGCCGAGGCCGTCGCTGTGCTTTGGACGCGCTGCGCGGTGGGGGTCAGATGATCAAAGGCCACCAGTACGCTCGCCGACTCGTCGGTCTTGTACGAGGTGGAGAGCTGCCGCCACAGTGCGGTGGTGGTGCAGAAATCCGTCAGGAAATCATCAGCGTGCTGCCGCAACGAACGTGCTCCGGCATCCAGGTCGTCAACGTCGGGCAAGGCAAAACCACCCGAAGGATTCAATCCGGACGATGTCTCAGGGAAGGCACTCATCTCTAACCCCGCAGGGGCAGGGCGGGGCCGCCATGGACTGGTGACGGGTCGGGAGCCTCCACCTGGGCGGCGCTGCGCTGGGCAATGGCGGCCATGTCCAGGTCACCTTGCCGGTAGAAGGCCAGGGCCTTCGCCGTGGAGGTGATGATGGTCTCTGACCGGCTGGCCACCTCGGTGGCAGCAGGCGTGAGCTTGAGTTCCACCACGTCATTGAGTGCATTCAGGACCGCCGCCGCCTCCGGTGGGATTGCCTCTGATGCTTTCTGCAGTGCCTTACCCATCCCGGCAACTGACGGCTGCGTCGTCTCAATCTGTGACGCAGTGGCAGTGAGCGTAGTGGTTGCAGCAGCCAAGTCGATATCCCAAACACCCATCAAGGGCCCCCAACAGCCTCGAAGTTCACCCACCAAGAACCAGATGGGTGGCGCAGACCGGAATTGGTCACACGGCCGGGGTCATTGTGAGCACACGAAAATCGGTCTAGGTGGCAAAATATGGCCTCCCTAGACCGAAACGGGGGAAATTAGGTGCTGATATCCAAAAATTAGGTGGAAGAAAAAATCATCTAGGTGGTGGACTTCCTGGTTGCGCGCACGAAAAAGGACGCCTTGGCCGGTGAGCCAAAGCGTCCTTTTCGCTGATGCAGGTTACTTGTCGAAGGCGTCCTTCGCGGCGTCCTTGACGTTTTCGCCGGCCTGCTTGGCCTTCGCGGCGGCCTGGTCGGCAACACCCTCAGCCTGCAGTTCCTCGTTGTTGGTAGCGTCACCCAGGGCTTCCTTTGCCTTGCCGGTGACTTCCTGGGCCTTGTTGCTGATCTTGTCTCCGAGTCCCATGCGGGCCCCCTTCCGGATAGTCGAACGCTGACAATCGCTAGATTACCTAGCAATTCTGTAAGTTTGCTGAGTACCCGCTGCGGTCTTCCCGAGCGTTGGCATCAGGGCTTGAGGACCACCTTGATGCAGCCGTCCTCTTTCCTCTGGAACTTCTCGTAGAGCTCCGGGGCCTCCTCCAGACCACCGGTGTGGGTGACCAAGTGCATGACTCCCAGCGGATCGGCGTCGTCCTCAACCAAGGGGAGCAGCTGGTCAGTCCAGCGGCGCACATTGCACTGCCCCATGCGGAGTTGTATTTGCTTGTCGAACATCGTCATCATCGGCATGGGGTCCGCCTGCCCGCCGTACACGCCGCTGAGGGAGATGGTCCCGCCGCGGCGGACCAGATCGACGGCGGTATGCAAGGCGGCCAGCCGGTCCACGCTGATGGTCTCCATGGCAACTTGCGCCGGCTTGTCCGGAAGCAGCGAAACGGCTTTATGGAGGAACGACGCCACAGGGGAGCCGTGCGCTTCCATGCCCACTGCGTCCACGACGGAATCAGGTCCTCGGCCGAGCGTCGTGTCCCGGATCATTTCCGAGATGTCAGGGCTGTAGTCCATCGTCTCCACGCCATGTTCTTCGGCCATCGCCCGACGTTCAGGGACCGGGTCCACGCCAATGACCCGGAAGCCTTTGTGTTTGCCTATCCTGGCAGCGAACTGTCCAACAGGTCCCAACCCCAGCACGGCCAGCGTACCGCCGTCGGGGACGTTGGCGTACTCGACCGCCTGCCAAGCGGTGGGCAGGATGTCTGAAAGGAACAGGTACCGCTCGTCGGGCAGGTCGGAGTCCACTTTGACGGGGCCGTAGTCGCCGAACGGAACCCGGAGGTACTGTGCCTGTCCGCCGGGAACGGAACCATACAGCTCGGAGTAGCCAAAGAGTGCCGCACCGGAATGCTTTTCCTTGACCTGGGTGGTTTCACACTGCGACTGCAGGCCCTGGTTGCACATGTAGCAGCGGCCGCAGGAGATATTGAACGGGACGACCACGCGGTCGCCCTTCTTCAGCCTGTGGACTTCGGATCCCACTTCTTCCACAATGCCCATGGGCTCGTGCCCTATGACGTCGCCCTTGTGCATGAAAGGCCCGAGGACCTCGTAGAGGTGCAGGTCCGAGCCGCAAATCGCTGTTGAGGTAATCCGAACGATCACATCCGTGGGTTCCTGGATGATCGGATCCGGTACGTCAACGACGCCCACAGAGCGTCGTCCCTGCCATGTCACTGCTTTCATTGTCGATCTCCCTGCTCTTGCCTGGAGGCGTCCCGCGCTGCAGGAGACCCTCCCAGCGAATCAGAGTCCGTTGCCCGGCACAAGGACCCGGACTCCTCGACAGCTTCCAGTGCCGGCCCTACATTGGGCCCATGAGCGACGAACCGAACGAACAGCAAAAAGAGCCCGGCGAGGTTTCGGAACCGGCGGTTCCTGCCGACGTCGAACCCCAGGAAAGTACACCAGGCAAGGGCGGCTTTACGACCGAAGTCGATCCCACCTTTATCCCCGATGACTCCGGCGAAACGCCGGAAGAGAAGCGTGCGCGGGAGCATCCCGAGGCGACCGGCAGCTGATTTACGGCAGCTGATTCACGACGGCGGCACCCACCTTGGGCGGGATGTCGGCGTCGGCCTGCGCCCAGGTATTAGTAAGTAGCCTGATGATAAGATTGGTGGAAGGTACGTGGGCCAGGAGCGGCGCCCCAGAAAGCCGCTTACCAAGGAGGCAATCCGCATGGATACCGGGCTTTTGGTTCTGATCATCGTGGTGGCCGTCGTCGTCATAGCCGCCGTGATCATCGCAGTGGTGGTTGGACGGCGGCGAAAGACCGAAGCCAACCGACATCGGGCAGCAGACTTGCGCGAAAAGGCCGACCAGGAAGCCGTTGGCGCACACCAAGCTAAAGCAAAGTCTGCACAGGCCGAGGCAGCCGCCGTCCAGGCCGAAGCGGAAGCCAACCGGCTGCGTCGCGAAGCCGAACGCCGCTCAGCCCAGGCAAAGGAAGCCAGCGGGCGCGTAGAGGAACACTTGCGCCATGCAGACAAGATCGACCCTGACGTCAACACGCGTTCCGGCGACTCGAATCGCGATCGTACCGACAATGGGGACGGCGTTCGCAACACCGAAGACGACGGCAAGCGCCTGACGCGGGACCGTACGGCCAGGACCGCTGCTACCCAGGATGATTCGCCGCCCGAAAGGGCTTTACGCGACGGCGACTGGAACGCATAGTTTCCAGAAAGAGACGGAGGCAGGAAGTGAGCATCGTGGTACGGCGAACAGGTCAGGACATGCGCGCAACGGAGATCAAGCCCAAAAGGCACTCAGTGGACGTGGTTCTTGGCCACTTGGGGGAAATCGGTCCGGCGGTGGCAGCGCTGCGGCGTGAATCGTCGAGGCTCGCTGAGTGGGGCGAAGAGCTGGCCCGAGTGAAGCTTCGCGGCGGCAGGATCATCGCGGCGGGCAGCGAAGGTTCGTCACATGAAGCCGACCGCTTCACCGCTGAACTCGCGTACCACGACGCCCGCAATGGCGGCGACGGAAAGTCTTTCACCACCATTTCGGCCCAATCTGACCAAGAAGGAGGCAGCATCGCCGGGCAGATTGCCAAGCAGGTTCGTCGTGGAGACATCGTGGTCCTGTTTGCCTCCCGTGGAATTGCCGATGATCTCCGCGAAGCCGCTGCTGCCGCCAAGTCTGCCGGTGCCAAGGTCTGGGCCTTGACCGGAAAGGAGTCCAGGGAGCTGTCCCAGTCCGTGAGCGAGGCTATCTGGATCAACACCGACCCACCCCACGCCGAAGAAGCACACCTTGTCGCGGTGCTGACCCTCTGCGAGTGCTTCGACGAATCGATGCGGGAGCTAACAAAATAAGGAAGACATCTGTCGTCGGTATTGGGACAAATATTTCGGTGAGATCAGTGCACTCTTGGAACGTCCGGCCATGGCCGAGCGTGGGTTGTGATCTGCGCCTCATCTGGAATAGTTGCAGACGCCGCACAGTTGCCCAGAGTGAACCTGATTCATTCTGAAAGGAACTGCGCATGCTGTTTTCTCCCCTGGCACTCGGTGAGCTTGAACTTCCCAACCGCTTGGTCATGGCGCCCCTGACCCGTCTCCGCGCCGGGCTCGAAGGCGTGCCCAACGACCTCATTGTGGAGCACTACCGCCAGCGTGCGTCCCTTGGGCTGATTGTCAGCGAAGGAACCTACCCGACCCCGGCCGGCCAGTCGTACACGGGGCAGCCCGGGTTGGTCACCGCTGAGCAGATCGCCGGCTGGAAGAAGGTCACGGACGCCGTCCACGCCGACGGTGGCAGGATCTTCGCCCAGGTGATGCACGGTGGCCGCGTTTCGCACGCTGACATCACCGGTGGACACGAGATCGTCGGACCCAGCGCCGTTGCCATCGAAGGTGAACTCCGCACTCCGAAGGGCAAGCAGCCGTACCCGGTTCCGCGCGAACTCCGTACCGACGAGCTCCCTGCCGTGATCCAGGAAATCGTCACAGCTTCCCGCAACGCCATCGAGGCAGGGTTCGACGGCGTGGAACTGCACTCCGCCAACGGCTACCTGCTCCACGAGTTCCTTGCTCCCAACTCGAACGTCCGCACTGACAGCTACGGTGGCTCGCCGGAAAACCGTGCAAGGTTCGTCATCGAAACCGTCAACGCAGTGGTGGAAGCCCTGGGAGCCAACCGCGTCGGCATCCGGATTTCTCCGGAACACAACGTGCAGGGCATCGCGGAGGTGGACGCAGCAGACGTGCGCGCCACGTACGAGGTCCTGGTGGACACCATCGCTCCGCTGAACCTCGCGTACCTCAGCATCCTTCACCATGATCCCAAGGGGTCCTTGGTGCAGGACCTCCGCGAGCGATTCAACGGCACGTTCCTGGTGAACACCGGCTTCACTGAAATCACCACGCGCGATGAGGCGATCGCCTTGGTTGCGGACGGTCTTGCCGATGGCGTGGTTGTTGGCCGTCCCGCCATCGCCAATCCTGACCTCGCCCGCCGCTGGCGCGAAGGCCTTCCGGTCAACCAACCGAACGCAGCCACGTTCTACGCGGACGGCGCAGAGGGCTACACGGACTACCCGTTCTACGCCAACTAAGCGCGAAGCACCCCAGCAGGACCTCGACGCCGGCACTTACCCGAGTGCCGGCGTCGCACGTTAACCGGTGCGAACCCAACTGGATCGCAGATCAGGCCGTTCCCAGCCCTGGGAACGACTTGATCTGCGACGCAGTTGGGGGAGCGGGGGCGGAATGTGACGCCGAAAAGGAGGGCGCTTGTTGGGAAGTTGGAGGGTTAGGCAGGGCGTTCCTATAGGATTTGGGCATGCCTGAAGCTTCCCCGAGCTCCGTCCGTACCGGCTTTCCCGTAAGCCGCCAAGTCCTTGCCGACCATGTTTATGAAGCCCTACTTGAGTGGCTCATGGACGGTCGGCTGGAGCCCGGCGCGGCCGTGAGCATCGACGGAATGGCCCGGGAACTTGAGGTCTCGCCCACTCCGGTGCGCGAGGCGCTGGCCAGGTTGGAGCACACCGGCATGGTCAGGCGCGTGGCGCTCAAGGGTTACCGCGTGGCGCCGGTTTTTACCCGCGAGGATTTTGCTGAGCTGATGGAGGCCCGGCTGTCGATCGAGCCCGTCAATGCGCGGTTGGCGTGTACAAGGATGACGCCGGAAGGGCTGGATGCGCTGAAGCAGGCCGTGGAGGATTTGAAGACGGCGCCTCGGGGTGGCACGTTCGCGGAGTACCGGAGCTACCTCGAAGCCGACGAGCGCTTCCACCAACTCATCGCGGCTCAGGCCAACAACCAGTTCCTTCTCGCCGCCTACAACACCCTGGGTGGGCAGATTCAACGCTTCCGTCTGTTCGGGGGAGTGGGCATCACGGACGCCGAGCAGGCCATCGCAGAACATCAGGCCGTCCTCGATGCCATGCTGGGCGGCGATCCAGAGCAAGCTGCCCAGGCAATGGTTCACCACGTTGAGCAGGTCCGCGGTCGGGCCATCGCCGACGCTCCCAAGGGCTGACCCGCGCCGGAAGAACACGTGTGGCGCGGCCGTTCGCGCCGTCCGCACCAGTTTTGCATGGGTAGCGCACCCGTTCGCGCCTAGCGCGCCTGTGATTACGGGTGCGATTGGCGGCAAGTGGTGCGCCCGGCCCCTTAGCCCTTGCGGCGCACCCGTTTGCGCTTTACGCACCCATTGTGCGGAGCCGGCGCACCCGTTCGCGCCTGGTGCGCCTGTGATTACGGGTGCGACTGGCGGCAAGTGGTGCGCCCCGCCTGTTAGCCCTCCCGTGATCCCCTTCACAACTATATGTAAGACATATAGGATCTAGGAAGTTTCCAGCAAGGGGTTGACAGCTTTGCCTGATTCGTAAATCCTATAGGAAACAGGATTCCACGAAGGAGTGATCACACATGGCGTATACCGCCGAAAACTGGCCCATCACCGCGGCTCTCCTGCAGTTCCCGGGCACTGACGCCTCGGGCTTGCAGGTCAATGACGCCGATGCTTCCGTGTGGGCCGAGGTATTCAAGGAAGTGAAGGATGCAGGTTTCGCCAACGCAGACCTCACCGATAGCTGGATCCGTCCCGGCGACCTCAGCAAGGAGCGACTCGCCGAGTTCAAGCAGACGGCCGATGAGGTTGGCATCGGCGTTCCCGTCATCTCCGCCATTCGCCGCAGCGTCATCCACCAGCAGGACTGGGCCGAGAACCTGGCCTACAGCCACCGCACCATTGACGCCGCGGCGGAACTCGGCTGCGAAGTTGTCTCCTTCGGCCTGCACCAGGCCATCACCCCCGAACAGCAGAAGCAGCTGTGGTTCTGGACCGTGGAGGGTTACAAGGACCCGTTCGGTGACAAGGAAGCCTGGAACAATGCAGTGTCCCGCATCCGCGAACTCGGACAGCATGCCGCTGAGGCAGGCATCCTGGTCTCCCTGGAGATGTACGAGGACACCTTCCTCGGCACCGGCGATTCCTCCGTCCAGCTGGTGCAGGACATCGGACTGGACAACGTTGGCCTCAACCCGGACCTTGGCAACCTGATCCGCTTGCACCGCCCCATCGAGGACTGGCGCGAACTGGTCCACAAGACCCTGCCGTACTCCAACTACTGGCACATGAAGAACTACATGCGCGACGAGGATGTAGCCCGCGACAGCTACATCGCCATGCCCGCGCCGATGGAGAGCGGCCTGATCAACTACCGCGAGGCCTTCAAATACGCCCTTTCCGTTGGGTTCCAAGGCATCCTCTGTGTAGAGCACTACGGGGGAGACGGTCTCAGCGTCACCGCGAGCAACCAGGACTACCTGCGCCGCCACGTCCTGCCCAAGAAGGACGGCTACGCACTGGGCCAGAGCAAGGTTGCCCAAGGTCGCCAGCCCGCGTCCACCCAGTTCGCCGGGGTCTAGGAAACCATGACGCAGATCTTTGACAACCCCGCGGATTTCGCCGACGAGGCGTTGGACGGCTTCGTCGCCGCAAACCGGAATTACGTGGCCCGCGTTGACGGCGGCGTGGTCCGCTCCACCGAGGTTCCCGCAGGACAGGTATCGCTCGTGATCGGTGGCGGTTCAGGACACTACCCGGCCTTTGCCGGCCTGGTTGGGCCGGGGCTCGCGGCAGGCTCGGCCTGCGGCAACATGTTTGCTTCCCCGGCTGCCGGCCAGGTGTACCGGGTGGCCAAGGCCGCAAATGCCGGTGGCGGTGTGCTGCTCAGCTACGGCAACTACGCCGGAGACGTCCTCCACTTTGGACAGGCCCAGCTGCGGCTCAACGCCGAAGGCATCGAGACCCGCACCGTCCTCGTCACGGATGACATCGCCAGCGCACCCATCGATGAAATCGGGAAGCGCCGGGGCATCGCCGGTGACCTCACCGTTTTCAAGATCGCAGGAGCCGCTGCCGAGGCGGGACTGGACCTTGACAACGTCGAGCGTTTGGCCATCAAGACCAACTACCGCACGCGTTCGCTCGGCGTGGCCTTCAACGGTTGCACCCTGCCCGGTGCCAAGGATCCGTTGTTCCACGTCCCCGCAGGGCAGATGTCCCTCGGGCTAGGAATCCACGGCGAACCCGGGATCTCCGAGCACCCCATGCCCACGGCCTCCGAGCTTGCCGAACTCCTGGTGACCAGGCTCCTCGCGGACAAGCCCGAGGACTCAGGGGACCGGGTGGTTGCGATCGTCAACGGCCTGGGCACGGTGAAATACGACGAACTTTTCCTGCTCTTCGGCAAGATCGAGAAGCTCCTGACTGCCGCGGGTCTCACCATCGTTGAGCCCGAATGCGGCGAGCTCGTAACCAGCCTGGACATGTCCGGCCTGTCCCTGACGCTCCTGTGGCTGGACGAGGAACTGGAACAGTATTGGTCGGCCCCTGCCGACACTCCCGCCTTCCGCAAGGGAAGTATGGCGCCGCGCGCCCTCCGCACCTCAGCGCTGACGGACGACGCCGAAACCGCCGAAAGTGAGCAGCCCACCCCTGCGGCGGCTGAACTCGGGCGGCAGGCCACCGCCGTCATAGCCCAGGTGAGGGACGTCGTCGTCGAGCATGAAGAGGCACTCGGCAAGCTGGACGCGATCGCCGGCGACGGCGACCACGGGATCGGCATGCGCCGTGGCGTGGAGGCGGCCGCTGCAGCCAGCGAGGCTGCCTCCGGTTCCTCGGTAGCCTGCGTCCTCCTCGCGGCCGGCGAGGCCTGGAGCGAAAAGGCCGGCGGTACCTCGGGCGCCCTCTGGGGCTCGGCTGTCATTGCCGCAGGGCAGGCACTCGGCAACCGGGATTCGTACAGGTCGGTTGACGCACGTGGCGTCGTGGCCGCTTTCGCCAACGCCATCACCGAACTCGGCAAGGCAGACGCCGGGGACAAGACCATGGTGGACGCCCTCCTGCCGTTCCGGGATGCGTTCCTGGCAGAGCTCGACGGCGGAGCACCCGTGGACCGGGCACTGGCACTGGCCGCTGCGGCAGCCGAGTCCGCTGCCGCGGCAACCGCTGAACTGCGCCCGTTGAAGGGCCGGGCACGTCCCTTGGCGGAAAAGAGCCTCGGCCATCCGGACCCCGGAGCGGTCTCGTTCGGACTGATCGCAGCACGCATCTCGCAATTCCTCGATTCACAACTGGCCGCTGCCTCTGTGCCGGCCGGAGACGGAGCATGAGCATGACCAACACCCAAGGCTGGCGAATCGTCGTCGGCAACGATGAAGCAGGCGTTGAGTATAAGAACGCTCTCAAAGCCCTGCTCGAAGCCGACCCACGCGTGGCTGCCGTGACCGACGTCGGCGTTGGCGCCAACGATTCCACCGCCTACCCGCACGTCGCCGTGGACGCAGCCCGCAAGGTTGCTGAAGGCGAAGCGGACCGCGCCTTGTTGATCTGCGGAACAGGCCTCGGAGTAGCCATCGCGGCCAACAAGGTCCCCGGAATCCGCGCTGTGACGGCACATGACGCATACTCCGTGGAACGTTCCGTGCTGAGCAATAACGCCCAAGTCCTCACTCTCGGCCAGCGGGTGATTGGCTTGGAACTGGCCAAGAAGCTTGTGGCCGAATGGCTCGGCCACCGCTTCGACGAGAACTCCGCCTCCGCTGCCAAGGTGGACGCTATCTGCTCCTACGAACCCGACTACACGAAGGCGGTCTGATCATGACCTCAACGCAAACCCAAGCCCGCAAGATCGCCGTCGTAGGTTCCGGTTATATGGGCGGCGGCATCGCCCAGGTGCTGGCCCTAGGCGGTGCCCGTGTGGCCTTGGCGGACGTGTCCGCCGAAGTTGCCCAAAAGAACTACGACCGCCTGCTCGAAGAGTCGGATCAGTTCATCGCAGACGGCCTGTTCCCGGAAGGCTCCACGGAGATCCTCAAGCAGAACCTGTGGGCAGCCAAGGACATCGAAGAAGCCGTTGCTGGTGCCGATTTCATTGAGGAAGCCGTGCCCGAGGTCCTGGAGATCAAGCACCAGACCTTGGCCCGCATCAGCGCCGCAGCCAAGCCGGACGCACTCATCGGCTCCAACACGTCCACCATCTCCATTGCGGCTCTGGCCGAGGCCGTCACCAACCCTGAACGCTTCCTTGGCGTGCACTTCTCCAACCCGTCGCCGTTCATCCCGGGCGTCGAGGTCATCCCGCACGCAGGAACGTCCGTGGAAACTGTGTCCGCATCGCGTGACCTCGTCCACGCGGCAGGCAAGCAGACCGCCGTCGTGAAGGACGTTACCGGCTTCGTGCTCAATCGGCTGCAGTACGCGCTGTTCCACGAGGCGGCACAGCTGGTGGAGCAGGGGATCGCAACGGCGGACGACGTCGACACCCTGGTCCGTACGACCTTCGGCTTCCGCCTGCCGTTCTTTGGGCCATTTGCCATCGCGGACATGGCCGGCCTGGACGTCTACAACTTCTGCTACAAGTCCCTGCAGACAGGATTCCCGGAGCGCTTCGCGACGCCGAAGATCCTCTCCGACCTGGTGGAAGCAGGCAAGCTCGGCACCAAGACCGGAGCTGGTTTCCTCAACGTTCCCGCCGAACGGACCCCGGAACTCATCGCCTACCGCAACAAGGCCTATGTGGCCATGCAGAAGCTCATTGAAGAGCTTGGCCCGGCACCCATCAACTGACACTTTTAGGAGAAAAGACATGACTTTCCCCGCATCACGCACCGCAGTGGTTACCGGTGCAGTCTCCGAGCGTGGCATTGGCCGCGCCACCGTCAACTACCTCGCAGCACAGGGGTGGAACATCGGCATCATCGACCTTGACGACGCCGCCTGCAAGGCCGCCGCCAAGGAAATCGCCGCTGAATACGGTGTCCAAGCCCACGGCGTCGGAGCCAACGTCTCCAGCGAAGCCGAAGTCCGTGCCGCCGTCAATGAACTCGAGGCCGAACTGCCGCAGATCGTGGCTCTGGCCAACGTGGCAGGCGTCAGCTCGCCCATCGGCTACCTGGAACTCGAGCCCGCCGAATGGGACCGCGTGCTCAGCATCAACCTCAACGGCGTGCACTTCGCAACCCGCCGCGTGGCCGAGTCCATGGTGAAGAACCGGATTGGCCGCATCGTGAACATCTCGTCCGTCTCCGCCCAGCGTGGCGGCGGCACGTTCTCCAAGACCCCGTACTCCGTGGCCAAGGCAGGCGTCATTGGCCTGACCCGCGCCACGGCCCGCGAGCTGGGTGAGTACGACATCACTGTCAACGCGATCTCGCCGGGCCCGATCGATACCGACATCATGGGCGGAACACTCAGTGACGAGCGCAAGGACGAGTTGGTCAAGGACCTCGTGGTCAACCGCGTCGGATCCACCCGCGACATCGCAGCAGCCATCGCCTTCCTCATCAGCGAGGACGCCGGATACATCTCCGGCCAGACGCTGAATGTGGATGGCGGGCTGTACATGCACTAGGAACGTCCATGCGGACCTGGACCCGAGAACGCAAGATCTACCTCGCCATAGGCATCCTCGCCTGCGCAGTGGGCCTGGTGCTCATCTTCATCCCGCGCTGACGGATCGTCTCCGCGCAGGGTTGCCGCGTGGATGGCGCGCGCCCTCACAAGCCATCTCCCCCAACTGACTACTCAAAGAGGAGTTTCAATGTCCGTTGCCTCAACTTCCACCAAGGAGTTGCTGGATTCGCCGGTCTTGAAGTCGGCTATATCCAAGGCTTCCTTCCGACTGATGCCCATGTTGGTCATCCTGTATGTTGTTGCCTTCCTGGACCGCACCAACGTTGGCTTTGCAGAAGCCGCCCTCGGTGTGGACAAGGGCATCACGGCCGGTGCCTATGCACTGGGTGCCGGTATCTTCTTCATTGGCTACGCACTGTTCGAGATCCCCAGCAACCTGCTGCTCACCAAGTTCGGCGCGAAGGTGTGGCTGGCACGCATCGCCGTGACGTGGGGCATCGTGTCCGCGTGCTTCGCGTTTGTGCAGGGCGAAACGTCCTTCGTGATCCTGCGCTTCCTGCTGGGTGTCACCGAAGCAGGCCTGTTCCCGGGCGTCATCATGTTCCTGGCCGCCTGGTTCCCCAACAAGGTCCGTGTGAAGATGTTTGCCATCTTCTACCTGGCCCAGCCGTTCTCGCAGATGATCGGCGCTCCGCTCTCCGGGTGGCTCATCAACATCGGCGACCAGGTTCCCGGCGTGGCCGGCTGGCAGGTCATGTTCTTCGTGGAGGGCATGCTGGCCGTGCTGGCAGGCATCGCAGCGTTCTTCTTCCTGATCAACAGCCCGCAGGAAGCCAAATTCCTGAGCAAGGATGAGAAGACCGCACTGACTGATGTCATGGCGCTCGAGGATACCGTCAAGGAAGAATCCGGTCCCCGTGGCGTGCTCGCTTCCATGCGGAACGGCAAGGTCTGGTACTTCACCATCATCTACTTCTGCCTGCAGATCGCCGTCTATGGCGTGACGTTCTACCTGCCGCAGCAGGTGGCGCAGCTGACCGGCCAGAAGGTGGGCCTCGCCGTCGGACTCCTGACCGCCATCCCGTGGTTCTTCGGCATCTTCGCCTGCTTCTTCATCGGCAAGGCAGCCAACACGGTCCTCCGCCGCCGTCGCTGGGGCACGGCCCTCTTCGTCTCCACCGGTTTGTGCATCTTCGGATCCGCGTGGGCCGGCGCCAACCACCAGCCGACGCTCGGCATCATCTTCATCACCCTGGCAGTGTGCAGCTTCCTCGCCATCGGACCGATCGCGTGGTCCTACCCGACCGCGTTCCTCACGGGCACGGCCGCGGCCGCAGGTATTGGCCTCATCAACTCCCTGGGCAACCTGGGTGGCTTCGTCGCTCCGATCCTCCGCACCACAGTCAATGAGGTCACGGCATCGGACACCGGAACCATGGGCGTCTACGCCCTCGGGGTGTTACCGTTCCTGGCCGCGATCATGATGTTCGGAACCCGGGCCTTCACCAATAAGGCTGACGAGTTGTTGGGCAAGTGAAGTTGCCTGAGGCCCTCTACATCGGGGTCAGTACCAAGATGTACCTCGGCTACGCGCAATCCCTGGCGTGGCTGGAACAGCTGGTGAAAGAAGTGGACGCCCGTCCGGCCCTCGCGGCCGGGCGGGTGGTCCCGTTTGTCATTCCGTCCTTCCCGGTGCTGCCTGCTGCTGCCGATCTCCTGGCCGACTCTCCGTTGGTGCTTGGTGCACAGAACTGCGGGTGGGCAGACGGGCCGTGGACTGGTGAAGTCTCGCCGTCAATACTGGCGGAGCTCGGCGTGGAGCTCGTGGAAATCGGGCATGCCGAGCGGCGCGAACACTTTGCCGAGACCGACGCGATCGTGGCACTCAAGGTACGTGCCGCCGTCGAGCATGGCCTGACGCCGCTGCTGTGCGTCGGGGAGGACCTTCGCTGCGAGCCCGCCGAGGCTGCAGCGCTGGTGTTCGCGAGCGTCGAGGCAGCCGTTGCCGGGGACTGGTCGCTTGCCGGCCGCATCGTGCTCGCGTACGAGCCGATTTGGGCCATCGGGGCTGCTGAGCCTGCCTCTGCTGCCTACGTTTCGGACGTTGTAGCTGCTGTCCACGCCCAGCTGGCTCCGTACGGTTTGGCGCGCCTGCCCGTCATCTACGGCGGTTCGGCCAAGCCAGGACTGTTGCCGCAGCTTGCCGGAGTGTCCGGGCTGTTCCTGGGCCGGTTCGCGCACGATCCCGTGAACTTCGGCCGGGTGCTGGACGAAGCCCTCGCCCTGCCCAACTGACTAGCATTTGTGGTTGTTCTCAGGGCTCAGAACAACAACAAATGCTAGTCAGATGGGTGCTTGGGCGCGCTGGCAGAGGGCGATGAATCCACCCAGGTTCTCCAGTCCCTCCGGATGCGTCGGGAGGTAGTTGGTCAGTTCGGGCGAACGTACGACGACGGCACGCCACTTCCCGCGCGACACCGCCACGTTGATCCGGTTGCGTGAGAGGAGGAATTCCATGCCCCGGGGGACTTCGCCAGCCGCCGATGCCGCCATGGAGACAATGACTACGGGTGCTTCCTGGCCTTGGAACTTGTCTACTGTGCCCACCCGGACCTTGCCGAGCCCTGCTGAGCGGAGCTGGTGCTTGATCAGTTGGACCTGGGCGTTATAGGCCGCGACCACCAGGATGTCCGACTCGGAGAGTTGACGGGGACCGTCGCCCTCCTCGGATGGATCCAGCCAGGACAAGCCCAGATGCGCCTGGACCTGCTGCACCACCATTGCGGCTTCCTCGGCGGAGGACGTGGAATTGCCCGTGTGGTCAACGTAGACGCACGCAACCCCGGGCTCCACTCCCTCGAGGTGCCGCTTTGAGGAGACGGGTGCTGCTTCGAGGCGCCCGTCGTAGGACAGATCGGACACAGCCTCGCACAGGGCCGGATGCATACGCCAGGAGTGGGCAAGGAAGTAACCCAGCTCCGATGGGAGGGTGTTGTAGCCATCTGAAAGCCAGCCCAGCGCAGACTCGTCCACGGGTTCGGGGTGGGTTCCCTGGGTGACCTGCGGCAATTGCTGCGGATCCCCAAGAAGCAGTAGCCGTTTGGTGGCCCGGCTGACGGCCATGGTGTTGGCCAGCGAGAACTGGCCGGCTTCGTCTATGACCAGGAGGTCAAGCGAACCCGGCGGCACAGTGCTTCCCACCATGGTCCAGGCCGTCCCGCCAACCAGGGCACCGCCCGGCTTGGACAGGATGTCCTGCACGTCGGCCTTTCCGCAACCGTCCCAGGGCACAGGATCGTTGTGCTTGACTTCCTTGGCCACGCGAAGAGGATCCACCCCGGCCTTCTCTACGGCGGCGCACAACATGTGTTCCACCACGGCGTGGGACTGGGCCACGACTCCTACCTTCCACCCCTCAGCCACCAACTGGGCCAAAACGTGGGCTCCGACGTAGGTCTTGCCGCTGCCGGGAGGACCCTGGACGGCCAAGTAAGAGTTGTCCAGGTCCTTCACCGCTTCGGCGATGGCGTCGATGTATCCTTCGGATCCCGCCGTTACCTCCGGCAATGAGGTGAGCGTTGCCAGCCTCGGTGGCTTCCGGCGGACCAAGTCCAGTGCCGGATCCTTCGGCCAGGACGGCAATGACGCCCGGAGTTTCGTAGCCAACGCCGCCAACGCCGCCCTCTGGCCAGTGGTGGCTATCGGGCTGTCCGGGGTCAGGGCCATGGGCAGCTGGCTGAATTCCGTGGAGTCCTTGCGGAGCCCTTCAACGATGGTCACGGATTCAAGGTCCCCGCCCTCGCCGGCTTCAATAACTTCAGTTCCGCTCCAACCGGCACGGCCCAGGACTGACGACTCCTTGGCCGCCAAAGCATCCGGCAACGGGGGATCGTACATGCGGAAGTACTTCTTGCCGGGCTCCAAGCCCGCCCCATCACCCGAGCGGCCCAGCAACTTCACTATCCGGACAGGGTTCTTGCGCGGCCCGGGCTTGGCCCAGTCCCGGAGCAACTCCGCGTGGTCCGCCACGAAGATGTCGCGGCCGTCATCCCACTGCGAGGTGGGTTTTTCGAGCCGGTCGAAATGCCCCCACCAATGCTGTTTGTCCTCCCGGCGGTGGTAGCCAACACCGGCAGCGACAATGCCGATCGCACGGGAATCCACGGTGGCACGCTCGGCATCAGGCAGTCCTTCAAGGTAGCCGAACAGTGCCCTCTCTTCCGGAGGAGCCTCGTACTTCTCTGGTTCCGCCTGGACCTCGTCCGCCACAATGAGACCGGGCGAAATGGACCGCTCCGCAGCCCGGGCCAGCAACCAGTTCCGCAGTTCCAGCGTGGACAGGCAGTCGTACTCGTTGTAGTCCCGGATGCTCTCCAGGATCGTGGCGGCCTGTTCAACCTCCCCGGTGTCCCGGGCCGTGCAGTAGTCCGCGTAGGCAACCACGGAGGCCCCGGCGTCGGTCACTTCCCCAGAGCGCAAGTGCTGGCCCATGTAGAGGGGCTCCAGTTTCTTGATGCTGTAGGAATTCTCGGAAACGCGGATGCTGTGGCGGACCGTATCGTAGAGGTCCACCAGCACGCCTTGCCGCAACAAATCGTCGACGGCGGTTTCGCCCACCACGTGCGTCAACGACAAGTTGCGGAGTGCCGTTTTCTCGTACGCGGCGTAGTGGTAGATGTGCATGCCGGGATACTGGTTGCGCCGCTGGGCCACGTACTCCAGGAAGTCGACAAGAGCCTGCCGTTCCTGCTCGCGCGAGTGCGCCCAGAAAGGGCGGAACACCGGCTTCCCACCAGATTCTGCGGGGTCCTCGATGACGCCGAAAAGGTATTCGATGCCCCACTTGCCCGTGGCGGGATCCTGCCACAACGGATCGCCCTCGAAGTCGAAGAAGATATCCCCGGGATCAGGTGCAGGCAGCCTGCCGAGCGTGTTGTCCGGGAGGACGGTATATGAGACGCTCTTGGCCACGCCGGTCTTGTCCGTGTAGTTGACCGTTCCGTCCGGAGTTCCAGTGCCAGTCTGAAGCCGTGCCTGCTCGCGTAGCCGCAGCAGAGTGTGGTCGCCCTCGGCCGGCAGTGAGGCGAGCTGATCAATGGTGGAGACCCCGGCCTCGATCAACTTCTTGCGCCGGCTGATGCGCATGCCGGCAACCATCAGGAGGTCGCGGTGCAGTACCACCTGCTCGGCGCAGTAATCACAACGTCCGCACGCGGAATACCGGGAGTCGCCCCACCCAACGGGGTCAGGCTCTGCGATGTGGGTGGCCGTCATCGCCAGGAACCGATCACGGCGTTCCTTGAAGACCGGGAGGATTTCGACCAAGGGATGGTCTGAGTGGACGCGGTTGCCCAGGACCAGCGTGACCACCGGATCCGGGGTGATCCCGGCCTTCAGTAGCTGATCCCCATAGGCCGCCAATTGCAGAAGCGCAGTCACCTTGGCATGCCGTGCCAGCTTGGTGTCGAACACGGCGTAACTGCCGCCCGGTTTCTTGACCAGGAAGTCTGACCGCCCATGGAAAACACCGTCAAAGAAGGCAGCCTGGAACACGATGTCCGCCCCGGACCGCAAAGCGTCGATGGATTCCGCGTGCTTGGCCGAAAGGCTGGCGCGGTCCATCGCGGTGGCGGGAACGACGTCGTACACGCCTCTTCCAGTAGCCGCATCCCAAGGCCCGAATTCCGCCAGGAACTCGTCCAGGACCTTGTGCTCGTGGACGTCGCCCAGCTTGGCCGTGCGTTCCAGCATGGCGTCGGCGGCGAAATCGGGAACCGGGGAGCGGCCAAGTTTCTCGTCCAGTTTGCGCAGCACCTGGTACTCGCAGGTTGCCGCAATGACGAGGTCGCTCGCGGAGAAAACCAGGTCTTTCGGCGCGCGTGCTGCCTCCGGATCGAGAAAGAACACGGTGACCTACTCCTATCGCCAAACAATCGCCAAGCAAAGCTGAACCCTTGCTGCCAAGCTATCAGCGGGCCCCGACATTTTAGGAGGCCTTGCACTTTAGACTGCCCCCATGACTGAATCAGCCCGCACCGCGGACCCAGGTTTCGAAGCCGCCTACCAGGCAGCACAGAAGAGCCTCAGCGAAGGTGGCATTCCGATCGGCGCCGCGCTGGCCCGTGGAGGAGAAGTCGTCGCCAGCGGCCACAACGAACGTGTGCAGCACGGCGATCCGATCGCCCACGGAGAGATGTCAGCGCTGAGGGCGGCAGGCCGGCAGAAAAGCTACCGGGACACAACGCTCTACACCACGCTGGCTCCCTGTGCGATGTGCACGGGGACCATCATCCAGTTCAAGATCCCGCGCGTGGTGGTGGGCGAAGCCGAGACCTTCCCGGGCGAATTCGACCTCCTCCGTTCACGCGGCGTGGAAGTGGAGGTCCTCAATGATCCGCGTTGCGTGGACATGATGCGCACGTTCCAAGCCGAGCATCCGGAGTTGTGGGCCGAGGACATTGCCGAGTAGGGCGCAAACAAGGAGCGACGGCGGCACCAAGGGCGGGTGCCGCCGTCACCGGCTGCTGGGGAGCCACGTGTCAAACAGTCAACCGACGACTATTTGGCGGGCTTCCTCGGAGCCGACCGGCGGGAACGGGCCGCCGGAGCTGAGGGACTGAGTTCCTTGACCTGTGCTACCACGGAGGGATTGGCGCCCCGGGTTCCAAGGTCCTTGGCGAGCGTTTCCACCTCGGACTTCGCGGCCGCCGAATCGTCGGCCTTCACATGCAGAGCCGTCCGCAGCTCCACCAGGTTCCGGTAGGCCAGGTTGCTCGTGGGCGCCCCTGATTGCTGGAACGTGGTCAGTCCTGCGTCGGTCAGCGCGAGTGCCCGCTGCGGATCGGCACTGTGGTGCTTGACCATCTTGTCGTCTTTGCGCCGGTAGAAGTCATCTCCCACGGATTGCGCGACGGCGGTGGCCGCCTTGACGCCCAAAGGCTCACCGCTGAACCGCTCGGCAGCTTCGGTCAGGGTGTCCAGGCCTTTGCTCAAGTGCGGGGACATGGAGCCTTCGAAGGCCAGGGTCAGACCTACTTCGCGGGTGAAGAACTCCGGAGCGAAGCGGTCCTCTTCCTTGGTGACCGGGAAACCAACCCGCAAAGGCAAGGTATTGGACGCTTGGACGACGCCGTCCGTGCTGTAGACAGCCCTGACCAGGTACTGGCCTGGTTGGTCGAAGGCGAAGCCCACGGTCCCATACGCCAGCTGGACCAATTCGCTGTAGCGGTCACTGCCGTCCGTGGTTCCCGCGGGCGCCAGCGTCACCAGCTCAGGAAGGCCGTAGAAGCACACCACGGATTCGTGCAACACCACGGTTCCATCGGGTTTCTGGACATACACGGTGGTGTTCCCGTACCGCGGATCCAAGCGGCCATCCACCAGGACGGGTGCATCGCTGGTGTTCCGCAACCTGAACTCGATGGCCACCGGCTCCATGTAGTCGAAGTAGCTCTTGGCGGAAAGCGCCAGTTCCACGTCGCTGCCCGGCCCGGAGACCGTCATGGCACCGGGAGGAGATTCGAGGTGGCCGCCCGAGGCCCAGGGATCGCCACCCATGATCACGGAAGCACGGTCGCCGTGGCGCATATGGAGCAACTCGTCGTCGTCGAAACGGAAGCGGAAGTTGGCCCAAAAAGTATCGGCGCCGTTGCGCTGATCGTACTTCCAGTCGTAGTTCATCCAGGACAACGAATCCGGACGGGCCTTGTCCCAGGCATGCAGGAAGTTGAAGGCGTGCCCGGCCTCGTGGACCCAGGTGTACAGGAAGTGCCGCATGGCCCAGGCCTGGTCCTGCGTGGAGGGGTTGCTGACGAGGTTGGTGAACCACGTGTGGTTGCGGAAGACCGCAAAACCCTGGCGGTCGGGTCCGCGACCGGCACCGCCAAAGCCCGCAGCGGCGTCGAACATGATGCCACCCACGCCGGCAGAATCGAAGAGGCCCGCTTGGACACCCCAAAGATTCCACGCGGGCCAGCCCGAGTTGTACTTGCCGAACGAGGTTTCCATGGCGTCGTGGAGTTCACCGACACTCCACGAAGCGAAGCCCGCAGCGCTGTCATCGATCACGGTGTGCGCGGGGTCGATGGTGACCGAAACTCCGGCGTCTTTATAGGAGGACTCGATGCTCAGGGTCCGCTCGGCGAGATCCGCCGGACGGTTGTTGTGGGCGTGGTTGTTGTAGACGGGGACTTTGGGTTCAATGTCCACGGACTGGCAATAATCCAGCTCGAGGTTGACGTCCCTGAAGCTGTCGGAGCGGTACTTGCAGGCGAAGGGTTGCCCGGCCACGCCGCCGCCGGTGAACGTTGCCACGGCTCCCGAGATGGCGCCGTGCTGCCACGTGACCACAATGTCCACCGTGGTGGTGGGGTGGGTGCCTTTCCAATACCGGACCGTTCCGGTGATGTGTGCATCAGAGCGGGTCATGGTCACCACGGGAGCGTCAACGATCCACGACTCCACATAGGTTTTCACGGTCTGTGTCAGGCCGCCGACTTTCACTTGGCGGGTGCTGAAGAAATCACCGCTGACCTTGTTAAGGACGGGAGATTCGACGCCTTGGCGGGGATCGACGTCGAGCCTCAACTCAAGCGCGCTGCCGACGGGACCGGTGACGGCTTGGTTTCCTTCGTAGCGGCCGCTCACGGCGGCCGATCGCCAGCACCGCCACCAATCTTCGGTAGGCCAGGACCACGAAGCGGGCGATGGAGCGGGCAGAGGGGGAGAGGGGATGGCTGTTGGGTGATGGGGGACGGGGTCAAGGAGGGTGCTGGGGACGTTGGGGATGTCCATGGGAGGATCTTTCTCGCGCTGCAAGCAAACAACAATGCGTTCGCCGATGCCGTGCCGAGGGCAGCAGGACCTTGTGAGTCGGCCTGCTCCGGGCGGATCGGCGGCATGACGGTTCAGGGCGGGGCGGTGCGAGTTGGGGAGTCCCGAAGGGGTGTTTGGCCAATGCCCAGAAGCCGTGAATAACCCAAAACGAGGATACTCCAACGAATGGATTATATCCAGAGGATTGTTGGGGAATTTTCGCTCGTCGAGAAGCGCTGTCGGCTGGTCACTGCACACCGCCGGGCGTAGGCTGGCTCCATCGGCGTCGGAGCCGAAGGACCCAGCCCCACAAGGACCCCGCCCCTCAGGACCCTGCGTCGATGACCCCAATCGATGAAGGAGGATCCCGTGAGTGTCGTACGTGAATTCATGACAACCAATGCCTGGTGCATTCCTGAAGACCAGACTCTTGAGGAAGCTGCCCGCAAGATGAAGGAATTGGACTGTGGTTCGCTTCCTATTTGCGGAAATGATGGCAAGCTCTCCGGCTTCATCACCGACCGCGACATCGTGGTCAAGTGCCTGGCCGAAGGAAGGGACGCCCGCGAAGTGCGCGCCAGCGAACTCGCCCAAGGCAAGCCCTACTGGATTGATGCGGATGCCAGCATCGATGAATGTATCCGGATGATGGAGGAACACCAGGTACGCCGCTTGCCCGTCATCAGCGACCACAAATTCGTCGGCATCATCAGCCAGGGTGATATTGCCCGGAATTATGCCGAGGAACGTGTAGGCGAGATGGTGGAGCACATTTCCGCCAGGGAACACATGGCCCACTAGCCCGGGCCACGAACCGCACGTAATCCAGCCGCCGCGAAGCGCTCCCTAGAGGAACGCCTCGCGGCCCGTCCCTTCGCGCAACACCAGTTCGCCGTCCTCGATCGAGACGATCAGGCTCTTCGGTTTTCCAGCCAGCTTCCTGGTTGCGCTGAGTTTCCGGCTGCTGACTTCAACCCCCACCGTGGCACCCTTGGCGGGAAGTTCCACAGTGACCTCGTCCGCCATGCCCAGCAACATCTTGGTGGACACGTCCCTCTCGGACACAGCTTCCTTGCCGTTGACGGTCACCGTCACGTCATCGGAAGCGAATCCGTCCTGGAGGATGATCAGCAGTTCCTGCATGGTCCAACTACAGCACTAACAGCGCCCTCGGCATAGGGCCGGACCTGAAAACTGTCAGCCATCTGGGGCAAACTGTCAGGGTGACCCAAAATCTCCAACACCAGTCAGCCGACTCTGCCATCCACCAACTCATCGCCAAGGAACTTGGCGTCCAGGCCTGGCAGGTCAAAGCCGCGGTGGAACTGCTCGACGGCGGATCCACCGTTCCCTTCATCGCCCGGTACCGTAAGGAAGCCACCGGGACGCTCGATGACACCCAGCTGCGCGACCTCGAGGAACGGCTGAGGTACCTGCGAGAACTGGAGGAACGCCGCAAGACCGTCCTCGAGGCGATCGCAGCGCAAGGCAAGCTGACCCCGGAACTGGAGGCCGCCGTCGTCGGTGCCGATACCAAGGCGCGGCTGGAAGACATCTACCTCCCCTTCAAATCCAAGCGCCGCACCAAGGCCCAGATCGCCCGCGAGGCCGGCCTTGAACCGCTGGCCGACGTCCTGCTGGCGAACCCGCAGCTCAACCCGGAGACGGAAGCTGCCAAGTACTTGAACGCCGAGCACTCCATCGGGGATGCTGCCGCCGCGCTCGCCGGAGCCCGCGCCATCTTGGTGGAGCGGGTGGCCCAGGATCCGGATCTTGCCGAGGATCTTCGCGAACGCCTCTGGAAGCAAGGCAGCATGGTCTCCCGCGTGAAGAAGGGCATGGAGGCCGAAGGGCAGAAGTTCAAGGACTATTTCGAGTTCACCCAAGTCCCTTCCGGTATGCCCTCACACCGTGTGCTCGCGCTGCTGCGTGGTGAGAAGGACGGCGTCCTGGAGCTGGACCTCGCCGAAGCAGATCCAGCCGACGACGACGCCCTGGCCGCCGCCCGCGGTCGCTACGAGAACGCTGTGGCCAAGTCACTCGGGGTCGCCAACCAGGGCCGGCCCGCCGACCTTTGGCTTACCCAGACTGCCCAGCTCGCCTGGCGGGGACGCATCCTGGACCGGCTCACCACGGACCTTCGCGGCCGCATGTTCGCTGACGCCGAGGACGAAGCCGTTCGGGTCTTTGCAGCCAACTTGCGTGACGTCCTGCTCGCGGCCCCGGCCGGAAACCGCGCCACCCTTGGCCTGGATCCGGGACTCCGGACGGGCGTGAAGGTTGCTGTGGTGGATGGCACCGGCAAGGTGGTGGCGACTGACACTATCTACCCGCACGCTCCTGCCAGGAAGTGGGACGAAGCGTTGGCCACGCTCGGTCGCCTTGCCAAGCAGCACAGTATTGAACTGGTGGCCATCGGCAACGGCACGGCGTCGCGGGAAACGGACAAGCTGGCCACTGAACTCATCAAATCGCTGGAAGCCATTGGTGTGACGGGAGTCCAGAAGCTGGTGGTCTCCGAGGCGGGAGCTTCTGTGTATTCCGCCTCCGCCTTGGCCGCGTCCGAGCTGCCCGGCATGGACGTCTCACTTCGCGGTGCTGTCTCGATTGCCAGACGATTGCAGGATCCCCTTGCCGAGTTGGTGAAGATCGAGCCAAAGTCGATCGGTGTCGGGCAGTACCAGCACGATGTCACCGCCGCGAAGCTGGACCGATCGCTGGATGCCGTGGTGGAAGACTGCGTGAACGCCGTGGGCGTTGACGTGAACACGGCCTCACCCGCGTTGCTGAGCCGCGTGGCCGGTGTTGGCCCGCTGCTGAGCGAGAATATTGTGGCCTACCGGAACGAGAATGGCCCGTTCGGCAAGCGCAGCGACTTGAAGAAGGTGCCGCGCCTGGGCGCCAAGGCGTTCGAACAGTGTGCGGGCTTCCTCCGGATCACGGGCGGAGCCGAGCCCCTGGATGCTTCCAGCGTGCACCCCGAGGCCTACTCCGTGGCCCGCAAGATCCTGGTAGCCGCCGGCGGTGGACCGGCCACGGCCCTGGACCCGCAGGCCTTCGTTGACGGCACGTTCGGTTTGCCCACGGTCAAGGACATCATGTCCGAGTTGGAGAAGCCCGGCCGCGACCCCCGTCCGGCCTTCAAGGCTGCCTCGTTCTCCGAAGGCATCGAGAAGATCTCCGACCTCAAGCCCGGCATGATCCTGGAGGGCACAGTCACCAATGTGGCCGCGTTCGGTGCCTTTGTGGACGTTGGAGTGCACCAGGACGGGCTGGTCCACGTGTCCGCCCTGTCCAACAAGTTTGTCTCGGATCCGCGGGAGATCGTGAAGTCAGGGCAAGTGGTCCGGGTCAAGGTCCTCGAAGCCGATCCCGAGCGGAAGCGCATCTCACTCACGCTGCGGCTCGACGACGAGCCTGGTGCCGCGGGTGGACGTGGCTCCGGCGGCCGGAGCGGTCAACCTGGTCGGGGAGATCGTCGGGGAAACCAGGGGCGTCCGCAGCAAGGCGGTCAGCGCCATGGCAAACCCACACAGTCACAAACCGCCCCCGCGAATACGGCAATGGCCGAGGCCCTGCGCCGGGCAGGGCTGGGGAAGTAGGCGCGGTATTGTCGGCCCCGGCCCATAAGATGCGGACATGTCAAAACAGAGGGGTGACTGTGGCTACATTGCGGATCAGTGACGAGAGGTTGCCAGGAACTGGGGCGGTGGATCAATTTGAGCTGGCAGGGCTGCCAGACGTCATTACCGTGGAGGATCTGATCCGGTGGCGCGTGCGCGAAGAGGTCGCTCGTTATAACGCTCACGGTGATGCCAAGATTGCGGGGCTGGTGGAACCATCCGCCCGGGAACGTGAATTGAATGTACAGGGGCGCGGTAATAAGGTTCGTGTGCCTTTGAATTGGAAACAGCAGGCGGACATTGCGGTAAAAGGATTTCAAAGGAATGCCTTTTTCGTGATGGTAGACAATCAACAGGTTTGCGAACTGACTGATGAGGTAGACGTCCTGAAAGCGACCGATGCCACCTTCATTAGGCTCGTACCGTTGGTCGGAGGGTGAGTGCTATGGAAACCATCGAGTTCGTTGAAATGCCCGAAAGCCTGCGACGACTTGCCGATAAGCAGCGGCGACCGTTACTGAAGTTCTTCAAGACGAAGCTTGCACCCCAGGACGCAGAGGAGTACCGGGAGAGGTTCACTGCCTACCTTGAGCGGCTCGATCCGGCCGGCCGAAAGGGCGCCTTCGGTTTCGCTTTCAGGCACGTCGACGAGCATCGATACGGCATTGCTGACAGGTACTACGAACCAGACGGCATTCCTGAAGGTCGCGTCCACATGTATCCGCCTGTTGAGCAAGCCCTGCACGCGCTCTCGGAATTGGCTCCTTTGGACTGGGATGCCGAGGAACTCGGTTGGATGCTCACACATGTGCCCTACTCCAGGTTCATCTACCCTTCTTGGCGCCGTGCTTTTCACGGTCCCCTGATGGCCTTGAAACCTGTGGAGCGCAGGAGACTTCCATCGGCAACCAGGCGAATGGAAGAGCAATTACTTGTCGATTTCCGTGGTGGCGCGGGACTGCATCCTGAAGTTCGAGAATTCGGAGAACTGTTGCTCGACGACGACGGAGAACAAGGCCGCATCCCGCTGCAGTATGTGATGGATGCTGATGACATCGGACCTCAGGTAGGGGAGGCGGTCCGGCCTCTCATGCCCGACCACCGATCCGCTCGCCTGTTTCTCTTCATGAGCGAATTGACCGGACCAAAACCCACAGCGAAGTGGAAACGTGAGGCGGCCATCCGTGTTGCCGAGGATCCTGCCGCACTGATGGTGGCCAAGGCTTTGCTTGGTATTGCCGCGGAGAGGACAGCCACCACCGACCGTGGCGAAGTCTCATGTCTGACCCCGCACACAGGGAGTCTCCTTCGTGCTTCCTTCTGGTTGCTCGCCCTCCAGCCCGACGCGACCGGAGATATCACCCTCCTTCGCGATGCGGCCACGTATCTGGGAGCCGGCCACAACGGCCGCAACGGAGTCTGTCGGTCCTCAGCCGGAGCCAATGCCGGTGTGGAGGTGCTGTTGGAGATCGCAAAGAGTCACCCAGCCGCCACGACAGAAGTCGTTGGTGCCCTGACTAGGCTCCGCGATGTGGTGAAAAACAAGAACTTGCATAAGCGCCTGGTCAACGTCGTCGATCAACTTTCCGTTGAGCGGGGGGTTTCCCCCTCGGAACTGCTAGAAACGGCCATTCCAGATCTGGGATTTGACCGGGACGGCAAGAAGACCATCGCCGTCGGTGGGTACACAGTACAGTTGGTCCTTAGCCACGGACCCACAGGGTTTGCCGTGGAAGACCTATGGTTCAAAGTCACAGGAACGGCAGTTGACATCCCGTCCGAGCTGAAGAAAACGCCGCAACTTGCAGTAGTCAAACGGGCAGTCAGCGAAACGCGGAAAGCGCTGATAAGCCAACGCGGCCGAATTGAACGGCTTATGGCCTCCGACCGGATGTGGTCCGGATCCGATTTCCGTACTCGATATCTTGAACATCCCATAGTGCGAACCACCGCGTGCGCCTTGCTATGGACCATCAGGTCCCACGGACAAGAATTCTCCGGTTACCCCCGGCAGAATGATGAGGCCGATAGCTGGGATCTTGTGGGAATCGGAGGAGAGGCCCATTCAATAGGCGACGGCGACGTCGTGGTTCTCTGGAAACCATGGGAACGTGACGCCGAAGAAGTGCGTTCTTGGCGGTCGCAGATCATCAGGGATCGGACGAGGCAGCCGTTCAAGCAGGCTTACAGGGAGCTGTACCTTCTGACTCCAGCAGAACGCGAGACCAAGGACTATTCCAACCGGTTCGCAGCGCATGTGCTGGATTATCCGCGGCTGCAGGCGTTAGCGAAGGAACGCGGTTGGCACGGCGCGCAACTTGGTTCGTGGGACGGCGGCCAAGACTCTTGTCTTTACCTGGGCTTCCACGACGAAAAGCTCAGGGTCGGATTCAGCATTGAAAGTCTCGATCCAGAAGAAGACCGCACATCCTTGTGCTCCACCAACAGGGTGTGGTTCGAGCGGCGCGTTTCGCGGGACATCTGGGAGTCCGTTGAGGTGACCGATGTGCCGCTGGGGGTGTTCAGCGAGGCTTTGAGGGATATCGACCTGTTTACCGCCGTGGCAGCAATCGGGCCGGACTTGGACTGGGCCGACCATCCGAATGGCCAGGTCAGGGACTACTGGGCCAACTCGCACACTGCGGTGCTCTCGGAATCAGCGAAATCACGGCATGGTTATCTCAGCGAAATCCTTCCCCGCACGGCATTGTCCGAGCGCTGCCATCTGACAGATCGCCACCTCATCGTGCGCGGCACACAGCGCTCCTACAAAATCCACCTCGGGTCTGGAAACATCTTGATGGAACCAGATGATGCATACCTTTGCATTGTGCAGGCGCCCTCCGCACGCACCGGCCGGATCTTCCTGCCCTTCGAAGAAAAAGCCGGGAGGCTAGCCGCTATCCTGTCGAAGGCCTTCATGCTCATGAACGACCACAAAATCACGGATCCATCAATCCTCAGCCAGATTCACGGTGCACGCCGCAGCGCGCCCAGTTAGAGCCGGATAACCCTTGCTCCGGCCGCTCCCGTCGCCGCGGGAAGCCAGAGCTCTTTTCGTTTGAAGGCTTCGCACCTGATGGGCTCGGGCACCAGGTAGTTAAATGCTGGCCCGACCAAGGTTGCGACAGCACCGCCGTCGGGCTCCAGAGTCGTCTGTTCGAAACCGTCGCCGAGAATCTCGGGAACCCAGGCTCACGAAGTCTTTTCTTTTTGCCAGGGCCAGCGGCCGGTGATTTCCAGTTCCAGGGAGAAACTCAGGAACGTCCGGATCAGGACGATGATCGCAAGGACGCCCACACTTTCAAACGTGGGAGTCACTGCGACCGTCCGGATGATGTCGGCGGCCACCAGGAGTTCGAGCCCCAACAGGATGGACCGGCCCAGCAATTGCCGGTAGGCGCGGTAGGGGGAGAACGGAGCCAGCCCCTCGGCGCGCTTGGGTTGAAAGCCGCGGAGGGCCAGTGGAAGGGAAACTACCGCGCCAACCACCATCACCGCCACACCGGCAAAATCCATGTAGCGGCCTACTACCTCGATGATGTGCTGGAAATCCATGGCCCTCCTGGCGTTTAAGGTGCGGGAACGGGGAAGAACACCCGGGGATCCTGCAGCAGGGCCGGGTAGTCGAAAGCTGCGCGGTCAATCACATCCGTGAGTTCGAAGTTGCGGGCAAAACGTCCGTCCACGGTGATGGGCCGGCCCACTACCTTGCCCAGAGCGAAGATCCGGCCGCCCTCGAACGGTACCGCGATCTCTGTTTTGCCGGGAAGGACGTTGAACGCTTCCTCGGCCGCGGCGCGCTTGCGCGTGGGCTTCTTCTCGAGCTTGACCGGCCGCTTCTTGGGTGCGCCGAGATTCCTGCGGGACTTCTCCTCCTGGTACACGAACTGGTACTCGTCAGGATCGGCTGCGGGCCGGGCCTTTCCGTGCGGCGGCAGGCTGACGGTGCGCAGGTCTTCCGGACGGAGGTCCTCGACGGCGGACCGGAGGATCCACAAGCGGTCGTCTTCCGGATCTTCGGGGTGGAATTCGTGCCGCGGCTCGGGCCAGATGTAGTCCAGCCGCTCTTCGGTGCCGGGGAACAGATGCTTGTAATGCTTGGGGTCCTTGCCAATGAGCTTGGAACGGTGCGTCTCATGCAGGTCCTCGTCGCCAAGCCACCACGGCATGACGATCTTTCCCGCGTAGTCCGGGTGGGCTGCCTGTGGGGCAAATTCGGTGATGTTGTCCCGCGTGTTGTCAGGGTGTCCGCGCTTGATCCATTCGTCGGCCATGGCCAGGCCGTACAGGGTCAGGGCGGGGACGTGGCCCATCCACATGCGAACGGCCGGGTGGTTCTGCCATCCGTACTCGGGGATGACGAGGGCGCGGAGCACCTGGAGGGCTTCGACGCGCTGCTTGCCGAGCCTTGAGGTGTCCAGCGCGGCGGCGCTCTCACGGAAATCGGCGAAGGGGAGGAAAGTCTGCATCCCTTCAGTTTGGCGGTGCCGGGGCTCAGAACCAAGTTGAGTGCTCCGGGACACGCGCCTGACTTCGGCCTAGAGTTGTCGGGTGGAAACTTTTGGTGAGAAAACGACGATTACGGCACCCCCGGTTGCCGAACTGCACCTGCACATCGAAGGGACCCTGCAGCCAGAGCTGATTTTCTCCCTCGCTGAGCGCAACGGCATCGAGTTGCCCTATGAGGACATCGAAGAGCTGCGCGAGAAGTACGAGTTCTCGGATCTCCAGTCCTTCCTGGACCTTTACTACGCCAATATGGCCGTGCTGCAGACCGAGCAGGACTTCACGGACATGACCCGCGACTACCTGAAGCGCGCCGCCGCCGGGGGAGTCCGCCATGCCGAGATCATGATGGACCCGCAGGCGCACGTTTCCCGCGGGGTTTCCTTGGAAACGTGCGTGAACGGAGTAGCCAACGCGCTGGCTACGTCGGAGGAGGACTTCGGTGTTTCAACGCTTCTGATCGCAGCATTCCTGCGTGACATGTCCGAGGCTTCGGCACTGGAGGTGTTCGACCAACTCCTGGCCATGCACGCACCGATTGTTGGCATCGGCCTGGACTCCGCAGAGGTGGGCAATCCGCCGTCGAAGTTTGAGCGCCTGTACCAGCGCGCGCTGGACGCCGGGCTGCGCCGGATCGCGCACGCGGGCGAGGAAGGCCCCGCGCAGTACATCACCGAGGCGCTGGATGTATTGCACGCTGAACGCATTGATCACGGCATCCGCTGTATGGAGGACACCACTGTGGTCCAGCGCCTGGTTGCCGAGCAGGTGCCGTTGACGGTGTGCCCGCTCTCCAACGTCCGGCTCCGCGCGGTGGACAAACTCGAGGACCACCCGCTCCCGGAGATGCTGGCCATAGGACTCAACGTGTGCGTGAATTCCGACGATCCCGCATACTTCGGCGGATACGTGGATGACAACTACCAGCAGCTGGTGAAAGTCCACAATTTTTCCGTGCCTGAGCAGGCCACTCTCGCCGCGAACTCCATCCGGTCTTCCTTCGCCAGCGACGAGCGGAAAAAGGTGTTGCTGGACGAAGTGACGGAGTGGGTCAAGGAGTCCGTTCCGCAGCAGTAGCAGGGCCTGAGCCGAGACACCTCGCTCACTTGTGGCGTCATGAATGTCACACTCGGTCACGACACACGGTGTTTACCTTTTGCAGTCGCCGGAATTAACAAATCATTGGCAAACTGCTGGGTGAGTATCCACCCGTTGAAGGAGAAGCATGGGCGCGAGCACCGCCGAGAACACCAACCTTCGTCTGAAGGCCGTACTGGACATCCTCGCCGAAAGCGTATGGTCCGGAGATACGCTCAACGCCGGTGAAGTGTTGGCCGAAGCAACAGTCCGCGTTCCCTTCGACGCCCACGAGGCAGAGCTGTTGAGCGGCGGCATTCCGCGCGGCCACAAGAACCTGACCTCGGCCTCTGCCAAGCTGGTCAAGGCCGGCTGGCTGGTCAAGGGCCGCTCGGGCTGGACCATCCCGGATGACGGCTTGCGTGCAACGGTCGCCTTCCCGGACGTTTCGGCTTTCGCGGAAGCGCTCGACGCCGGCACTCCCATTCCGGACGACGTCGCCGTGCCGACGGCCCCGCCGGCCAAGCCCAAGGCCAAGAAGGCCGCCGCTCCGAAGAAGGCTGCTGCTCCCAGGAAGGCCGCTGCACCGAAGGCCGAGGCCGTCAAGAAGACCACGCGCAAGGCGCCGGCCAAACCAGCCGCAGCCCCCGCCGTCGAGACTTTGCCACAGCCGGAAGCCGTTGCCATTGCGGGCGACTTCAACAAGCTCCTGGGTGCGGCCGAGGATTGGGCGCCGCAGTATGACGAGGCACAGATGGAGTTCAATCCGCTGGTCCAGCTGTGGTCGTTGACCGCTGAGTTGCCTGCCGGTTTCTACACCTACAAGATCGCGCTGAACCGCTCGTGGGAGGAGAACTACGGCGCGTTCGGCGCCCGCGATGGTGCCAACCACGAGTTGAACCACGACGGCGGCCCGGTCACCTTCACGTACAACCACGCCACACGGGACATCGTGGTGAGCTAGCTGCTCCACAACACAGAATCCTGCCCTTGTGCGCTCAACCCAAGCTTTGAAGGTCGGAAGCAGCGAACAAGGGCGGGATTCGTTAAGGTTGGTCCATGCAGACGGAGGACATGAGGCTCACGGCACGCATTTCCGGCGTGGTCCAGGGCGTAGGTTTCCGCTATTGGACGGCCCGAAAAGCCGATGAACTCCTGCTGAAGGGGACGGTCCGGAACCGCTCCGACGGGTCCGTGGAGATCGTGGCCGAGGGACCACGGGAGGAAATGGACCAATTCGTGCAGTGGCTTCATTCGTCCCGCGGCCCCGGCCGCGTTGACAAGGTTGACATTGAAGTCTCCGATTGGACCGGGGAATTCTACGGGTTCAAGATCCTCGGCTAGGCCAACTCAGCGGTCCCCGCGAACGTCGGCGAGAATCGCGGCAGTGCTTAGCTCCGTCTTCACCCGCTTGAGCGAGGTTAAGTCCGTGGGGCGGGTTGCTTCGATGTAATGCTCCAGCCGCTGCAGGGCCGGCTGCGAGGAGGCATCCCGAACGGCATCGGCGCCCACGGCGTTGGCTGCAGCAAGGGCGTGCCGGTGGTCCAACCCGGATTGCAGCGCCAACACCATGGCGGCGCAGAACGCATCGCCGGCACCGATGGTGTTGGCAATGTCCTTCACTGAAACGGCGGGCGCTTCGGCAACTTTCTCGCCATGAACCAGGATCGCCGAGCCCTCGCCGCCGTAGGTCACCGCTACCAACGGCGCGTCCTGCAGCTCGGGGATCAACCCGTACTCGGTTTCGTTGACGATCACCAGGTCGCAGCGTTCCAGGAGTTCCGGCAGAAGTGGTGCCGCAGGTGCTGCGTTCAAGGCAAAGAAGCCCTTGGCGGCCCGGGCCGCTGCAAGGACGACTTCCTGGTCCACCTCGAGCTGGCACAGCACGGGACCTTCACCAAACGTGACGCCCTCCACAATGACGTGCCCGTTGGCGCCCGGGCATACGACGATCTGGTTTTCGCCGGCGGAATCCACCAGGACGAGTGCGGTGCCCGTGGGTTCATCCACGTGCGCAATATCGCCGACGTCGACGCCGGCGTCAGCCATCGCGTTAAGGAGCGTGCGCCCTGCTTCGTCCCGGCCTACGGCTCCGACCATGCGGGAGGCTCCCGCGAGCCGGGCCGCTGCCACGGCCTGGTTGGCCCCCTTGCCGCCGGGCTGCTGGCGGAGCACACCCTCGCCTACCGTTTCCCCGGGGGACGGGAGCCGGTGGGTGGTGGCGGTGATGTCGAGATTGATGCTGCCCACAACAGTGAGTGCAGGAGAAGTGCTCATGGAGGGCCCTATCTTGGAACGGAACTTCAGGAGGATTGGATAACGGAGAGGTGGCCGGCCCTGGCGGCGACAAGGCATTTGGCCAAGTAGACCGGGGCGCCGTTGCGGCGAACGTACTGGGTCAGGACCAGAACCGGATCGGAGGGACGAAGGTTCAGGAGTTTGGCACGGCTGGGGCCGGCGGTGCTCAGGCTGATCTGGCATTCGCCGGGGCCCAGGGTGCTGCCTGAGAGGCTGGCGAGGATTTCCAGCAGTGTCTGTGCCGGCAGCCCGGGAGCTTCAGCGGCATCCAGCAACGCCGCGGCTTCCGGAAGGTCCAGCGCCACGTTTTCCTGCAGGTGGGCCACAGGTTCGCCCTCGCGGATGAGGACGCTTTCCCAGAACCAGACGTCTTCCTCGGGTTGGACGCCCAGGCCGGGTGCCACGAACTCGGAGGCCGGCTGCTTGATCGCTGCCACGCGTTTGACCTGGATGTCCGGGTCGGGGCCGCCGAGCAATTGGTCGAACGGACGGATGTGTTCGATCCCGATCCTGGGCAGGGTATCGGCCACGAACCGGCCTACGCCGCGCCGTGAACGTGTCAGACCGTCTTCTTCCAGGAGCATGAGGGCCTCCCGGATCACGGTGCGGCTCACGTCCATCATGGTGCCGAGTTCTGTTTCCGTGGGCAGGAGTGAGCCCGGCGGCAGGAGCTTGGTCCTGATGGCCTCTGCGATGCGGGAGTAGGCCGCGACGCGCAGGGGCTGCCCTTGTTGGGCAGCGATGGGCCGGGACAGGAACTGGACAGCGTTGTCGGTCAAGGGAACCTCGCTTGGAATCGGTTAGGGACACTGTACCGGAGAAATGTGAGAGGTTGCACAAGCGAGTAATACATGCTTGTATAACAACTCACATCTCGCGGCGCTCGCCGGCGCCCTCGGACAAAGGAGTTTGATGTGAACATCCCCAACACCGCGGTGGAACCGCAGGAAACAGCCCCGGCACCCGCCGGCGTCGAAGACGTAAACCGCTTCCAAGGCCGTGCCGCCGCCTTCCTGATCACCACGCTGGTCCTGGCCGTTCTCGCGTTCCAGCTCAACGCCAGCATGATCACCCCTGCGTTGCCCCACATCGGCTCGTTCTTTGGTGAGTCTCCCGAAGCCGTTGCCCAGGTCCAGTCCATGTTCTTCCTGGCCGGTGCCATCTCCGGTCCCGTGATTGGACGCTGGAGCGACTTCATCGGCCGACGCACCGCGCTTCTGTTGGTCCTGGCCATCATGGGCGTGGGAACGGTGCTGTGCATCTTCGCCCCGAACCTTCCGTTGCTGGTAGCGGGCCGCTTCATGCAGGGCACTTCAAGCGCGATCTTCGCCTTGTCCTACATCGTCCTCAACGAATACCTGCCCGCACGGCTCTTCGGCACCTCCATCGGCATCATCGCCGCCATCAACGGTGGCGTGGGTGGCGTGGACGGCTACTTCGGTGGCCTGATGGCTGAGACCATGGGCTTCCAGTCGATCTTCGTCGCTGTGCTGGTACTGGCCGCTATCGCCGTCGTCTGTGTCATCAAAGTGGTCCCGGGCGGCAAGTCCGCAGCCGCGCCCGGCCGCATGGACTGGTGGGGCGCAGGCTCACTCTCGGTGTTCCTGGTGTTCATCACCTACTTCGTCTCCACCGGTTCCTCGGCCGGATGGACTTCTCCCGCAGCGCTGGGTCTCCTTGCCGGCAGCATCGCCTCCTTCACCGCGTTCTGGCTGATCGAGAAGAAGCGCGAAACCCCGTTGGTGGCCGTCCATCACTTGCGCTCCCGCCAGGTGTGGCCCGTCATTGCCACCACGGTCCTGACGCTCGCCGGAATCTTCGCCATCATCAACTTCACCGTGGTGCTCCTGAGCCAGGACAAGACCAACGGCTTCGGCCTGTCAGCATCCGTCGCCGCCCTGCTCTTCCTGACACCCGCAGCGTTGATCGGGGTCTTCGCAGCTCCTCTCGCCGGTTGGATTGCCGACCGCCGCGGCTGGATCAAGACCGTCCGCATCGGCTCTGCGGCCAGCCTTGCCTGCGCGATCGTGGCTGCCTTGTTTGCCAACAACCAGATCGCCGTCCTGATCGCCATCGCTGCGCTCGGCATTTTCTACAACGGGTTCTTCCTCACCGCGATCAACGGTCTTTCCGTCCTCCTCTCGCCCAAGGAAGCCCCAGCCGCCCTGCCGGGCATCAACGGAGCGAGCTTCGGCATCGGGGCGAGTCTCGGCGTCGTGGTTGTTGCCCCGTTCGCGGGCCTGGGCACCGCGGCCGGGTACTCCACAGCGCTCTGGATTTCCGTGGGAATCACGGTTCTGGCGTTTGTGGTGAGCTTGTTCATCGCCGCCCCCAAGGGCGAAAAGATCTAAAGCACGACGGCGGTCCCCACCACCGGGCGCCTCTCACCTTCCACTCCCCAAGCCAACCCGAAACGAGAAAATCATGCAGCAACCCGCTCCCTTCTTCCTCGACTGCGATACCGGCATTGACGACGCCCTGGCCCTCGCCTACCTTCTGGCCACTCCGAGGGCGGAGCTCGTTGGCATTGGCACCGTGAGCGGGAACATCAGTGCGGCCGGCGGCGCCCGGAACACACTGGACCTGCTGAAGCTTGCAGGGCATCCGGACATTCCTGTCGCTGTGGGCGCCCACGATCCGCAGGTGGGCACCTTCCATGGCGGCGCTCCGCACGTCCACGGCGATAACGGTATTGGGGGAGTGGACCTGTCGCGCTCGGATCGGGAGCCGGTGCAGTCGACTGCCGCCGAGCTCCTGGTTGAGCTGGCACGCCAATACGCGGGTGAGCTGCGCGTCGTCGCGATCGGGCCGCTGACCAACATCGCCGAGGCGCTGCGACTGGAACCGAAGCTGCCGGAGCTCGTTGCCGAGCTCACCATCATGGGCGGCGCAGCCTTGGCCCCGGGGAACATCACGCCCGTTGCCGAGGCCAACATTGCCAACGATCCCGAGGCTGCGGCAGAAGTCCTCGCCGCCGACTGGGACGTGACCTTGGTGCCGCTGGACGTCACCATGACGAACGTGCTGGAGGAGTCCCATCGACAGGAACTCCTGGCCTCGGACCACCCGGTCTCGCAGGCGCTCGGCGAGATGCTGGGCTATTACTTTGGCTTCTACGTGGACATCTTCGGACGGGCCTGCTCTGCCATGCACGATCCCCTCGCCGCGGCCATCGCCGTCAGGGGAGTGGAGCTGGCTGTCGCCCCCAAGGTCCGAGTTCAAGTCGACACCACCAGCGGTCCGAGCCGCGGTCAAACGGTGTGCGACCTCCGCGGCCAGTACGTGGGCTTCCCAGACCAGCGCGGTGCACGGTGCCGCGTGGTCCTGTCCATCGGCGAGGAGTTCGCACCCCATCTGCTGGGGACCATGCAGGCAGCGTGGCTCTCCGAGCGCGAGCCCGTCGCACCCGTCGCCTAACGCCCGGGCGAACCCAACCAGGGGACAGATAACGTCGCTCCGACACGTGGGAGCGACGTTTTCTGTCCCCTACTTGGGCTACGCGTACATGAGGGAGCCGGGCGTGGTGAGCGTCTCGCCCGTTTCGAGCCAGGTCTTCAGCCCCGAGAGGATCATGGGCCAGCCGCCGTACAGCTGATCGTTGGCGCCTTCGCGGAGCTGGTCGTGGGTCACTGTGAGGTGGCAGGAGTCGCCCACCGGTTCGATCTCCCACGTGATCCGGGACGTCCCCTCGGCCTTGACATCCTCGCCCCACAACGCCGTCATGGTCTGGACCAGGCGGCGCGGCGGATCAACCTCAATGTTCTCGCCCTCACCGAGTGGCGCATCCGCTTTGACGTTCCGCATCTCGAAGTGCCCACCCGGTGTCCAGTCCGACGTGAACGTGTTCCCGAACTGGTACTTGCTCCGGATCTCGCTGTTGGTGATGGCTTCCCACAACCGTTCCGGGGTGGTCTTGATGTAAATCTCGAAGATCTTTTCCATGGGACTTTCCAATCTGGATTTGAGGTCGCTGAGGGCAGCGGCCCATGGTTCTGCGTATTTGCTCACCCAGCGGTCATGGATGAGCCTGATGGGGACCGGGTTCAGGAAGTGCAGCTTTTCACGCCCCCGACGGCGGGTGACCACCAGTCCTGCATCCTCCAACAGCTTGAGGTGCTTGGCGATGCCGAAACGTGTCATCTCGAACCGGGCTCCGAGGGCTGACAGGGTTTGCCCGTCCTCACGGAACAACTCGTCGAGCAATTCCCGGCGGGTTGGGTCTGCGAGTGCCTTGAACACGGGGTCCATGGTTTTAGAATAGGTGACCATTTGGTCACGTGTCAACGCTCTTGCACATGCAACCCGGGGTCACTTACGGCCCATCCTGGCGGGATTTATGGGCCGTAAGTGACCTCGCGTTGCAGTTAGAGGTTCGTGCGGACCACGGCACCTTGGGCGATGACGGAGCTCACTTTTTCGAGGGCAGAACCGTCGGCCAGGGGGTCGGCGTCGACAATAACGACGTCGGCGAGCGAGCCGCGTACCAAACGGCCCACCGCGTCACCCCGGCCAAGCAAACGTGCCGCGTTGGTCGTGGCAGCCTGCAGTGCCTCCAGGGGAGTGAGCCCGGCTTCCGAAAGCAAGCGGACCTCGGTGCCGATGGGCGTGACGTCCGTGCCGAACGAGTCCGTACCGGCGATGATCGTCACGCCCGCGTCCTTGGCAGCGCTGACTGCGGCTTGCAGGATAGGCGTGTATTCCTTGCCGCGGGCAGCCAGGATCGGGTTGCTCGACGTGGCCATGCTGGTGATCGCATCCATGGTGGGCGTGAAATATGTTCCCCGACGCGCCATCTCGTGAATGGTCGCCTCCGTCATGAACACGCCGTGCTCAATGCTGCGGACACCGGCCCGGACCGCGCCGTCGATGCCCTCCGCGCTGTACGCGTGGCACAGCACACCGGCGCCCTTGGCTGCCTTCACGATCGCCCCGATCTGATCCACGTTGTAGACCAATTCGCGGGGATCCTGCTCGGGGATGCCAGCGCGCGGGTTGGCGCGGGTCTTGATGACCTGGGCACCACGCTTGAGGTTGATGCGCGTCAGGTAGGCCAAATCCTGGGCCTCTGTGACGCCGCCCTTGAGCGTGGCCAGCGGTGCCAGGTCCGGATCGGCCAAGAGGGAGTCTCCCTGGTCCGGGGAGACGAACAAGCCGGCAGGGGTCATGCGCGGAGTGACACCCGGAGCCCACTGAGGTACTGCGGCCATGGCGATGTCCTGGTAGAACGTGCTCGACCCGCTGCGGACACTCGTCGCTCCACCCTGGAGAAGCAGGCGGGCATCCGCCAAGGCGTTGGCGTGCACGTGGGCATCGACGAGGCCCGGGAGAACCCAGCGGCCGGACGCGTTCAGCACACGCGCACGGTTTCCGACGGCGGCAACGGCCTTGCGCGTCTGGTCCCGGGTTCCGACGGCGGCCACCTTGCCGCCGTCGAGGACGACCACGCCGTCCGCTACGGCATCGCCGGTCTTGGGGTCCACAACGGTGCCGCCCTCGATGACCACTGCTTGGGTAGTGAGGGGCTGGCCGGGGTAGTTCGGCCCGAACTTCGGGTTATCTGCCAGGGCCGGGGGAGCGGAGACCATTTGTGCGGCGATGCCCGCAACGGAGATGCCTGCCAAAGCGGCGGCGCCGGCGAGGATGCCACGGCGCGGCAATTCACCTTGTGGTTTGGGTGCTGAAGCGTGATCGTGTAGGCACATCGTTGTACTCCTGGGGAACTACCGGGATTGCTGCGAGCTCGCAATCACCATTTGGTATTCCAGAATGCACAGAATACCCCTCTCTGCGCAAGATTAGGTGTCATTATGGCGGACTGGTATCCCAGATTCTAGGGCGATTGGTCTTCCAGAATCTGCTCCCGCAGGATATCCGCGTGCCCGCAATGCTGTGCCAGCTCCCGGAGCATGTGCAGGTATACCCAGCGCAGGGGCAGCGGGCCGCGCCGGTTCCCCAGGAGCAGGTCATCAAGTCCCAGGTCGGCGGCCGCGCGGCGGGATGCTTCGCACGCCTCGCGGTGGGCCTGCTGGATACCAGCGATCGTGTCCGTGTCTTCGAGGATGAACGACTCGTCCGGTGTGGATGGAATGCCGATCTCAGTGCGGGAGCGGCAGGTGATCGCTTCGTCGAACCACACCTTCTCCACGAACGTCACATGCTTGACGAGTCCCAGAAGCGTCGTCCGCGAGGGGACCAGTCGGCGTCGTGCTTGTTCTTCGGTGAGTCCATCCAGGCTCGCATTCAAAGCCCGGCGGTGCGCATCGATGAATGTCTCGAACTGGATGTGTGGGTTTTCGGTAATGACATCGTCAGTGGAGCGGTACGGTGAGCTCATCCGAAAACCACAGTGCCGTCGTCGTCAATTCGCCAGCCAGGGTTGTAGGCGATTTCCCACACGATGCCGTTCGGATCCTTGACGTGGCCGTGGAAGATGCCGCCGAACGCACCTGCCTGGGCCGGCTTGATGACACTCGCGCCCGCTGAGACCAGCTGCTCCATGGTGCGGGTCACTTCCGCCTCGCTGCCAACGTTATGGGACAAAGTGACGCCACTGACGCCCACAGTTTTAGTCCCGCTGGCCAAGTCCTGGTCGAACTTGTCTGCGTCAAAGAGGCCGAGAACCTGGCCGGGGGCAACCTGGAAGAAGATGATTTCGCCGGGTACGTCCATGAGGGGATCCCAACCGAGCCCGTCCTTGTAAAAGGCGCGGGCCCGGTCCAGATCAGGCGTGGCAAACGTGATGAAGTGCAGTCGCAGGTCCATACGGCCATGCAAGCGAGGAGGTGCGACCATAACTCAGGCCAGGTGCTGGCGTGTGCCGTTCAGCTCGGAGGCCGGCGCGTCGAACAAGGCGGCCACGTGCTCGCCGAGTTCGCTGACGTGTGTGTAACCGGGGAACTTTCGATGCGGCGCCGCCTCCTTCATGGCGTCGTCCAGGAGCGCCTTCACCACGAAAACCACAGCTGCCGAGGTCTGCTCCTTCGGCTCGGTCTTGTGGCCTGACTGGGCCGCATTGAAACCGTCCGCCACGCCCAGGACCCAGGCTTCCGAGGCTGCCTTGATCGCAGAGTAGCTGGCGCCGCCCGCGGTGGGCTTGGCAGCGGCGACGGCCGAAACGATGGCCAGGCGGCCGCGCGGCGAGGCCTCGAGGTCGGCGTAGAAGGCGCGCGACGTGTTCCGGAGCGTGGTCATGATGCTTGTGTGCAGAACATCCCAGTCCTCGTCGCGCTGGCCGGCGATCCCTTCGCCGCCGCGCCAACCGCCCACCAAGTGGATGAGCCCGTCCACCGGTCCCAGATCGTTGCGAACGTCTGCGGCGAGTTTTTCCACGGCTTCCGGGTTGGAGAGGTTGCAGACATAGGTCTTGGTGCCCGGGTAGGTTTCGGCCAATGCCTCCAGTCGGGTGGCATCAAGATCGACGGCGGCAACGCGAGCTCCCTTCGCGAGGAGTGCGGCGATGACAGCCTGCCCGGCGGCGCTGGTGGATCCGGCAACCACCACGTTGAGGTGCTGGGCGGCTTCCACGTCATTGTGGTCATTCGTGAGGGGCACGGCGAGTCCTTCCAAAACTGTGTTTGCGTTCCCAAAGGAGCGTAGCGAGCACTTACGGGGGCTAACGGATATTCAGGCTGAGCGTAAGAGATTCTCACGCTAGCCGCCGATAGATCCTGACGAGGACGTGGGCCGCTTGGTTGTTGAGGCAGGTCCACGGCGGTGGGAGGATAAGTTTGTGCAACCCTTCTTCGACTTTATTGGTCAGTACTGGTGGCTTGTCTTCGTCTTCGGTGGGATGGCCGGCGGTTGGGCCAAGTCTCTTTCCCGGGCCAGCGAACGTCGGCACCGGCGCAAAGTTGAGCTGTACAAGCTGAAGAACCAGCAGGCCGTAACCGAACAGGCCAGCCAAGCCGAAGTCGCTGCCCTGATGGCCGCCCACGATGCCGTGAACCACAAATGGCTCGACTACGAGTTGGATGTGGGAAAGCTCATCGATTACCCGTTGATGAGCGACGTCCGAGAGCCGCTTACGGTGGCCTTCCTGCGTGCCAAGAAGGAAGCCGACGGTATGCGTCCCGCTTCGCCGTCGGAAATTACGACGGCGGCCCGGCTCGCCGAATACCGGGCGACAGTGCACAGCTATGAGATTGCCTTCGAGATCGCAGAACGCGAATCAAAGCGGATCAAGGACGGCAACTTCACCGGCCCCGAACGGGAACGCTTGGCCACTGCCCGGAAACTCCTGCGCATCGCGGAGGATGTCGCGGCCACCCCGGCCGAGCGTCAGACGGCCTACAAGCGTGCCCGAAAGGAACTGGACGGCCTGATTGTCCTTCCTGAAACCACGGTTGCCGCTCTTGAAAAGAAGGTTGCCGGGGTGCTGGATACCCGGAAAGACCCCGACACGGACGCCCGGATCGCCTGAGCCGAGCACTTGGGCTGAGCAGCGGCGCACCTTCACGACCCGCTTCGAGCGCCGCCAAGCCAAAAGGCAACCGGAATGGGGTTCATTTGGATCCGCGGAGGCTCAAAGTAGGTCGGGAAGGTACACCTCATTCCCTTCCGACCGACGCACCCCACCTTGGTGAGAGTGTCCCTATGTTTTTCGTCAAGCGGTTTTGGGTGTTTGGGCTTGGTAGAGGGTGCCGTCGCGGAGCATGGCGTAGAGGGTGTCGCAG
>NZ_JBIVGD010000012.1:0-181959 GCF_044748465.1 Paenarthrobacter sp. NPDC089988
GTGTGAGAGGCCCCCAGCCAGACCACTGGGTTGATAGGCCGGATGTGGAAGCGAGGACTAAAGACTCGTGAAGCTGACCGGTACTAATAGGCCAACAACTTACACCACCCAAAAAACACTGCACGCGTCCACTATGTGGTTCCCAACCAACAACCCCGCCCCAACACCGGGGCAAACCAGGAAACCACTAATTGAATAACAACCAAGCACCACAGTTGTAACCACAAGACTTCCCAACCCCCACCAACAAGCGGGGGTGCGGGTGAAAAGGTTACGGCGGTCATAGCGTGGGGGAAACGCCCGGTCCCATTCCGAACCCGGAAGCTAAGACCCACAGCGCCGATGGTACTGCACCCGGGAGGGTGTGGGAGAGTAGGACACCGCCGGACAACACTTACAGGTCGAGGCCCCCCAACCACCACGGTTGGGGGGCCTCCCACTTTAACAACCAAAAGTACCGACAACAAGTTGTGAGACTTGCCACGGGAACACTATGAGGCGCCCTGGGCGTTCGGCTCCAGAAGTGCGGTCGCCTAGAATTGCATAAGACAAACGAGCCGGCATCCGTATTTGCCGGCGGCGTGACAACGAAATAAGGTTTATGAGCGACTACGCACGCGCCACTGGTCGGCTCGCAACAGGAGGAATCCATAATGGCTGAGCACAACGGCGGTAATCGAGGCGGCAATCGCGGTAACTTCGGCGGGAATCGTGGAGACCGCGGTTCCTACCGTCCCAATAACAACTCCGGCGGCGACCCCCGGGGCTTCCGCTCCAGGGAAAACCGAGATGGCAATGACCAAGGCCGTCCCTATGGCGAGCGGAAGCCCTTTGAGCGTCCTGCCCGTGACGGTGAGCGCCGACCGTTTAACAGCGATCGCAAGCCTTTCGGAGAGCGTCCCGAGCGCGGCTCCGACCGTCCGCGCCGTGATGGGGATGAGCGTCGTTCGTTTGGTGGTGACCGGAAGCCTTTTGGTGATCGTCCGCGCCGTGACGGTGACGACCGCCGTAGCTTTGGTGACCGCCCGGCACGCGGCGGGGAGCGTCCTGCCCGCGATGGTGAGCGCCGTTCCTTTGGTGACCGCCCGGCACGCGGCGGGGAGCGTCCTGCCCGCGATGGTGAGCGCCGGCCGTACAACGGTGACCGCAAGCCGTTTGGTGACCGCCCGGAACGTGGTCCGCGGAACTTTGATGGTCCGCGCCGCGACGGCGATGACCGCCGCACGTTCGGCGATCGTCCCCGGCGCGAAGGCGATCGCCCGCGCCGTGACGATGACCGTAAGCCCTTCCGTGATCGGACCGATCGCGACCGGAACGACCGTGGTGGGGATCGCCGGTCCTTCGGCGAGAACAGGCCCAGTGGTGGCCGTTTCGGCGAAGCCCGCGAAGACCGTCCGGCCCGTGTGCCTAACGCCAAGGACATTCGAAGCGCCAACCGTCCGGATCGTGAGCGTTCGCCGGAGATTGACGAGGATGTCACGGGCAATGAGCTGGACCGGGCCACAGGCCACCAGATCAAGACGCTTGAAGACCAGAACGCCGGTTGGGTTGCCAAGCATTTGGTCATGGCAGGGCGCCTGATCGATGTGGAGCCTGAACTCGCGTTCCAGCACGCCCTTGCTGCGAGCCGTCGTGGCGGCCGTTTGTCCGCTGTCCGCGAGGCTGTGGGTCTGACGGCTTACGCTGCCGGGCACTACGGTGAGGCACTGCGTGAGTTCCGCACGTACCGCCGTATCAGCGGCTCCAACGTGCATTTGCCGGTGATGGCTGACTGCGAGCGTGGCCTGGGCCGTGCCGACCGTGCCCTGGACATGGTGCGTTCACCCGAGGCCCAGGACCTGGATGCTCCGGGCAAGGTTGAGCTTGCCATTGTGGCTTCGGGCGCCCGTGCCGACCTTAACCAGTTGGATGCAGCGGTGGCCGAGCTAGAGATCCCGCAGCTGGACATCAACCGGGCCTTCTCCTACAGCCCCCGCTTGTTCCGCGCGTACGCCGAGGCCTTGACGGCTGCCGGCCGCGCTGATGAAGCAGTGCGCTGGGAGCGCCAGGCCGTCGTGGCCGAGAACGCCTTGGGCGTTGGCGACTTCGCGGAGCCGGAGATCCTGGACCTCGGTTGGGACGAAGAGGAAGAAGCAGCCGGGCGCAAGCCCCGTTTCCAGAAGCAGGACGGGGACGCCGCCGTCGGGCAGGCCGAAACCGAGACTGTGATCGCCGAGGCCGCGGCAGCGGATGCTGCCCACGATGACGTTGATGTGGACGACGCCGAGTCCGACTACTTTGAGTCGGACGACCCTGAGTCCGACATCGATTCCGCCGAGGACGAGGACGAGGACGAGGACCAGGACCAGGACGGCGACCCGGCTGAGGACGCAAAAGCAGCAGACGACGAGTCCCGCAATGGCTGAAGCGCTAATTGAGTCCTTTGACGCCGTTCTCTCCGATCTCGACGGCGTGGTTTATGCCGGGCCGCACGCCATTCCGGGCGCCGTGGAGTCGCTGCAGCGGCTGGAGTCCGTGGGAGTCGGCTTGGGGTACGTGACCAACAACGCGTCGCGGACGCCTGCACAGGTTGCCGCGCATTTGAGGGAACTGGGAGCGCCGGCAGAGGACCACCAGGTGGTGAGTTCCTCGCAGGCGGCAGGCGAACTGCTTGCGTCGATGCTGCCGGCGGGCGCGCATGTCCTGATTACAGGCAGCGCGGCCTTGGCCCATGAGATCGAGCTGGTGGGCCTCAAGCCCGTGCACAGCGCAGCTGAGCACCCGGTAGCGGTGGTGCAGGGTTTCAACCCGGAGATTGGCTGGAAGGAACTCGCCGAGGCCTCCTACGTCGTGGCTGGCGGCGCCAAGTGGTTCGCCACCAACACTGACATGTCCATTCCGCAGGCCCGCGGAATGGCTCCGGGCAACGGCACCTTGGTGGCGGCTGTTGCCGCCGCGACCGGGCAGTATCCCCTGGTTGCGGGCAAGCCGGAAGCGCCCCTGTTCCACGCCGCTGCGAAGCGGCTCAAGGCCGACCGGCCGCTCGTGGTGGGCGACCGCCTGGACACCGACATCCTGGGTGGCAACCGCGCAGGATATGCGACGGCGGCCGTCCTGACCGGCGTCGATACGAAGCACACCATCCTGGCCGCCCGGACGGATGAACGGCCGACGTACTTGCTGGCGGATCTCACCGAGCTCTACGAGCCTTATCCGGACGTCATCGGAGAAGACCACTCGTTCCGCTGCGGGGAGGCCTCCGCATCCGTGGAGGACAATGTTGTGACCGTCACGGGTTCCGAGGACGATCTCGATGCCTGGCGCGCGGCGTGTGCGGCCTGGTGGAGCGCTGTGCCGGATGCTTCCGAAGCGCAAGCGCCGAACCTCGAGTGGCGTTCTCACTAGACTGGTGCGATGACCGAGTCCACTGAAGAAACACTATGGCCCGGACCCGCCGCCCCCAGCGGTGAAGCGGCGGTCGACCGGACCCTGGAACTGTTGAACGCTGTTTCGGGGACTCCGGTATCGGAGCATGCGGACCTGTACACGGCGGTTCACGATTCGCTGTTGGAGGCCCTCGACGCCGAACCCGGCCTCCCGCCGGTCGCGGCGGCACAGGCGGCGGGACGGCCGAACGCCGACACCCCGGAAGGCAACAACTAGCGCATGGCACGACTCGATCAGGAACTCGTCGCCCGTGGGCTGGCGAGGTCCCGGACCCATGCGGCCAAGCTCATTGCCGATGGCAAGATCACGTCCGGCGGCACCGTCCTGTCCAAGGCTTCCCAGCCGGTGGGTGCCGAAACAGCTTTGGAGGTGGAACCCCATCCGGAGGACGCCTACGTCAGTCGTGCAGGTCATAAACTCGCGGGTGCGCTTGCAGCCTTCCCGGACGTGCTCGTTGCGGGCCGGAGGTGCCTCGACGCCGGTGCCTCCACCGGCGGCTTCACGGACGTCCTGCTGCGGCAGGGGGCCGCGCGGGTGGTGGCGGTGGACGTCGGGCACGGCCAGTTGGTCCAACGGCTCCGGGACGACTACCGGGTGGACGTCCATGAGGGACTCAATGTCAGGTACATGACGCCCGATCAGATCGGTGGGGCTGCATCCTTGACCGTGGCAGACCTCTCTTTTATTTCCTTGACGTTGGTCCTGGAGCCACTGGCGGCCTGCACCGCGCCGGGTGGTGACCTGGTGCTCATGGTGAAGCCGCAGTTCGAGGTTGGCAAGGAACGCTTGAGCCGCACCGGCGTGGTGTCTTCCGAACAGGAACGACGCCGGGCGGTCGCCCAGGTGGTGCGGGCCGCGGTGGATACCGGCTTGGACGTGCAGGGCCTCGCGGCCAGTCCGCTGCCGGGCCAGGACGGAAATGTTGAGTACTTCCTGTGGATGAAACGCAGGATGTCGGCGGAGTTGCCTAAGATCGAAGAGCGGGACGGGGACGTTGCTGCGTTGATGGAATCACTCTGGCCGAACCACTAGAAAGCAGAACCCGATGAGCAGGCATGTACTGGTCCTTGCCCACACCGGGCGGGAGGAATCGCTCCGCGCGGCGTGGGATGCCTGTACCCAACTGCATTCTTCCGGACTGGTTCCGGTGCTGCAGAAGTCCGAGCTGGCCGACGTCGAACGCTTTTTCGGCGCCGTGGATACGCCCATCGGGATCCTTCACGATCACGTGAGCCTGGAGGACGTCGAATTGGTGATGGTGCTGGGCGGCGACGGCACCATCCTGCGCGCTGCCGAACTGGTCCGCGAAGTGGATGTTCCGCTGCTGGGCGTGAACCTTGGTCACGTCGGCTTCCTTGCCGAAAGTGAACGCGCGGACCTGGCCCAGACCGTTGAATGGATTGCCAGCCGCCAGTACACGGTGGAAGAGCGCATGACCATCGATGTCCAGGTATGGATCAAGGGCCGGAAGATCTGGCATACCTGGGCCCTCAATGAGGCTGCCATCGAAAAAGCCAACCGGGAGCGCATGCTGGAAGTGGTCACCGAGGTGGACGAACGTCCGCTGACCTCGTTCGGCTGCGACGGCGTGGTCCTGGCAACTCCAACAGGTTCCACGGCTTACGCTTTCTCCTCCGGTGGCCCGGTTGTTTGGCCGGAAGTGGAGGCCTTGGTGATCGTGCCGATCAGCGCCCACGCCCTTTTCGCCAAGCCCTTGGTGGTGTCCCCGAGGTCCAAGCTGGCCGTGGAGATCATGAACCGGACAGATGCCCTGGGTGTGTTGTGGTGCGATGGCCGGCGTTCGGTGGACCTGCCGCCCGGAGCGCGCGTCGAGGTGACCCGGTCCGCCACACCCGTTCGGCTGGCCCGGACCCACATGACCCCGTTTTCCGCCCGACTGGTCCGGAAGTTCCAGCTGCCCATCCATGGCTGGCGTGGTCCCGCGCCACGCAGCGGCGAAGTCCACACCGGCCCGATCCCCGTGATCCGCACACCGTCGCCGGCACCCTTGCCGAGCCCGCACGAGCCTGGGCACGGTGAACCCTCCGACCCCACGAATGCGAAGTGAAGCATGCTTGAAGAACTCCGAATCCGTGACCTTGGCGTCATCACCGACGCCGCCCTTCCGCTCGGCCCCGGCCTGAGCGTCGTCACCGGTGAAACCGGCGCCGGCAAGACCATGGTGGTCACCGCCGTCGGGCTTCTCCTGGGCGCCCGCTCGGACGCCGGTGCCGTTCGCAGCGGCGCCAAGTCAGCATCCGCCGAGGCGGTACTGAAGCTCGATCCGCAACACAACGCCGTGGAGCGCACCCGGGAGGCCGGCGGCGAAGCGGAAGAGTACGACGGCGTGGCTGAACTCCTGCTCGCCCGTACCGTCAGTGCCGACGGACGCAGCCGGGCTTACGTGGGTGGGCGGACGGCGCCGGTCGGAGTCCTGGCGGAGCTGGGGGAGAGCCTGGTGGTGGTCCACGGCCAAACGGACCAGATCAGGCTCAAGGGCGCGGCAGCGCAGAGGCATGCCCTGGACCGCTTCGCCGGAGCATCCTTGGCCAAGCCGCTGGGGGAATACCAAGATCTGTACAAGCACTGGAAGTCGATCCAGTCCGAGCTGGAGACACTGCGCAACGAGGCCCGTGAGCGCTTGCGCGAAGCGGAGTCGTTGGATGCCGCGCTGACCGAAATCGATGAGATCGATCCCCAGCCCGGCGAAGACGAGGCACTCAAGGCCGAAGCGGTGAAACTTGCCAACGTCGAAGAATTGCGGATCGCCGCGGCATCAGCCCATGAGTCCTTGATCGCCGAGGAGTTCGGCGAGTCGGGGGATGCGACCTCCCTGGTGGATGCCGCCAAGCGGACCCTGGAACACGTGGCTGACCACGACGAAACCCTCGGCGCCGCCGCGGCACGACTGGCGGAAGTGGGCTTCCTGCTGAACGACATCGCGGCCGAACTGTCCAGCTACCAGGCTGCCCTGGACACGGAGGGACCCGAGCGACTGTCCGAAATCGAGGAACGCCGCGCTGCGCTGGCCAAGCTCATCCGCAAGTATGCTCCAAGCATCGATGAGGTGCTTGAGTGGGCCGCGACGGCGCGGATCCGCCTTGACGAACTCCAGGACGATTCGACCCGCATCGAATCCCTGGACGCCGAGGTTGCCGCGTCGGAGGAAAAGCTCCGCAAGTTGGCGGCCGCCATTACCAAGGCACGGCTCAAGGGGGCGAAGGAGCTTTCCTCGCGCGTCAGCGCGGAACTGAAGGCCCTGGCGATGGCCGACGCCACGTTGGTCATCGAGGTGGAGGACAGCGGCTCCCTGGGACCCTGGGGCACCGATGAGATCGCGTTCCTGCTCCGCCCGCACTCCGGTGCCCCGGCGAGGCCTTTGGGCAAGGGTGCCTCGGGCGGTGAACTGTCCCGGGTGATGCTTGCCATTGAAGTGGTCCTCGCTGCCGTGGACCCGGTTCCGACGTTCGTGTTCGACGAGGTTGACGCCGGCGTGGGCGGGCGAGCCGCCGTCGAAATCGGACGCCGGCTGGCCATGCTGGCCCGGCACGTCCAGGTGTTGGTAGTCACGCACTTGCCCCAGGTTGCCGCGTTTGCGGACCAGCACATCCGGGTCATCAAGACCTCGGTTCGTGGCGCGGACGGCAAGACCACCTCCGGATTCACGTCCAGCGATGTCCAGTTGTTGTCCGAGGAAGAACGGGTCAAGGAACTCGCCCGCATGCTGGCCGGGCAGGAGGACTCAGAGTCCGCGCAGGCGCACGCCCAGGAGCTCCTGGACGACGCGAAACTCCTTCCGCAGCAGGCATAGGGTCCAGGAGAGACACTGCGAGGACAATCACATTCAGTGCACTTTGTTCCGGCCGAACCCTTGATTGCAGGCCGGTAACTGGGCAACCATGGACCATTTGGGGAATCCGGACAGGACGCTTGGAAGGCGTAATTGATGATAAGCTCGAATTCCGTGGTGCAGCGATCAAATTCCCGTGTAAATTCCCGGTTCCCGGGTTCGTCCAAGACGACCAAACACATCTTCGTCACCGGCGGTGTGGCGTCCTCGCTCGGTAAGGGACTGACGGCTTCGAGCCTCGGCCACCTGCTGCGGGCACGCGGTTTGTCTGTAACTATGCAGAAGCTCGATCCCTACCTGAACGTGGATCCGGGCACGATGAATCCCTTCCAGCACGGCGAAGTGTTCGTGACTGACGATGGCGCCGAAACCGACCTCGACATCGGACACTACGAGCGCTTCCTCGACGAGAACCTCGAGGGTTCGGCCAACGTCACAACCGGCCAGATCTACTCGACGGTCATCGCGAAGGAACGCCGCGGCGAATACCTTGGCGATACTGTCCAGGTCATTCCGCACATCACTGACGAGATCAAGCGCCGCATGCGCCTGCCCGCCGAGGGCAAGAACGCTCCGGACGTCATCATCACCGAAATCGGTGGAACCGTTGGCGACATCGAATCGCAGCCGTTCCTGGAGTCAGCCCGCCAGGTCCGCCAGGACATCGGCCGGACGAACGTCTTCTTCCTCCATGTATCCCTGGTCCCGTACATCGGTCCCTCCCAGGAGCTGAAGACCAAGCCGACACAGCACTCCGTCGCTGCCCTGCGCTCCATCGGCATCCAGCCCGAAGCAATCGTGATCCGTTCTGACCGCGAAGTTCCCGAAGCCATGCGCGAGAAGATCGGCCGCATGTGCGATGTCGACATCGATGCCGTGGTCAACGCCGCCGACGCTCCGAGCATCTACGACATTCCCAAGACCCTGCACTCCCAGCAACTGGACTCCTACATCGTCCGCGCCCTGGACCTGCCGTTCAAGGACGTGGACTGGAGCAAGTGGGACAAACTGCTTGAGGCCGTGCACAACCCGAAGCACGAGGTCGAGGTCGCCCTGGTGGGCAAGTACATCGACCTTCCGGACGCCTACCTTTCGGTGACCGAGGCACTGCGCGCAGGCGGGTTCGCCAACGAGGCCAAGGTCAAGATCCGCTGGGTTCCTTCCGACGAATGCGAAACCCTCGCAGGTGCCACCAAGTCCCTGGCGGGCGTGGACGCGATCTGCGTTCCCGGTGGCTTCGGCATCCGTGGACTGGAAGGCAAGCTCGGTGCCTTGAAGTTCGCCCGTGAAACCAAGCTCCCAGTCCTGGGCCTGTGCCTCGGCCTGCAGTGCATGGTGATCGAGTACGCCCGCAACGTCGTGGGCCTTGAAGGCGCCTCTTCGAGCGAGTTCGAACCCGACTCCAAGTACCCGGTCATCGCCACCATGGAAGAGCAATTGGACATCGTGGACGGCAAGGGAGACCTCGGCGGGACCATGCGCCTGGGCCTCTACGAAGCCAAGCTCGACGAAGGCTCCGTGGTAGCCGAAACCTACGGCACCACGTCCGTGAGCGAACGCCACCGCCACCGGTACGAGGTCAACAACAAGTACCGCGACCAGATCGCGGCCGAGGGCCTGGTGTTCTCCGGTACCTCGCCCGATGGCAAGCTGGTGGAGTACGTGGAGCTTCCCCGCGAAGTGCACCCGTACTACGTCGCCACCCAGGCGCACCCCGAGCTCAGCTCCCGTCCCACGCGCCCCCACCCGCTGTTCGCAGGGCTGGTCAAGGCTGCGTTGGACCGCCGTGAAGGTGGAGCCGTCGAAGCTAAGCAGGCCGCCGACGCGGTAGCTGCCAAGTAAAGAAACCGCTCAAGCAAAGGACGGCGCGATGCCCGGTACTTCTGAAACCCCCAGCACGACACGGCAGGTTTCGGACGTGCCGAGCCCGCGCCGTCTTTTGTCTTCCAGCAAGGTCTATGAGGGCCGCATCTGGGATGTGGTCAGCGATTCCTTCCAACTCGGCGAGGACACCGACGCACTGGTGCGCGACTACATCGACCACCCCGGTGCCGTGGCCGTGCTGCCCATGAACGTGGACGGCGAAATTCTCCTCTTGAAGCAGTACCGCCACCCGGTGGCCATGGACCTCTGGGAAATCCCGGCAGGCCTCCTCGACGTGGAGGGCGAGGACTTCGTGGTGGGCGCTGCCCGCGAGCTGGCGGAGGAAGCGGACCTGACCGCGGCTACTTGGAACGTCCTTGTGGACTTCTTCAATTCGCCGGGATCCTCCAGCGAGGCCGTCCGCATCTACTTGGCCCGTGGCCTCAGCGAAGTTCCGGAAGCCGAACGCCATGTCCGAACGGACGAAGAAGCCGAGATTGAGCTGCATTGGATTCCGTTGGACGATGCCGTGCAGGCCGTCCTTGAGGGCCGGCTGCACAACCCTTCCGCGGTCCTTGGCATCCTGGCCGCGGCCGCTGCAAAGGCTGACGGCTTCAGCAGCCTCCGGCCGGCCACTGCTCCCTGGCCGGCACACCCGAGCCAGCGCTGAGCATGCCCGAGGCCGCCACCCGGACTGCCACGGCCATTGACCGTGGAATCACCGATTACCTGCAGTATGTGGGAGTGGAACGCGGCTTGGCGGCGAACACGCTGGCGGCGTACCGCCGGGACCTGGGCCGCTATGCGAATTTCCTTGCCGCGCAAGGGGTCGGCGAGCCAGGCGGGGTAACCCGTCACCATGTCACGGCTTTTGTGCAGGCCCTGTCCGACGGCGCGGACGGTGCATCCGTCCTGGGCGTGCGTTCGGCGGCCAGGACCGTGGTTGCGGTGCGGGGTCTGCATAAGTTTTGGGCTCTTGAGGGCCTCACGAGTTCAGACCCCGCGGGCGATGTCCACCCACCCATGCCCGGGAAGAGGCTTCCGAAAGCCATCAGCGTGGATGAGGTGACCCGGATCCTCGAAGCCGCCGGCACGGATACAGCCACAGGGCTCCGTGACCGCGCCCTCCTGGAGTTCCTCTACTCCACGGGCGCCCGCATCAGCGAGGCTGTCGGCCTGGATGTGGACGACGTCTCCTTGCAGGAAACGGGTCCCGGCCCGGCCATTGTCCGGCTGTTCGGCAAAGGATCCAAGGAACGCCTGGTACCCCTTGGCTCCTACGGCGCCCGGGCCGTTGGAGCTTATGTTGTCCGGGGCAGGCCGCTCCTTGCGTCCAAGGGTAAGGGCACCCCGGCCCTGTTCCTCAACGCGCGCGGCGGCCGACTCAGCAGGCAGAGCGCTTGGACCATCCTGAAGACCGCCGCCGAAAAAGCGAACATCACCAAGGACGTCTCGCCCCACACACTGCGGCATTCCTTTGCCACCCACCTCCTGGAAGGCGGAGCGGATGTGCGGGTCGTGCAGGAACTGCTGGGACATGCCTCGGTGACCACCACCCAGGTGTACACCCTGGTGACGGCGGATACGTTGCGTGAGGTCTACGCGGCGGCGCATCCCCGGGCCCTTGGATAGCCCTAGCCAATCACGCTGAACGTCAGCTCTACAGCGTCCACGAACAAGGCCAGCAGCGATGTTCCCAGGCCGGCCACCAGCAGCAATCCAGGGTGGGCCAGACCCACCACCACGCGCTTAAGGGCGGGTCGTCCGCGGAGGAACTTCTTGGGCACCCGGGTCTTCAGCGGTATTTGCCGCCAACCCCGCAGCCGCCGCAGGAACCAGGCGCACCGCACTATGAAGGCCATCCACAACACGGATAACACCAACGGTACCGATGCCACCATCAGGTTGAAGCCCAAGGCCGTGACTTCCTTTTCGGAATCACCGATCACTGTTTGGACGGTGGTTGAGATGGAAGCGCTCATCACCACGGAGGCGGCCCACACCATGAAAGCCGCCACGAGAGCCAGGAACCGCACGAAGAAGTGCCCCAGCACGGTCGCATCCACTGCTTTAAGGTGGCTCCGCGGGGTCGCGTGAAGGACCACCAACGTGGACACCAGTGTGGGCAGGGCGGCCACCAACACCAGCAGATACCAGGTCCAGCCAGCCAGGTCCACCACTTCGTCCAGGACGATCAGCCCGGACCACAGGACCGTCCAGGCCCACCCGGAGTACAGGGGGTGCGCCACCAGCCAGCGCGGCAACCATGCGTCACGGTCCGGAGCGGCTTTGGAAACCGGACCGGCCGCTGGAGCATCTGGACCGGCCATTGGAGTTACGGGACCGGACTCCCCAGCTGCGTGTTCGACGGCGGCCGTCGCCGTCCGCGGTTCACCCCCGGCTTTGCTCATGGGCTCACTGTAGCAATGGCGGCAGGACGGGGGGAGATCGGGTTAAGGTGGGCAGCATGACTGCAGCGCATGTGACGTTGTGCTTCCTCCTCCGCGATGATGCGGAGGGCGAGCACGTCCTTCTGGGAACCAAGAAGACCGGATTCGGCAGCGGCAAGGTGGTGGGTGTTGGCGGCCATGTCGAGGCCGGGGAGACGGCCATCGAAGCCGCGTGCCGGGAGGTCATGGAAGAGATCCATGTTGTGGTTGATGCCGCTGACCTCGTCCCTGCGGGAACCGTGGACTTCATCTTCCCCACCAGGCCCGAGTGGAACATGGCCACCACTGTCTTCCTCACCCGGATCTGGGAGGGCGAACCGTCGGAGAGCGACGAAATCGCGCCCGGCTGGTATCCGGTGGCACAGCTTCCGGTGGACCGGATGTGGGCCGACGCCGAGCATTGGCTGCCAGCCATGATCTCAGGCCGCCGCATCGCCGTGCGGGTGGAACTCGCACCGGACAACCAGAACGTGGCGGACGTCCAGACCGAGGTATGGACGGGCGTCGACTGACGGTATGGCACCGACGCACCCCACAGACGCGAACGACGGCGGGACGGCCACCTCAGGTGACCGGCCCGCCGTCGTTCGTCCTGCAGTGGCGTGCAACCCGTTAGGGGACGTGCCGTTCTTCCGGTCCGTTGTATTCGCTCAACGGCCGGATGAGCGAGTTGGAGGCCAACTGCTCCATGACGTGGGCGGTCCAGCCGGTGATGCGGCTGGCCACGAACAACGGAGTGAAGGTCTGGGTGTCGAATCCCATGAGGTGGTACGTGGGCCCGGCCGGGTAGTCGAGGTTGGGTTTGATGGCCTTGGCCTCGTCCATGGCCTGTTCCAGGCCGTTGTAGAGTCCCAGGAGTTCAGGCCGTCCGTAATGGGCGATCATCTTGTCCAGCGCAGCCTTCATGGTGGGAACTCGGGAGTCGCCGTGCTTGTAGACGCGGTGGCCGAAGCCCATGACCTTCTTCTTGTGTGCCAGGGCGTCTTCCATCCATGTACGCGCCCGGGCTGCGGCGTCCTCCAGGGATTCCTCCGGGCGGATGCCGATTTCGTCGAAGGTGTGCATGACGGCCTCGTTGGCGCCGCCGTGCAGGGGGCCCTTGAGTGCCCCGATCGCCGCCGTCACCGCGGAGTGCAAGTCGGAAAGCGTCGAAGTGACCACGCGGGCGGTGAACGTGGAAGCGTTGAAGGAGTGCTCGGCGTAGAGGATCATCGAGACGTTGAAGGCCTCAACCACCTCGTCAACGGGTTCCTCGCTGAACGTCATCCAGAGGAAGTTCGCCGAGTAGTCCAGATCGTCCCGGGGTTCCACCACGTCCTGGCCCCGGCGCCTGCGCTGGTCATAAGCCACCACGGCCGGCATGGCCGCCCACAGATCCACAGCCTTCTTCAGATTGGCTTCGGGCGAGGAATCCTCGGCAAGTTCGTGCCTGGCGCCCAGGACCGAGGCCGCCGTCCGGCAGACATCCATGGGATGCGCACTTGTGGGGAGCGTGTCGATGACCGACTTGACCACGGGATCCAGGGCACGGCCTGCGCGCTCGCGGGCCGTGAACTCTGCCAACTGCGACTCGTCCGGAAGCTCGCCGTTCCACAGGAGGTAGGCGACTTCCTCAAAGCTGCACTTCGCTGCCAGTTCCTGCACCGGGTACCCGCGGTACAGCAGGGAGTTGGTTTCCGGGTTGACCTTTGAAACGGCGGTGTAGTCCACCACGACTCCGGCGAGGCCCTTTTTGATGTCTTCAGCTGCCATGCTGAACTCCTTCGTTCTTGTGCAGGTCACCGGAGGGACCCCGGTTTCCTGCGTCCCCTATGATGATCCGGACCTAGCGGATGCCAGGAACCTGGAAGTTGAAAACGCCGGTATCGAATTGGTTGTATGCCTCGTAATCCACGAGTTCGTAGAGGCGAGCACGCGTAAGCATGGAGTCGACGTGTGCCTCTTGGGTCCCCGCAGCCTTGATCGATTCCAGAGTACGCTCTGCAGCGCCCATGGCAATGCGGAGGAGTGTCACCGGGTAGATCACCATGTTCACGCCGACGCCCTGGAGCTGTTCGGTGGTGAAGAGCTCGCTCTTTCCGAACTCAGTCATGTTGGCCAGGATGGGCACGTCCACGGCGTCGCGGATGGCCTGGAACTCGCTGAGGTCCTTCATCGCTTCGGGGAAGATCGCGTCGGCGCCGGCGTCCACCAGGGCTTTGGCTCTGTCCTGGGCCGCTTGGAGTCCATCCACGGCGCGGATGTCGGTGCGGGCCATGATGAGGAAGTTCGGGTCGCGGCGGGCGTCGGCTGCGGCGCGGATGCGTTTGGTGGCGGTGTCGAGGTCCACTACGTTCTTGCCGTCCAGGTGTCCGCAGCGTTTGGGGTTGAATTGGTCCTCGATGTGGCAGCCGGCCAGGCCGGCGTTTTCGAGTTCCTGGATGGTGCGGGCCACGTTCATGGGTTCACCAAAGCCGGTGTCCGCGTCCACTAAGGCAGGCAGCTCGGTCATGCGGGCGATCTGCCCGGCCCGGGTGGCGACTTCGGTGAGGGTGGTCAGCCCGATGTCCGGTAGTCCGAGGTCGTTGGCCAGGACTGCGCCGGAGATGTAGACGCCGGCGAAGCCCTTTTCTTCAATCAAGCGCGCCGAGAGCGGGTTGAACGCGCCCGGGAACTGCTGAACTGTTCCGGAGCCCAGGAGTTCCCGAAGCTTCACCCGCTTCTGTTCGGGAGTGGTCTTGGAGTACAGCATTTAGAACAGTCCCTTCGGAGCGTTCTCAAGGTCGATCACGCCGGGGGCGGCGGTGATGTTGAGTTGGTCCAGTTCGCCTGGCCCGAGTTCGGTGACGCGTTCGACGGCGGCGAGGAACCTGTCGATTTCGGCGTCCTCCACGAGCCCTGCGGCGAGGGTGCGGAACTTGTTCACGTACTGCTCCCGGGCGAACGGCCGGGCACCAAGCGGGTGGGCGTCGGCGACAGCGATCTCATCGGTGATGACCGTGCCATCGGTGAGGGTGATTTCCACGGAACCGCCGAAGGCTTTCTCCGCGATGTCCAGGGAGTGGTACCGGCGGGTCCATTCCGGGTCTTCCACGGTGGTGACCTTGTGCCAGAGCTCCACGGTGTCCGGGCGGGTGGCGCGTTCGGGGGCGTAGGAGTCCACATGGTGCCAGGCACCGTCCTGCAACGCGACGGTGAAGATGTACGGGATGGAATGGTCCAGGGTTTCCCGGGACGCCGTGGGGGAGTACTTCTGTGGGTCGTTGGCGCCGGAGCCGATCACATAGTGGGTGTGGTGGCTGGTCTTGATCAGCACGGAGTCCACGTTGGCGGGATCGGTGGTCTCCGGGTGTTCGCGATTGAGTTTCCGGGCCAGGTCGATCCAGGCCTGGGCTTGGTATTCGGCGGAGTGTTCCTTGGTGTAGGTGTCCAGGATGGCGCGCTTGGCCTCGCCCTTCTCCGGAAGCGGCACGTCATAGGAGGCGTCGGGGCCGTCGAGCATCCAGGCGATCACGCCGTCTTCGCCTTCATAGATCGGCACCGGCGAAGTCTGGCCGCGCATGGCCCGGTCCGCTGCTTCAACGGCCATTTTGCCGGCGAAGGCGGGGGCGTGGGCCTTCCAGGTGGAGATCTCGCCCTTGCGGGACTGGCGCGTTGCGGTGGTGGTGTGCAGGGCCTGGCCTACGGACTGGAAGATGGTCTCCACGTCCAGGCCCAGCAGGGTGCCGATACCGGCCGCGGCGGACGGGCCCAGGTGGGCTACGTGGTCGATCTTGTGCTTGTGCAGGCAGATGGCCTTGACCAGGTTCACCTGGATCTCGTAGCCGGTGGCGATCGCGCGGACCAGGTCGGCGCCGTTGGATCCCACGTGCTGGGCAACAGCCAGGATCGGCGGGATGTTATCGCCCGGATGCGAGTAGTCCGCTGCCAGGAACGTGTCGTGGTAGTCCAGTTCCCGAACGGCGACGCCGTTCGCCCAGGCAGCCCACTCCGGCGAAACCCGCTCCTCGATACCAAACACAGAAGCGCCCTTGCCGTTCGCGGACGGAGCATGGGCCAAGGCCTGCCCCCGGGCCGCAACGATCGGCGCCCGGTTCAGGGAGGCGATGGCTACTGAGGCGTTGTCGATGATCCGGTTGATCACCATGTCCGTCACTTCGGCAGTGACCTCTACGGGATCAGCGGCGACCGTGGCGATCTTGTGGGCCAACTGCTCCTCGCGGGGCAGGTTCTCCTCGGACTTGTAAACGCGGACGTGATGGTGCTGGACCATGGTGCTCCTTTGGGTTGGACGGTTCACTGGGCCGGCTGTGCGGCTTTGACGTGGGTGAGGCTGCGGTGCAAGTGGACGATCGTGGCGGCTTCGGCCAGTCGTGGGTTCCGCGCGGCTATGGCTTCGGCGATGGCTGCATGTTCTGCGGCCGCGGCGGCGAGGCGGGCGGAATCATCGACTGCGAGTCGCCGGATGCGGACCAGGTGGACACGGAGGCCCCGCATGGCCTGGGCGAGGTAGGTGTTGGCAACAGCGGCATCGATGGCGTCGTCCAAGCGCCCCACGAGGGCATAGTAATCGTGCCGTGCCGGGTCCGACTCCCGGAGCAGTCCGGGCGCGCGGTCCAGTTGTGCCTGCAGTTCGGTGAAAATGCCGGGATCGCCGCGATCCGCGGCCAAGGCTGCGGCCCTCACTTCCAAGGTTTCACGCAGTTCGAAGAGCTCATCGATGCTGTCCAGGGAGATATCGGTGACCACGACGCCCCGGCCGCCTGCCGCCGTCGTCAATCCTTCAGCGGTGAGCCGGCCGAGCGCTTCCCGGACCGGCGTCCTGGAGACGCCAAGGCGTTCGGACTGTTCCACTTCCGCCAGGACGGTGCCGGGACGGAGGCGCCATTCGATGATGTCCTCACGGAGGGCGGTGTAAGCCCGGTCACTGGCGCGCATGGTTTCCAGTGTATACAGAGCAGTCCAAATACACCATGAAGCGGTGTCCTGATGCCGTTAATGTATACACAAGCGGTCAGTTGCGACGCCATCCGTATTCGTTCTCCGGCCGCCCGGGGGTTCCGTACCGTGGGGTCCGGGTGACGGTGCCGGCGTCGGCCAGGTACTCCAAGTAGCGCCGGGCCGTCACGCGGGACATTCCCACTGCTTCCATGACCTCGCTGGCAGACACCGGCAGATCGCGGGTGCGCACCAGGTCCTTGACCGCCTCCAGTGTCGAGGGGGAGAGTCCCTTGGGCAGGGGCAGGTCCGTGGGTGCGCGAAGGCTGGCAAAGGCCTGGTCCACATCGCTCTGCGAGGCGCCCGCTCCGGGGGTCCCGGAGGTGGAGCCAGCCAATTGGTCGCGGAAAGCCCGGTAGCTGGTGAGCTTGTCCGCGAAGGTGGCATACGTGAACGGCTTGATCAGGTATTGCACCACACCGATCGACACCGCGCTCCGGACAATGCTGAGTTCGCGGACAGCCGTAATGGCGATGATGTCCGCAAGGATTCCAGCGGACCGCATGCGTCGGGCCACGTCCAGTCCATGGAGGTCGGGGAGGTTCATGTCCAGCAGCACCAGATCGACAGGTGACCCGGAAGCGGCGAATTCGCCCAGAATGCGGAGGGCCGATTGGCCGTCGGGGGCGGTGCCAACAACGGTGAAGCCGTCGATCCTGCCCACATAGACCGAATGGGCATCGGAAGCGATCGGTTCGTCCTCGACCACCAGGACGCGGATATCTGTCATGCCTTCCCTTCCCGGGGAGCCGTTGTGGGCAGCACAACACGGAATCGCGCGCCGCCCGGGTTGTCTGTTGTCCCCGGATTATCGATGGACATCGTACCGTTGAGCCGTTGGATCGCTTGCCGCACCAGTGCCAACCCGACGCCCCGGCCGTGGTTGCCGCGCGGATCTCCCGTCGATGACTTGGTGCTGTAGCCGTACTGCAGGACGTCGTCGATCGAAGCCGGATCGATCCCGGCGCCGGAGTCCCGGACCACGAACTCGACGGCGGCACTTCCGGTCAGCACCTCAAGTTCCACCGAGCGGGGGAGCCCGCCGGCTGCCGCTGCGTCGATGGCGTTGTCCAGCAGGTTTCCCACGATGGTCACCAGGTCCTGGATTTCCAGTCCGCGAACGCCCGCGGTTCCGGATGTCCGGACGGTCAGTTCCACGCCGCGTTCGTGGGCCTCTGCGGCCTTGCCCATCACCAGGGCGCTCATCACTGGTTCGTCCACGGCGGCCAGCATGTCGTCCGTCAGTTGCTGGCTCAGCTCAAGGTCCTTCGTGGCAAACTCCAGCGCCTGGGGCGTGCGGCCGAGCTCCAGCAGGGAGACGATCATGTGCAGGCGGTTGGCATGTTCATGGGTCTGCGCTCGCAGGGCGTCGGAGAGGGTCTTCATGGTTTCCAGTTCCGTGCCCAGGGCTTCGATCTCGGTACGGTCGCGGATGGTGGCCACGGTGCCGTAGACCGCGGGTTTCTGGCGGCTCCTGGGTGGGACGGGGCCAACGGCCGGGGCCTGGTTTACCACCAGGATCCGGGAACCCGTCAGATGAATCTCGTCGTGTGCCGATCGGCCTGACTCGAACAGGGCGCGCAGGCTGCCGTCGAAGGGAAGCTCGGCGAGCCGTGGTGCCTGGTCGGGGGAGCGGTCCGCTTCGGACGGCTCCAAGCCCAGCAATTCGGCTGCCTGGTCGTTGTACATGACGGCGTTGCCGCGCGTGTCGATGAGGATGAGGCCCTCGCGCACCGAGTGCAGGACCGATTCGTAGTAGGCAAAGAGCTGGGCCAGCTGCTCGGGTCCCCATCCACGCGTGACGGAGCGCAGGTATCGTCCCAGCAACCAGGACGCCACGGAGCCAAAGAAGAGTACGCCCAAGGCGATGGCGCCGATCACGGTCAGCCGTTCAGCGAGATCGGTGTCCACTGTGCGCACCGTGATGCCGGCAGCCACCAGGGCTTTGACGGACCCGGCCGCGTCCTTGACCGGGGCGATGGTCCGGACCGACGGGCCCAAGGTTCCCGCAGTTACTTCAGTGAACGTTTGGCCCTGCAGGGCCGGCTCGATGGTTCCAATGTAGGGCTTGCCCAGTTCCTCGGGCCGGGGGTGGGTCCACCGGGTCCGGTCCGGGGCCATGATGGTGATGAAATCCGCAACCGCAGTGTCCGTGACCTTCAGGGCGTAGGGCTGCAGGTCGGCTGAAGGATCGGGGCTGGAGGCAGCCTGCAGGACCAAGGGGTTGTTGGCAATGGAAGCGACGATCGCCTGCATCCGGCTGCCTGCGTCGTCGTAGGCACGGTTCCTGGCTTCCGCCACAGAGAAAGCGCCGAAGGCCGCCGTCAGCACCATGACGAACAGCAGGTTCGCCACGAACAACCGGCGGGCAATGCTCCAGCTATGAAACACGTGTGGGCCTCCCATGACCAATATGACCGCAACGGTGATGTATGTCACCAGCGGCTGAATGATGGATATCACACAAGGGCAGCGGAGTGGACACAAGTGCAGGACCGCAGCGCCTTACACAGTATCCAGAAGGAGATTCCCATGACCTCTCAACGAGGAGAGTCGGCATTGGCCGCCACCGGCGGGCGCAAGGGGCTCGACAAGTCGCACTACCTGTACATCGCTGTCATTCTCGCAGTCGTGCTCGGTGCCGTTGTTGGCCTGGTGTTCCCCGAAGCCGGCAAGTCGCTCAAGCCGCTCGGCGATGGCTTCATCAAGCTGATCAAGATGATGATCGCACCCGTCATCTTCTGCACCATCGTCCTGGGCATCGGCTCCATTGCCAAGGCCGCCACGGTGGGCAAGGTGGGCGGACTCGCCCTGGGGTACTTCGTGGCCATGTCCACGTTCGCGCTCGCCATCGGCTTGGTGGTCGGTAACCTGATCCACCCGGGCGAGGGCCTCAAGCTGACACCCTACGACCCCAACAAGAAGGCCGCCACGGACAGCACGGTGGACTTCCTGCTCGGCATCATTCCCGGTGATATTCCTGTGCTTCCCACCTTGCTGGCTGCCATCCTGGTGGGCTTTGCGCTCCAGAAAATGGGCAAGCAGGGACAGCCGATCCTCGCGGCCATCGGCCACGGGCAGCGCCTCGTGTTCCGCATCCTGATCATGATCATGTGGCTCGCACCCGTCGGCGCCTTCGGTGCCATTGCCGCAGTCGTTGGCGCAACCGGTGCGCAGGCAATCCTCAGTATGTTCACCCTGATGATCGCCTTCTACATCACCTGCATCCTGTTCATCGTGGTCATCCTCGGCACCCTGCTCCGTGCGGTTGCCGGTGTGAATATCTTCAAGCTGATGAAGTACCTGGCCCGCGAATACCTGCTGATCTTCTCCACCTCCTCCTCCGAAGCTGCGCTGCCGCGCCTCATCGCCAAGATGGAACACCTGGGTGTTTCCAAGCCAGTGGTAGGCGTGACTGTCCCCACCGGCTACTCGTTCAACCTGGACGGCACGGCCATCTACCTGACCATGGCCTCGCTGTTCGTTGCCAACGCCATGGGTACACCGCTTGACCTGGGCGCGCAGATCTCCCTCCTGGTCTTCATGATCATCGCTTCCAAGGGCGCGGCAGGCGTCACCGGCGCAGGCTTGGCCACGCTGGCCGCCGGGCTGCAGGCACACAAGCCGGAACTACTGGGTGGCGTGGGCATGATCGTCGGTATTGACCGCTTCATGTCCGAGGCGCGGGCGCTGACCAACTTCACCGGCAACGCCGTGGCGACGGTCCTGATCGGTACCTGGGTCAAGGAAATCGACACCAACCAGGTCAACCAGGTGCTGTCCGGCAACTCGCCCTTCGACGAGCAGACCATGCTGGCCCATGACGAGGTGGCCGAGGCTCCCGAAGCCGACGCCCGCGAGAAGGCAACCGTCTAGTCCTCCACCGAATCCCGAGCCCGTCTGAAGGCCGGTGCCCGCAGGGGCGCCGGTCTTCTTTCGCGCGCGGGGAGCAGGAAAATCCCAAACCTTCCACCTCTACTAGAGGGTAAAGGCTCAAAGACCGGGCAATGTCAAGTTCCCCGGAATACCGTGTCGGTCGCTGTAGCCTAGGTGGGTAGCAGTGCTGGTCCCACGGGACCGGCGGCCGGGAAGATCGTCGTCGAAAGAGTGGTTGGATACGTGAGCATCGAACGGGGAACAGCAACCCTGGCAGGCACCGAGCTCGATCTGGAAGACGCAATCATGGGGCCCACGGGCCGCCCGCACCGCGACTTCCCGGAACCGGCTCCGCTTGCTTCGCACGGCCCGGCGAGAGTCATCGCCATGGTCAACCAGAAGGGCGGAGTGGGCAAGACCACGTCAACCATCAACCTTGCTGCCGCGCTCGCCGAGTACGGCCGCCGCGTGCTGTTGGTGGACTTCGACCCGCAGGGCGCATTGTCGGCGGGGCTGGGCGTCAACCCCCATGAATTGGACCTCACCGTCTACAACGTGCTGATGGACCGGAAGGTGAGCATCCGCGAGGCCATCCACCAGACCGGCGTGGAGGGCGTGGACCTCCTGCCGGCCAACATCGACTTGTCCGCCGCCGAGGTGCAACTCGTCAATGAGGTGGCCCGTGAGCAAGTGCTGGACCGTGCCCTCAAGAGCGTCGAGGACGAGTACGATGTGGTCCTGATCGACTGCCAGCCGTCGCTGGGCCTGCTGACCGTCAACGCGCTGACCGCCGCGCACGGCGTCATCATCCCGCTCATTTGCGAGTTCTTTGCCCTGCGCGCTGTCGCCCTCCTGGTGGAAACCATCGAGAAGGTGCAGGACCGCCTGAATCCGCGCCTGCAAGTGGACGGCGTCCTGGCCACCATGTACGACGCCCGCACACTGCACAGCCGTGAGGTCATCTCCCGCTTGGTGGAGGCCTTTGGGGACAAAGTGTTCGAGACAGTCATCAAGCGTTCCATCAAGTTCGCGGACGCCACCGTTGCCGCCGAGCCCATCACGAGTTACGCGGGCAACCACGTCGGTGCGGACGCCTACCGCCGGCTCGCGAAGGAACTGATCTCGCGCGGCGGCGCGCCGTAGCCGTCGGCGTGGGATCGCCGTCTGCCCCACCGCTCGCGGTGGACTCCTCCGTTTCAACGCCCGACGCCGGCACCTCCGAAGCGTCAAAGGGCGGCTTTGAGGTACGGCTGGCCAACTTTACGGGCCCTTTCGACCTGCTGCTCGGCCTGATCGCCAAGCACAAGATGGACATCACTGAGGTGGCCCTCGCAACGGTGACGGACGAGTTCATCAAGTACATCCGCAGGTTGCAGGAACTGGGGGAGGACTGGGCGCTGGACGAAGCCAGCGAGTTCCTGGTCATTGCGGCCACCTTGCTGGATCTGAAGGCTGCCCGCCTCCTGCCCGCCGGCGAAGTGGAAGACGACGAGGACATTGCGCTGCTGGAAGCCCGTGACCTCCTGTTCGCCCGGTTGTTGCAATACAAGGCCTTCAAGGAAGTGGCTGGGCTCCTCGGCAACCAGTTGGAAGAGGAAGGCCTCAGGTTCCCGCGGCAAGTTGCCCTGGAGGGTCATTTTGCGGCGTTGTTGCCCGAGCTCGTGTGGCGCCACAGCCCGGAGCAATTTGCCGAGCTTGCCGCCAAGGCGCTCAAACCCAAAGATGCCCCGCCAAGCGAGGTGGGCCTGGGCCACCTGCATGCCCCACCTGTCAGCGTGAAGGAGCAGGCAGAGATCCTCGGCTACCGCTTGCAGTTGGGGGCGCCGCTGTCGTTCCAGGCGCTGATCGCAGACGCCGGGAGCACCCTGGTGGTGGTTGCCCGCTTCCTGGCCCTGCTCGAGATGTTCCGTGACCGCGTGGTCGCGTTTGAGCAGCCCACGCCCTTGGCCCAGTTGTTGGTCCGATGGACCGGAAGCGACGCAGAATGGGACAGCTCAAACCTGAGTGAAGAGTACGAAGACCTGGGAGATGGAGCCGCGGATGACTGAGCAGGCAGCGGGTACGGACGGCCTGGCCGAACTCGAGACCCTCCCGGGCGGCGCAAAGGCCGCCTTGGAAGCGGTGTTGATGGTGATCGACGAGCCGGCCACCTCCGAAGAGCTCGCCGCCGGGCTCAACGTGACGGTCGCCGTCGTCGATGATTTGCTGCAGGAACTCCTGCGCGAGTATAGCGGCTATACTGTTAAAGCCCCGGACGTGGATGCTGATGGCTTTGCAGCTGCAAGCAACGCACCCCGGGGTTTTGAATTGCGGAACATCGCCGGAGGTTGGCGTATCTATTCTCGGCCGGATTTTGCCCACATTGTTGGCAGGTTCGTCCTTGAGGGCCAAACCACCAGGCTGACCCAGGCAGCACTGGAAACTTTGGCGGTCATTGCCTACCGCCAGCCGGTCTCGAGGGCCAGGGTGTCCGCAATTCGCGGCGTTAACGTCGATTCCGTCGTCAGGACACTGACCCAGCGTGGATTGATCGAAGACGCCGGGAACGATCCCGAGTCCGGGGCAATCCTGTACCGGACAACCTCATACTTCCTGGAACGGATGGGCATCGGTTCAGTCGCGGACTTGCCGCAACTGTCCCCGCACCTCCCCGGCCTCGAAGGGATCGACGAGTATTACGACGCAAGCCGGATGTAACCATTCGGCACAAGTACATATTGGTTCACGGCGCGCAGGGCGTGCCGCAGCAGCAGGGGCAGGCGATTGCCTGCCGGGCTGGCTAGTGTTGATTGCAGCACGGAAGGCCGGCCAATACTACACAAGGACGGGTCATGACACAGGCGGGACGCCAGGGTTCACCACGTAACGGTTCGGGACGCAACAACTCCGGACGCAATGAGGCAAGGGGCGCAGGACGCTCCAACGCCGGCGGCTTTGCTGGCCGCGGCGGAAGTGCCGGCGCTGGAAAGCGCACCTTCAAGCAGGGCGACGGCCGGCCGTTCAAGGCCGCAAAGCCGCGGGAAGCGGCTCCTTTCGACCCCGACAACCCCACCACGGCCAGCGGCCGCGGCCAGGCGGCGAAGCCCGCCAAGCCCTTCCGCAAGCCTGGTTCCAACAAGCCGGGTTACGGCAAGGCACCCGGCACGCCCGGCGCCCTCAAGCCCAAGCCGAAGCCCGGCAACGCCAAGCAGTACGGCTCCAAGGCCTTCGGCAGCGAGCGTTTCGGCCAGAGCCTAGGTCCCGTCCGCAAGCCGGGCCGCAACCGCGGTCCACGACAGGACGTTCCGCAGTCGGACCTTCACGACGTCGATGGCGTGCGCCTGCAGAAAGTCATGGCGCAGGCCGGTGTCGCCTCCCGTCGCGTCTGTGAGGAGATGATCCTCGAAGGCCGCGTCGAAGTCGATGGCCAGGTCACCACTGAGCTGGGGATGCGCGTGGATCCCAAGTCGGCCGTCATCCACGTCGACGGTATCCGTATCCAGCTGGACGAAACGCTCGTCTACATGGTCTTCAACAAGCCCAAGGGCGTCGTGTCCACCATGGAAGACCCCGAGGGCCGTCCCTGCATCAGCGATTTCCTCAAGACCAACAAGAACAAGGGCGAACGCCTGTTCCACGTGGGCCGCCTGGACGTCGCCACCGAGGGGCTGCTGTTGTTGACCAACGACGGCGAACTGGCCAACCGCTTGACCCATCCTTCGTATGAGGTGCCCAAGACGTACCTCGTCCAGGTCCGTGGACCGTTCCCGCAGGGCGTCGGCGCCCAGCTCAAGTCCGGTGTGGAGCTCGAGGACGGCGTGGCCGCGGTGGACTCCTTCCGCTTGGTGGACTCCACTCCCGGCCATGTGCTGATTGAGGTTGTCCTGCACTCGGGCAAGAACCGCATTGTGCGCCGGATGTTCGACGCCGTCGGCTTCCCTGTACAGCGCCTGGTCCGCGTCAAGGTCGGACCGATTGGCTTGGGCGACCAGCGCCAGGGCAGCATCCGCAACCTCGGCAAGCAGGAAATCGGCCACCTGATGGCCGCCGTAGGGCTCTAGGCATGTCGGCATTCCGCACGCACGGACGGGGTCATCTCGATGGCCCCGTCGTGGTACTTGGTACGGGCTTGCTCGGTGCCAGCATCGGCCTGGGCCTGCGTGGGCGCGGCGTCCCGGTTTTCCTGTTCGACACCTCGCCCACCAACCAGGCCGTGGCCGTGGACATTGGTGCGGGTCGTCCCCTTGAAGAGCTGGACGCCCAGCCGCAACTTGTGGTTGTTGCAGCACCGCCGGATGTCACGGCAGACGTCGTCGAAAAGGCGTTGGCTGATTACCCGGAAGCCGTGGTCGTCGATATTGCCAGCGTCAAGGCCGCCATCCAGACCGACTTGCGTTCGCGAGGCGTGGATATGTCCCGCTATGTGGGCACCCACCCGATGGCAGGCCGGGAGAAATCCGGGCCCGTGGCGGCCAGGGGCGAGCTGTTCACGTCCATGCCCTGGGTCATCTGCCCGTCCGAAGAAACAGCGGACGAGGCACGCCAGGCAGCTCGTTCACTGGCCGGGGACCTGGGCGCGTTCGTTTCCCAGTTCACCGCTGACGAGCATGATGAGGCTGTGGCCCTGGTCTCGCACTTGCCGCAGATCATGTCCTCGCTGTTGGCCAGCCGGCTCCAAGGCACGCCGCTCCATGCACTGTCCCTTGCCGGTAACGGCCTGCGGGACACCACGCGCATCGCAGCAAGCGATCCTACCCTTTGGGTCCAGATCCTCGGTGGAAATGCGGAGAAGGTCGTGGAAATTCTGCATGGCGTCCGCGAAGACCTCAACCGGCTGATCGGCACCTTGGAGGATCCGTCGGCCCCTGGTGCCAGGCTTGACCTCGCCCAACTGATCAGCGAAGGCAACGCCGGGCAGGCCCGGATCCCGGGGAAGCACGGCGGCCCGCCGCAGGCATATTCCTGGTTGACCATCCTGGTCGATGACAGGCCAGGCCAGATCGCGCAGCTCCTCACCGAGATCGGCGAGATCGGCGTAAACCTGGAAGACCTTCGGCTGGACCATTCGTCAGGACAGAACGTGGGCATGGTGGAAATCTCCGTCCTGCCCAGCAAGCACGACCTCCTTGTTGAAGCATTGACCGATCGTGGATGGCGGGTACTCCAGTAATGACGCGTGAATTCTTTGGCCCGGAGACGGTCGCCCGTCCCGGCAAGCCGCTCGTGATAGCGATCGACGGTCCCTCCGGATCGGGCAAATCGAGTGTCAGCAAGGAAGTGGCCAAGCGACTGAAGCTGGCCTACCTGGACACGGGCGCCATGTACCGTGCCCTGACTTGGTACTGCCTCAAGACCGGGGTAGACCTCCACGACGGCGCCGCCGTTGAACTTGCTTCCAAGACCATGCCGTTGGAAATCAGCACCAGTGCCTCGAACGAGTACGTGGCTGTGGACGGAACGGACGTGACGGAGGAAATCAGGGATCCCCGGATTTCCTCGTCCGTGAGCGCCGTGGCCACCACGCTTGGTGCCAGGACGGAACTGATCCGCCGGCAGCGGCAACTGATCGACCAGCACCATCACCGCATGGTGGTGGAAGGCCGGGACATCACCACGGTCGTCGCGCCCGGTGCCGAAGTGCGCATGCTCCTGACCGCCAGCGAGGAAGCCAGGCTCCGCCGTCGCGGGATCCAGTTGGGCGGCACCCAGACAAAGGAACAGCTGGCCGCGCAGGTGATCCAGCGCGATGCGAAGGATTCCACGGTGGTCAACTTCACCCAGGCCGCCGATGGTGTGGTGACCCTGGATTCCTCGGACCTCGACTTTGAGGAAACCGTCCAAACCGCGTTGGCGATTGTCAGCAAGGTCATCTATGGCGACTGAGCAGTTGCGGCTTCCGGCATCCTGGAACCGTTTCTGGAGCCGTCCCATCGGGTGGTTCCTGGATCACGTTCTCTACAGGACTTCGGTGACGGGCAAGAGCAATATCCCTGCCGCCGGTCCGGTCATTTTCGCCGCCAACCACATCAGCTTCCTGGACGGCCCCGTCATGTACGGAGCCGCGCCGCGGCCCATGCACATCATGGTCAAGAAGGAGATGTTCAAGGGTTTCCTGGGCGGGGTCCTGACGGCTTCGGGCCAGATCCCGGTGGACCGCAGCGGCGACCGTGCCGCCCTGCACCTGGGCAAGGAACTGCTCGACGGCGGCCGTTGCGTCGGTATCCTGCCGGAAGGGACGCGGGGGACCGGTGCCGCCGAAAGCATCAGCAGCGGGGTTGCCTGGCTGGCGGTCAACTCCGGAGCCACGGTGATTCCCGTGGCCATCCTTGGCACGCGACACCCCGGCGAGCACCGTGACCATATTCCCCACCTGCGCAGGAAGCTGTACGTCAGCTTCGGCGAACCCCTGACGGTGCAGCGCCGGAAGGGCGAACCGGGGCGTGTTTCAATGGACAGGGCGGCGACGGCAATCCGCGAGGCCCTGGCAGCACACGTCCAGGATGCCGTCCGGAAGACCGGGCAGGCCCTTCCCCGGGAAGCAGCCCCTGAACCGGACCAGCACCACCGCCACATCGAAGTAGCCGGAACCCCGGCAGACCACCACTGAAGGAAAAGTGCAATGAGCGATACGACTCAAAAATCCGGCCACCATGGTGCCGGCGACGACGAATACACGCCCACCGGCACCGACCAGGTGGCTGAAAACCTGGCTGCCCTGGACGACGAGGAAGCGGAGCTCCGGGCCGCCACCCTTCGTGCCGGACTCGATGATTACGAGCTCGACGAAGACGACGCTGCCCTCCTCAGCGGCGACTACGAGGACGAAGGCGACGAGGGACCGCTCAAGCTGGATCCGGTCCTGGCCATCATCGGGCGTCCCAATGTTGGCAAGTCCACCCTGGTCAACCGCATCCTGGGCCGTCGTGAAGCCGTGGTGGAGGACACCCCGGGCGTCACCCGCGACCGTGTGATGTACTCGGCGCGCTGGAACGGCAAGAACTTCACGCTCGTGGACACCGGAGGGTGGGAGCACGACGCCAAGGGCATCCATGCCCGCGTGGCCGACCAAGCCGAGATGGCCGTTGAGTTGGCCGATGCCGTGCTGTTCGTGGTGGACTCCGCCGTTGGCGCCACGGCAACCGATGAAGGCGTCATGAAGATGCTCCGCAAGAGCAAGAAGCCGGTCATCATGGTGGCCAACAAGGTGGACGATTTCGCGCAGGAAGCCGACTCCGCCTCGTTGTGGGGCCTTGGCTTCGGTCAGCCGTATCCGGTGTCGGCCCTGCATGGCCGCGGGGTCGCCGACCTCCTGGACCATGTCATTGACACCTTGCCGGAGTTCTCGCAGGTGGAAGGCGTCGAGCGGTCCGGTGGTCCACGCCGCATCGCACTCATCGGTCGCCCGAACGTCGGCAAGTCCTCGCTGTTGAACAAGCTCGCCGGTTCGGAGCGTGTTGTGGTGGACCCGCTGGCAGGAACCACGCGTGATCCTGTGGACGAGTTCATCGAACTCGGCGACCGCACGTGGCGCTTCGTGGACACCGCCGGTATCCGCCGCCGCCAGCACATGGCCCAAGGCGCGGACTTCTATGCCTCGCTCCGAACCCAGGCCGCGCTCGAGAAGGCGGAGGTCGCCGTCGTGCTCCTCGCCGTCGACGAAGTCCTTAGCGAGCAGGACGTCCGCATCCTGCAGTTGGCCATCGAGTCCGGCCGTGCGCTGGTCCTGGCCTTCAACAAGTGGGACCTCCTGGACGATGAGCGTCGCCGCTACCTGGAACGCGAAATCGAACAGGACCTGGCGCACGTTGAATGGGCACCCCGTGTGAACATCTCCGCCAAGACCGGCTGGCACAAGGACCGTTTGGTTCCTGCGCTGGACAAGGCGCTGGAGAGCTGGGACCGCCGTATTCCCACCGGGCGCCTCAACGCGTTCCTGGGTGAACTCGTGGCAGCCCACCCGCACCCCGTCCGTGGCGGAAAGCAGCCGCGCATCCTCTTCGGCACCCAGGCCTCCAGCAGGCCGCCGAAGTTCGTGCTGTTCACCACCGGCTTCCTGGACCCCGGATACCGCCGGTTCATCACGCGGCGCCTGCGCGAAGCGTTCGGCTTCGAGGGCACGCCCATCGAGGTCAACATGCGCGTTCGAGAGAAGCGCGGCCGGAAAAAGTAAATGAGACGCGCATCACAGCCAACTTTGGCTTGGATGGCATAAGGGGCCTCCAACTTCGTGTAAGCTTTTGGAGGTGGTTCGGCCGGACTGCTTAGGTAGGAATCTTCGGAGAAATACCTTGGCGGAGAACGGTGGAACCAGCGGGCTGTAGCGCAGCTTGGTAGCGCACTTGACTGGGGGTCAAGGGGTCGCAGGTTCAAATCCTGTCAGCCCGACCATAAAGGCCGGAGTTCCGTGGAAACACGGGACTCCGGCCTTGGTCGTTAAAACGTGCGGCCTGTGGGCGGCCCGGCGAAAGCCGGGCCACCCAGGAGCGCGTGCGTCAGACTGCCTGCAAAGCGCCGAGCGCCCGCACCAGCGGCTCGAGTTCCGGAACCCGTTCAGCCGCAGCCAATGCTGATGCCAACGTCTCGTCGTGGACGGGCTTGGCATCCACGAGCAGCTTTTGTCCGGCCACCGTCAGTTCCGTGTAGATCCCGCGACGGTCATCGGCGCAGAGGATACGGGTGAGGAGCCCGCGGTCCTCCAGTCGATTCACGAGCCGGGTGGTAGCGCTGCTTGAAAGTGCCGTGGCGCGGGCGAGTTGTTGCATGCGCATGTGCCAGCCGTCCTGCCGGCTCAGCGCGTCAAGGACCGTGTACTCCACCACCGAGAGCTCGCTGGAGGCCTGGAGTGCTTTCTCCAATTCGGCTTCGATAGTCCCGTGCAAGGCGGCAAGCGTGCGCCATCCCTGTGCCCGTACCTCTACGGCGTCATCCTTGATGCCCATGTCTGCTCTGCTCCTGACTTGGTGGTGGCCCGATTGCAGGCTGCGTAAAGTAGTTGCTTGCGCAATTATCTAGCGTGTGCAACTATATATACAGCGTCTGCAACTATTATTCTACGGTTCCCGGCGGCGCACTTCCACTCCAGGGGACCACCCCATTTGAAGGAGCTCTCCACATGCCTGCAGGGTTGATTGCCCTTGCCCTGGGCGGTTTCGGTATCGGATTGACCGAATTCGTCATCATGGGCCTCTTGCCCGAAGTAGCGGCTGATTTCCGCGTCAGCGAAGCGTCGGCCGGCTGGTTCATCTCCGGCTACGCTTTGAGCGTCACCGTCGGTGCCCTCTTGGTTACGGCTGCCGTGACCAGGCTTCCCCGAAAGCCCGTGCTCATGGGCCTCCTGGTCCTCTTCATTGTTGGCAACTTCCTGTCCGCGGTGTCGGAAACCTACAGCGCCATGCTGGTTGGCCGGATTATTGCCGCGCTCTGCCATGGAGCCTTCTTTGGCATCGGTTCGGTGGTGGCTGCGAGCCTGGTTCCCGCACAAAAGAAGGCCGGAGCCATAGCCATCATGTTCACCGGCCTCACTGCCGCGAACGTCCTGGGAGTGCCGTTCGGTACCCTGCTCGGCCAGAACTTTGGCTGGCGCTCCACTTTCTGGGCCATTACCGTCATTGGGGTCGTCGCCTTGGCGGGGATTGCCCTCATGGTGCCCAAGGCCAGTTCCGAAGCCGCCAAGAGCCTGCGAACCGAAATCGGTGCCTTCCGCTCCGGCCAGGTGTGGCTCTCGATTGTGGTGACCATCCTCGGATTCGGCGGCATGTTCGGCGCGTTCACCTACATTGCCTTCACCCTGACCGAAGTCTCCGGGTTCGCGGCAAGTTCGGTTCCGTGGCTCCTTGTGCTGTTCGGTGCCGGCCTGTTCGTGGGCAACTTCCTGGGCGGCAAGGCGGCGGACAAGGCCCTCGATGCATCCCTGATGGTGATCCTCGGTGGCTTGGTGCTGGTCCTGGTGTTCTTCGCCCTGACGGCTTCCAGCAGCATCGCCACCCTCGTCTCGCTAGCGCTCATGGGTGGCTTCGGCTTTGCAACGGTGCCCGGTCTTCAGATGCGCGTCATGCATTTTGCCACGTCGGCGCCCACTTTGGCGTCCGGGGCAAACATCGGTGCCTTCAACCTTGGCAACGCCCTCGGTGCCTGGCTTGGCGGCATGACAATCAGTGCCGGCCTCGGCTACACATCGCCCATTTGGGCGGGTGCGGGGATCACGGTGGCAGCCCTGCTTGTCATGGTGGCGGCCGCTGTGGCGGCCAAGCGCAAGGATGTTTCGGCGCGAAAGCAGGCGTCCGACGTCGAACGCGAACCTCAGGCGGCCACCGTCGGCTGACGCTGACGGCAGCATGGAAGAGCCCGCCGCGGATATGTGTCCGTGGCGGGCTTCTTCATGCTCTGTTGCTGTCGGGTCAGACTCCTGGGGGGCAAAACGCCTGGGCTCACGGTCCGCTGTGCGTCCCGTTCCCTGCGTCTTCCGGCGACGGTGCAGCCTTGGCGGAGCGTACGCGTTCCAGTTCGGCTTGCTTGAGTGCCTTCATTTGCTTGCCACGGCGACGCCACACTGCCCAAAGAATGGTGACTGCGGCGAAGATGAGCGCGGCGGCCACTGCGGAGATCGCCGTCCATGTGGTGAAGAAACCGGCATCCACGCTGAGGGTGCGCTGGCCCGCGTGGGCGGATTCGCTGGAGCCGAACACGATTCCCGCGGTCAGGAGGTTCGGCGTCGCCACGGCTACCGCCACCAGGAGGATGGCGATCTTGAGGGGCCACTTCACTGCCTTGTGGGTGGCCTGCCAGGCAATCACCAGGGGTACGAAGGTGAAGACGAATCCGTAGAACATGCCTACCAGGACGCTGGCACCAAGGTCACGCCGAATTTGTCCCGCGATGACATCGGACCACCAGCGGGGGAGTATTGCGCCCAAAACAAAGTAGGTTGCCACAGCAACAAGCAATGCCACGATGATCAGGATTATTTTGACGCCCCAATTGCCTTTTTTCCCTGGTGGTACTTGTGCTTGTTCAGTCATGGGTCAATCATGGCAGAGACCTCACAGGGCGTAACGGAATTATGCCTATACTTTCAGCGGTGGCCGGAAGCCCGGGCCGCCGTCGAGGTCCAAAAAAGTCCCGATGAAAGGCGACCCATGAGCAATATTCCAGCCGATCTTTCCTATACCGCAGAACACGAATGGGTTTCGGCGCCGGACGGCGACGGAGTTGTCCGTATAGGCATCACGGATTTTGCCCAGGATGCCCTGGGCGATGTGGTCTATGCCCAGATGCCGGAACCGGGAACCAAGATCACCGGAAATGATGTTGTGGGAGAGGTTGAATCGACCAAGAGCGTCAGCGATATCTATGCTCCGGTCAGCGGCGAAGTCATCAACAGGAATGACGCCCTGGACCAGGATCCTGCCCTTATCAACTCCGATCCTTACGGCGAGGGCTGGCTTTTTGAAGTCAAACTCGCCGAAGCTGACGCAGTGGATTCCCTGCTCAGTGCATCGGAGTACGAACAACAGGTAGGCTAAAGTTATCTGGCCCGCCCGGCTGTATTTCCCCTGAGGGGAGTAACGGGAAGGCGGGCCAGCAACCGATTTGCCCGGCGGTACCGGGAGGTGGATGTGCCCGGCAGGTTTTGGAATGCCGGCGGATGAGGAGGAAATTCCATGGTTGGCGGCGACAAGAACCAAGCCAATGTAGGGAACGGCGCGGAGGAACAGCCCACGTCGGAGACCACCTCGATCAGCATCACGCCAACGTGGGACGAGCCGAGCATTGCCCCAAAGCTTGCGCCGGAAGAGCGAGCGTCGGTTGACGCGCTGCCGCCGGACTCCGCACTGCTCATTGCACACAGCGGCCCGAACGCCGGAGCGCGGTTCCTCCTCGATGCCGATACCACGACGGCAGGCCGGCACCCTGATGCCGACATCTTCCTGGATGACGTCACCGTTTCACGCAAGCACGTTGAATTCCACCGCACTTCCGCAGGCTTCGAGCTCGTGGACATGGGAAGCCTGAACGGCACTTACGTCAACCATGACCGAGTGGACCGTGTGCAGCTGAAGAGCGGCAACGAAGTGCAGATCGGCAAGTTCCGGCTGACCTACTACCTGAGCCCGGGCCGCCCGGCGGGCCAAGCCTGACCCCGGGGTACCTGCCTGTGGCAATGGCCCAGCCTGAACGTCGCGGACCGCAGGTCCTGAACATCGGGGAAGTCCTGGCTCAACTGAGCGATGATTTCCCAGGAATGACCGCGTCCAAGATCCGCTTCCTTGAGGAAAAGGGCCTCATCAATCCCAAACGCACGCCGGCCGGTTACCGGCAGTATGCGGACAGTGATGTGGAACGACTGCGGTTCGTCCTGGCCCTCCAGCGGGACCAGTACTTGCCGCTGAAGGTGATCAAGGATTACCTGGATGCGATCGACCGTGGGGAACGCCCGGACAATCTCCCGCCAGGCGTCTCGGTGACGCCCCGGGCAGTTACTGCCGAGATGGCTGCTGAGGTCCATGGCCGTGCCCGGACGCTAACGGCAGAACAGCTTCGCGCCGAGTCCGGTGCGAGCGTCCCCTTGCTGGAATCGCTGCTGAGTTTCGGGTTGATCAGCCACATTGGCGGGAAGTTTGACGAACATGCCCTCCAGGTGGCCCGCGCCTGCGTCCAACTGGAAGTCCACGGCCTTGAGCCCCGGCACTTGAGGCCGTTCCAGGCCGCCGCCGACCGCGAGTTTGGCCTGGTGGAAAGGGCCGTGGCGCCGCTGACGTCCCGGAAGGATGCTGCGTCGCAGGCCCGGGCGGCCGAAGCCGCGCGCGAAATCAGCGACCTCTGCCTCACCTTGCACCGGGCGCTCGTCCACCACCGCATCTCACGGATGGACTCCTGATGATCGAAGTAGAAATTGTCGGCGTTCGCATTGAGTTGCCGTCCAACCAGCCCTTGGTTTTGCTCAGGGAACTCAAGGGGGAGCGGCATGTTCCCATCTGGATCGGCACTCCCGAGGCCAGCGCCATCGCACTTGCACAGCAGGGCGTGGTTCCCCCGCGCCCCATGACGCACGATCTCCTGATCGACGTTGTTGAGTCCCTGGGCCACTCGATCATCAGCGTCAACATCGTTGCCGTCGAGGACAACATCTTCTACGGACAACTGCAGTTCGACGACGGCACGGTGGTCAGTTCACGGGCGTCGGATGCCCTGGCCCTGGCTTTGCGGGCAAAGTGCCGCATCTGGTGCGCCGACGCAGTTATGGAAGAAGCCGGCGTCCGCATCACTGAACACGACGAGGGTGAAGACTCCGAGCCGGATCCCAGCGTGGACGAAGAACGCGAGATGCGGCGCTTCCGCGAGTTCCTGGACGATGTGGAGCCTGAGGATTTCGAAGGCTGAGTCACCCTAAGCCTAAAGTTGAGGGTGAAAGTTTCGACACGCCTTTTTTCGCGGCCAACGTCTTTGACCTAAGGCCTGTACCGGCCTAACGTCGAAGTATCAAGTTCCCGTTGCATACACTGCCGGCGCAAGTCACACTGGAAGGTGCGGACTTGTGGGAATTACACGGCTGATTTTCAGCGTTGTGTTTCAGTGATGTGCACCGTCCCCAAGGGAACTGTCAACAAGGAGGTCACGTGAGTCCGAAAGGCGAAGCAGGCGAGCTGAAGCAGGCCTCGACCGGCATTGCTGCGCCCGCATCCGGCGCCCAAGGTTTGCTCTTTACGGAGGACCTTCCCGTGCTGGACGAGGACGCAGGCTACCGCGGCCCCACCGCATGCAAGGCAGCGGGAATCACGTACCGCCAGCTCGACTACTGGGCACGCACCGGCTTGGTTGAACCCGCTGTCCGCGGCGCCGCCGGTTCCGGTTCCCAGCGCCTTTACGGATTCCGCGACATCCTGGTCCTTAAAGTCGTCAAACGGTTGTTGGACACCGGAGTCTCGCTGCAGCAAATCCGGAGTGCCGTCGAGCACCTCCGGGAACGCGGTGTCGAAGACCTGGCACAGATCACGCTGATGAGTGATGGCGCCAGCGTCTACGAATGTACGTCCGCGGATGAAGTCATTGACCTGGTGCAAGGTGGCCAAGGCGTCTTTGGCATAGCCGTGGGCCGCGTGTGGCGCGAAGTCGAGGGGAGCCTCGCCGCCCTTCCGAGTGAGCATGCCGCCGAACAATCCTTTCCGGACGACGAACTCAGCAAGCGACGCGTAGCCCGCAAGATCGGCTGACCGAGCCGGGACTTTATGCAGTACCGAAGAAGCCGCCTCCCGCATCGGGAGGCGGCTTCTTCGCGTTGGTCCAGAGGGTGGCTCAGCCTTGGCGGCGGGATTGGGATGCTGATGGACCTGTGATGAGGTTCTGCAGCAACGCATCGAAAAGCTTGGCGGAGTTCTTGGCCGAGTCGCCGGGCCAGTGATGCACCGAATGGGCTGCACCCTGGATCTGCTGCCAGTTTGCCTGTTCCGGAATGTGCGGGCTGAGCAGGAGTTCCCCGAACATGGATTCCATTTCGGCAAGCCTGAACGCGTGTTCCGTTGAGCCGGTGCGTACGCGGTTGGCAACGATGCCGGCCGGAGCCAGATTCGGTGCGAATTCCTGCTTGAACAATTGGATGGCGCGCATGGTCCGCTCGGTTCCCGCAACCGAGAAGAGTCCGGGCTCCGCCACGAGTACTACGCGATCGCTGGCGCTCCAGGCCATGCGGGTCAGTCCGTTGAGTGATGGCGGGCAGTCCACCAGGACCAGGTCATAGCTGCTGGTCCCCGCGAGGACGGCGGAGAGGCGGCGGAGGTCCCTGCGGCCAAGGTCCGGCCGGTCATAGATTCCCGTCAGCGCCGAGCCGACGGCGACATCCAGGGTGCCGTTGCTGGAACCATTGGAAACCCAGCTGCTGCCGGAGACATTCTCGGGGAGCTTGGCCTTGCGCGGGCTCTTCAGCATCCGGCCGATGTCCAGCTTCCCGTTGGGCTGGACGCCAAGGGCGGTGGTGGCATCAGCGTGGGGATCGAGGTCCACCACCAGGGTGGAAATTCCTGCTGCGAGGGCCGCCGAGGCGAGGCCGGTGGTCACGGACGTCTTTCCCACGCCGCCTTTAAGGCTGCTGATGCTGACTACTTGCACTTGAAAACCCAAAACCTAACGCCGGTTGCCGTATCGCGCTGTTTTCCGCTCCTGCAGAGCTGGAGCCCGGGACTTGCCGAAGCCCCCTGAACATCATATGGTGCACGGCCCCCGAATCCCGCTTTCTACGCGCCCGGGGGACTCTTGGGAAGGGCCTGACATATCACGCCTTATGGTCCTCCATACCCATATACAGCGCACATGACGAATACTGTTGTGATGGTTGCCACAAAGATTTGTGTTTGATGCTGGCGGCACTACACACTGTGACCACCGACCGATCCACCCGCAATGATGCAGGAGAAGTATGTTTTCGAAAATTCTGGTGGCCAATCGCGGAGAGATCGCGATTAGGGCGTTTCGCGCTGGTTATGAACTGGGCGCAAAAACCGTTGCCGTCTTCCCGCACGAGGATCGTAACTCGATCCACAGGCAGAAGGCTGACGAGGCCTACCTGATCGGCGAGGTGGGCCACCCGGTCCGCGCCTACCTGGACGTAGAGGAGGTTGTCCGCGTCGCCAAGGAAGCCGGCGCCGACGCCATTTACCCCGGTTACGGTTTCCTGTCCGAGAACCCGGACCTCGCCCGCGCAGCAGCGGCCCAGGGCATCACCTTCGTTGGCCCGCCCGCCGAGGTGCTCGAGCTGGCAGGCAACAAGGTTGCTGCCCTTGAAGCTGCCCGCAAGGCCGGCGTTCCCGTCTTGAAGTCGAGCAAGCCATCCAAGGACCTGGACGAGCTGATCGCCGCAGCGGATGAGATCGGCTTCCCCATTTTCGCCAAGGCAGTTGCCGGTGGTGGTGGCCGCGGCATGCGCCGCGTCGAAACCCGCGAAGCGCTTCCCGAGGCCCTTCAGTCCGCCATGCGCGAGGCAGATGCGGCCTTCGGCGATCCCACGATGTTCCTTGAGCAGGCCGTGCTGCGTCCCCGCCACATCGAGGTGCAGATCCTTGCCGACGCCGAGGGCAACGTCATGCACCTCTTCGAGCGTGATTGTTCGCTCCAGCGCCGCCACCAGAAGGTTGTGGAAATCGCTCCGGCGCCGAACCTGGACGAAAACATCCGCCAGGCCCTTTACCGTGACGCTGTGGCGTTCGCGAAAGCGCTGAACTACGTCAACGCCGGAACCGTCGAGTTCCTGGTGGACACCGAGGGCGCACGTGCGGGTCAGCATGTATTCATCGAGATGAACCCCCGCATCCAGGTTGAGCACACGGTCACCGAAGAGATCACGGACGTGGACCTGGTCCAGGCCCAGATGCGCATTGCCTCCGGCGAGACTCTTGCCGACCTTGGGCTGAGCCAGGAAACCGTCGCCATCAAGGGCGCTGCACTGCAGTGCCGCATCACCACCGAGGACCCCGCGAACGGTTTCCGTCCCGACGTCGGAAAGATCACCGGCTACCGTTCGGCCGGTGGCGCCGGTGTCAGGCTCGACGGCGGTACCGTTTACTCCGGTGCCGAGATCAGCCCGCACTTTGACTCGATGCTGGTCAAGCTCACCTGCCGTGGACGCGACTACCCGGCCGCAGTTGCCCGCGCCCGCCGCGGCCTCGCCGAATTCCGTATCCGCGGTGTATCCACCAACATCCCCTTCCTCCAGGCTGTCCTGGCCGACCCGGACTTCAACGCCGGCAACGTGGCCACTGACTTCATCGACAAGCGCCCCGAACTGCTCAAGTCCCACATTTCGGCAGACCGTGGCACCAAGCTGTTGACCTGGCTGGCAGACGTTACGGTGAACAAGCCCAACGGGGAACTGACGGTCCAGTCGGACCCGGCCGATAAGTTGCCGGTTATCGATGGCCCGGTGCCCACCTCGGGTTCACGCCAGCGCCTCCAGGAACTCGGTCCGGAAGGCTTCGCCAAGGCCCTTCGTGAACAGCAGGCTCTCGCCGTCACGGACACCACGTTCCGTGATGCCCACCAATCCCTCCTGGCTACCCGCGTGCGCACCCGCGACCTGGTTGCCGCCGGCCCTGCGGTCACGGCTTTGCTGCCGGAACTGCTTTCGGTCGAAGCCTGGGGTGGAGCCACGTACGACGTCGCGCTCCGCTTCCTCGGTGAGGACCCATGGGACCGCTTGGCTGCTTTGCGTCAGGCACTGCCCAACACGTGTATCCAGATGCTGCTCCGCGGCCGGAACACTGTTGGCTACACACCGTACCCGGAAGAAGTCACGGAAGCCTTCGTCAACGAAGCCGCAGCCACCGGCATCGATATCTTCCGTATTTTCGACGCGCTGAACGACGTGAACCAGATGGCTCCCGCCATCCGCGCCGTCCGCGCCACGGGAACCGCAGTCGCCGAGGTGGCCCTCTGCTACACCGGCAACCTGCTTGACCCTGAAGAGAAGCTGTACACGCTCGACTACTACCTGGACCTCGCCCAGAAGATTGTCGACGCCGGTGCCCACATCCTCGCGATCAAGGACATGGCCGGCCTGTTGCGTCCGGCGGCCGCCGCCAAGCTGGTTTCCGCGCTGCGCGAGCGGTTCGACCTCCCGGTTCACCTGCACACGCACGACACCGCCGGAGGACAGCTCGCAACGCTGCTCGCGGCCGTCGACGCCGGCGTGGACGCCGTCGACGTCGCAGCCGCCTCCCTCGCCGGTACCACGAGCCAGCCGGCAGCTTCGGCCCTCGTGGCAGCCTTGGCCAATACGCCGCGGGACACAGGCCTCAGCCTGGAGAACGTGGGGGCCTTCGAACCGTACTGGGAGGCTGTGCGCCGTGTGTACGCGCCGTTCGAGTCCGGCCTTCCGGGTCCGACAGGCCGGGTTTACCAGCACGAAATCCCCGGTGGACAGCTCTCCAACCTCAGGCAGCAGGCGATCGCCTTGGGCCTCGGTGAGCAGTTCGAGGCCATCGAGGACATGTACACGGCTGCCGACCGGATCCTTGGCCGCCTCGTCAAGGTAACCCCGTCGTCCAAGGTGGTGGGTGACCTCGCCCTGCACCTGGTGGGACTGAACGCCGATCCGGCCGACTTCAACGAGAACCCGCAGAATTACGACATTCCGGATTCCGTCATCGGCTTCCTCTCCGGCGAACTCGGTGATCCTCCCGGAGGCTGGCCCGAGCCGTTCCGCACCAAGGCCCTCCAGGGCCGCAGCGTGAAGGTCCGCGACGTCGAGATCAGCGCAGAGGACAGCGCCGCGCTGAAGGCGGATTCCAAGACCCGCCAGCAGACGCTGAACCGCCTCCTGTTCGCCGGCCCTACCAAGGACTACCAGAAGAGCGTTGACACCTACGGCAACATCTCTGTCCTTGATACGCGCGACTACCTTTACGGCCTGCAGCGCGGTGCAGAGCACATCATCGAACTGGAGAAGGGCGTCCGGCTCATCGCGCAGCTGGAAGCTGTTTCCGAAGCTGATGAAAAGGGCATGCGTACGGTGATGTGCACGCTCAACGGACAGTCCCGCCCGGTGGTGGTCCGTGACCGTTCCGTGGTGAGCAACGTCAAGGCCGCCGAAAAGGCAGATCCCGCCCAGCCGGGCCAGGTCGCGGCGCCCTTCGCCGGTGCCGTCACGGTGACCGTGAAGGTTGGCGATGAAGTAAAGGCCGGCGATACCGTCGCTACCATCGAAGCCATGAAGATGGAAGCGTCCATCACCACACCCGTGGCAGGAACCGTTTCCCGCCTCGCCATCTCCGCGGTGGAGCAGGTCCAGGGTGGCGATTTGCTGCTCGTGGTCGGCTAGCCACTGAACCGAAAGAACCCCGCCGGGAAACTTTCCTGGCGGGGTTCTTTGCTGCGATGGGCTGTATGCCGGGGAGGTCCTAGGAGTTCCGCGGGGCCGAGTACATATCCTCGATCACGGTGTCGAAGTCCTTCATGACCTGCGCGCGCTTGACCTTGAGCGAAGGGGTCAAATGGCCGGACGCCTCGGTAAAGTCCGAGGGAACGATCCGGAACGACTTGATCGCTTCGGCCTGCGAGACGGACTGGTTGGCCTTGCTGATGAGTTCCTGGACAGCTGCCTTGACCACGGCGTTGTCAGTTGCTTGCTCCAGGGTGGTGGAACCCGGGAGTCCGTGGCGTTCAAGCCAGCCGGGCAGTGCTTCCTCATCGAGGGTCACCAAAGCGCCGATGAACGGGCGGTTGTCGCCCACCACGAGCACCTGGGAGACCAGTGCATCGGCCCGGATCTGGTCCTCAAGGAGTGCCGGGACCACATTCTTGCCACCGGCGGTGACAATGATTTCCTTCTTGCGCCCGGTAATCTTCAGGAAGCCGTTGCTGTCCAGCTCGCCAATGTCTCCGGTCCGGAACCAGCCATCAACGAACGTCTCGTCGGTGAGGTCCTCGCGCTTGTAGTAGCCGCGCATCACGCAGACGCCCTTGGTGAGGATCTCGCCGTCGTCCGCAATCTTGACCGCATTGCCCGGAAGCGGCGCTCCCACTGTGCCGATCTTGATCATCGACGGCGTGTTCACCGAGATCGGTGCCGTGGTCTCGGTAAGGCCGTAGCCTTCCAGGATTTGGAGGCCAATGCCTTGGAAGAAGTGGCCAAGGCGTTCGCCGAGCGGGCCACCACCGGAAACTGCGTGGGCAACATGCCCGCCCATGGCCGCGCGGAGCCTGCCATACACGAGCTTGTCGAAGACTGCATGCTTGATCTTGAGGCCGATTCCCAGGGAACCGGACTGGCGTGCCTTGGAGTAGGCGATCGCGGTGTCCACCGCACGGTGGAAGATGGCGCCCTTTCCGCCGTCCTCCGCCTTGGTCAGTGCCGAGTTGTAGACCTTTTCGAAGACGCGGGGTACGGCAAGGATGAACGTCGGCTGGAAGCTCTGGAGATCCGCGAGGAGGTTCTTGATATCCGGGGTGTGCGCAACCTGGACGCCGCCGGCTACCGCCAGGACGGAAATGAAGCGGGCGAATACGTGTGCCAGCGGGAGGAACATGATGGTCTTCCCTGACTCGTTGATGATCTCGCCGAGTGCTGCCCGGGCATTCTCGGAAAGTTCAACGAAGTTGCCATGGGTCAGTTCGCAGCCCTTGGGGCGGCCTGTGGTGCCGGAGGTGTAGATGATGGTGGCGAGGTCGGAGAGGCCGGCAGCGGAGCGGCGGATTTCCAGCTCGTCATCGCTGACGTCAGCCCCGGCGGCGCGAAGGGCGTCCAGACCGGATTCTTCGAGCTGCCAGACGTTGGTGACAGTGCTGATGTCCTCTGCAGCGACGGCCTGCCGGATGATGTCCTCGTGATGGGCGGCTTCGCCGAACGCTGCCACGGCTCCTGAATCGCCGAGGTTCCAGGCAACCTGCGACGGCGAGGATGTCTCGTAGATCGGCACGGAGACGGCGCCGGCGAACCAGATGGCGAAGTCCACCAGGGACCATTCGTAGCGGGTGCGGGACATGATGCCCACGCGGTCGCCTGCGCCAACGCCGCTGGCGATCAGGCCCTTGGCCAGGGCTTTGACGTCCGCCAGGAATTCGGTGGCGCGGATGTCCTGCCATTGGCCTTGGCTGTCCAGCTTGGAAAAGAGAGCGGGGTTGGATGCCTTCGCGGCCTCCCGGACAACGAAGTCCGTGATGTTGGTTTCGGGGGCGACATTGACGAGGGGAGGAACACTGATTTCACGCACGGCAGCTCCTTTGATATCCACGGGCCACAAGGGGGCACTGTCCACTCTAGTATGCCCACTCATGGAGGTGTGTCCGATTTCACCTACTGGCGGGTAACTTTACGGATTGCTCGCCATTTTGGGCAACTTGGCGCCACTAATGGCGCCCGATGCCGGGCTGTCAGGGGCAGCGGAATAGGATGAGGGGATGCCTCAAATTCGGTCAAGTTCACGTCCCCGGCTCCGGCCTCCCGTTGCCGGCTGGAAGGACGTTCCGTGGGGCGCCCGGCGCAGCCACCTTGGCCGGCGCGGGCTTGCCATCGGCATCGACATCGGCGGAACCAAGGTGGCCGCCGGCGTAATCGACGCCGACGGCCGGGTGCTTGCCGAAGCCCGCCGCGCCACTCCGGGGTCCGATGCCCGGGCCGTTGAGCGGACCATCGTGGAACTGGTGGACGAGCTCAGTGCCGGTCACCGGATCGCTTCCGTGGGTATTGGGGCCGCCGGATGGATGGACCTCGACGGCGGAACGGTCCTGTTCAGCCCGCATCTGGCCTGGCGCAACGAGCCCCTGCGCGAAAGCCTGCAGAACCTCCTGCGGCGCCCGGTCCTGTTGACCAACGACGCCGATGCCGCCGCGTGGGCGGAATGGCGCTTTGGCGCGGGACAAGGAGAGAGCCGACTGGTGTGCATCACCCTGGGCACCGGGATCGGCGGCGCCATGGTGATGGACGGCCGCGTGGAGCGCGGCCGCTTTGGCGTGGCCGGGGAGTTCGGCCACCAGATCATTTTCCCGGGGGGCCACCGATGTGAATGCGGAAACCGCGGCTGCTGGGAACAGTACGCTTCAGGCAATGCCCTGGGCCGCGAAGCCAGGCAGCTCGTCAAGACCAACTCACCCGAGGGCCGGGGCCTTCTTGAAAAGGCCGGTGGCGTGGCGGACAGCATCACCGGAGCTGCAGTGACCACCTTGGCTTTGAACGGTGACGCCACCTCCAAGGAACTTATTGCCTACCAGGGTGAGTGGCTGGGCCTTGGGCTGGCCAATCTCGCAGCAGCCTTGGACCCGGGCATGTTCGTCATCGGCGGCGGATTGTGCGACGCCGGTGACCTCCTGGCCGATCCGGCGAGGGCGGCGTTTGCCAAGAACCTGACCGGACGCGGCTTCCGGCCGATGGCCCGTATCGAACTCGCTGCGCTGGGGCCGCGGGCCGGCATGATTGGCGCCGCCGACCTGTCGCGTGTCAGCGGACGCGCCCACGGCTAAGCTTTCACCCCTAGACCAGAGAATGCGCGCCTAGATGCGTGCGCCGTCGTCGTCCTCGTTCTTTTCGCGCGGAAGCCGCATGATGAGGTAGACCACGGAGGCGACGAAGGCTGCCACGATCCCCAGGATCGCGGCCAAGGGCGCCGAGCGCCAGAACATGGCCGTGAACAACAGGGCGAGCGGGCCTCCGACGGCGCCAAGCCACGCCAGCATGGTCAGCGGGTCTGTTCCCGCCAGGCTCGGCGGCTCCTCCGGAATGAAGGCCCCGTCATCGTCGGCAACATCGTAGTCCCGGGGACCTGCGGGAACGCCGGAACCGTCCTGCAGGCGGGGAGCATCTGTGCTTGGTCCGTCCTGCACTGCGCCCGGAGCCGAGAGGCCCAGTGGGTCGAAGTCCCGGAAGGATTTCCGGTCAACTGCAGGATCCGGCGTCGCCGCGGGTTCCGCGTCCAAGGGCGAGGATTCGGTCGCCTCCAGGCGGGCAACCAGGTCCAGCCATACGGCGTCGTCGTCATTGTTGGCGCTTTGGTCGGCAGAGTTGGGATCAGGCCTGTTCATCGGCTTTATCCTTTTCGAGCGATGGCCCGCTGCCGGCCATTGCCGCCAGGGTTTTCTGGATGAACCCAACAGTGCCCGAGAAAATTTCCGGAGCATCGTTGTCGAGGGTTGCCACATGGTAGCTGTTCCTGAGGTAGCTGACATCCACGTTGGCCTGCACCCGCGATTGCAGGATAGCCAGGCTGGCGTCGGACACGATGTTGTCAACTGTTGAACGGAACACCCGGACAGGGGCGTGGATCCGGGGGAGGAGGCCCACCGTGTCCTTGTACATCCGTTTCAACTGGTGGGCTGCCGCAACCGGTGTCCGCGGATAGGCACCCTCGTCCTGGTCCGGTTTCAGGATGTCGTTGGCGATCGCCGGTGTGCTTTTCAGTACGTACTTCAACGCGCCCACGATCACGGCCCGGGGATCATCCAGCACCATTCCCGGGTTGACCACGATGGTGCCAGCCACTGGTCGCGTGGCAGCGATCCGCAAGGCCAAGGTGCCGCCCATGGACAGTCCTGCGGCGAAGACGTAGTCGCACTCTTGGGCAAGTTCCAGATACGCATCGTCCACTGCGCGATGCCATTCGTGCCAGGAACGCGTGGCCATGTCCTGCCACGTGGTCCCATGGCCCGGCAAAAGCGGAAGATTGACGGCGTAACCGGCGGCCGCCAGATGCTCCGCCCACGGCCTGATGCTGCGGGGGCTTCCAGTGAATCCGTGGGACATGACCACGCCAATGCGGAGGCCGGTGGCCGTGAAGGCGCTGCGGAACGGAGCAGAATCGGGAAGCTTGTTCATGATGTCTCCGAGGCTACTCTGTCACCGGCATGACGGCGGAAAAACTGCGCGGATTCTTCAAAAATGATGGGGGCGTCCACGTCCAAGGTGGCCACGTGTCCACTGCCAGGGAGGGAAACCACCCTGAGCCGGGACGGATCCAGGTGTTTGGCAATCGTGGCCACGGAACTCGGCGGGATGACGCCGTCCACAGCGGACTTGAACACCAAAGCCGGTGCGTCCACCTGGGGCAGGGCGCGCGTCGCGTGCCTGAAGAGCTTCTTGAGTTCGTGGACGGACTGCAACGGGGTCTTCGAATAGTCGCCGTCCTCCGTGGCGGCCGCTGTCGGTTTCTCTTCCTCAATGGGGGACGTGGTGCGCATGACGTATTTCAAGGCACCCACGTAGCGCACCCGGCGGTCATAGAAGCTCAATCCGGGGTTGACCAACACCACGCCTGGAACAGGGTGCAGGGAAGCAACGCGCAGGGCGACGGCCCCGCCCATGGAGAGCCCGGCAACGAAACAGGCATTGGTTTGTCCGGCGAGATCCAGGTAGCTCTTTTCGAAAGTCCTGTACCAGTCCTGCCAGCGGGTAGTGGCAAGATCCCGCCAGTTGGTTCCATGCCCGGGGAGAAGCGGCACGGAGACGGCGAAGCCCCGCTCCGCCAAGTACTCCGCCCAGGGGAGTACGCTCAGGGGACTTCCGGTGAATCCATGGCAGATGGCGATACCCGTGGAGGCGTTTTCCCCGTGGCCTGGGTGGTGGAAAGCCAGTGGGGCCGCCGCTTGGTGTGGTTCCGTCATGGCTCCATCGTGTCACTGTTCCGGGCATTTCTCACTGGAGTAGGGTTGCTGTTGAATCCTGGCCGCAGCCGGGAGGCACCTGCCATCGGCCGTGAGAGGACAACCGTGTTCTATTGGGTCATGAAGAGGATCTTCCTCGGTCCCATCGTCAAACTCCTGTTCAGGCCCTGGGTCAAAGGCTTGGACAACGTTCCAGCGAACGGTGCCGCCATACTGGCATCGAACCACCTGTCATTTTCGGACTCGATCTTCCTTCCGTTGATGGTGCACCGGCCTGTGGTCTTCCTGGCCAAATCGGAGTACTTCACGGGCAAGGGCATCAAGGGCAGGTTGACGGCCCTCTTCTTCAGGCTGAGCAACCAGTTGCCCATGGACAGGTCGGGCGGCGCGGCCTCGGAGTCGTCCTTGCAGGCAGGCAGGGACGTATTGGCCGCCGGTGGCCTGCTGGGGATCTACCCCGAGGGGACACGCAGCCCGGATGCCCGGCTCTATCGTGGCAAGGTGGGCGTCGCCCGTCTTGCCCTCCAAACACGGGTTCCCGTGGTGCCGGTGGCCATGATCGGAACGGAAAAGGTGCAGCCCATTGGAAAGAGGCTGCCGAACATCCGACGGATCGGTTTGATCTTCGGGCAACCCATGGACTTCAGCCGGTACTACGGCATGGAGGAAGACCGGCACATCCAGCGGGCCGTCACGGACGAAATCATGTATGAACTCATGAGGTTATCCGGGCAGGAATATGTGGATGAGTATGCGGCAGTGGTCAAGGCAAGGCTGGCCGGCAAAGGCCCGGAGCCGGTACAGAAAGTCGAAGCCGCAGAGGAAGCTGCGGGTGGGATCGCGGAAGACCGGGATGAGCCGGGCAGTGGCATGGGGCCTTCCGACAGGACACTGTGACGCATCCCGCAGGATGGGTTACGGATGCTGTGCCCCAAGAACCGCCCGGGCTACTACTCTTGTAGGGTGACTGAGCTAACCGCGAACACCGCACCATCTGTAGCAGATCCGCTTGCCAGCACCGCCCAGAGCGGTGCCGCGAACTATCCCGGACTCGATGCCTGGCGTGACCTGCCCATCTCGCAGCAGCCTTCCTGGGCCGACGCAGAGGTCTTCAAGGCTTCCGTCAGGGAGTTGTCGATCGTTCCGCCCCTGGTTTTCGCCGGTGAAGTAGACGTCCTCCGGGACCGCTTGGCCGCTGCCGCGCAGGGGAAGGCTTTCCTCCTGCAAGGTGGCGACTGCGCCGAAACCTTTGAGGCTGCCACTGCCGACAAGATCAGCGCCCGCGTCAAGACGATCCTCCAGATGGCAGTGGTCCTCACCTATGGTGCCGCGATGCCCGTCATCAAGATGGGCCGCATGGCCGGCCAGTTCGCCAAGCCGCGTTCCTCGAACGACGAAACCCGCAACGGCGTCACTCTGCCCGCCTACCGCGGAGACATCGTCAACGGTTACGACTTCACTCCCGAGTCCCGCGCCCACGACGCCGGAAGGATGCTTCAGGCCTACCACACCTCGGCTTCCACGCTGAACCTCATCAGGGCTTTCACGCAGGGCGGTTTCGCTGATCTTCGCCTGGTCCACCAGTGGAACAAGGGCTTCACGGAAAACCCGGCGCACGCCCGCTACGAATCCCTGGCCCGTGACATCGACCGCGCCATCAAGTTCATGGATTCCTGCGGTGCTGACTTCGAGGCGCTCAAGCGCGTGGAGTTCTTCGCGAGCCACGAGGCACTCCTCCTGGACTACGAGCGGGCCCTGACCCGCATTGACTCGCGCACGGGGCTCCCGTATGACACCTCCGCGCATTTCCTGTGGATCGGCGAGCGGACTCGCGAACTGGACCACGCCCACGTGGACTTCCTGTCCCGTGTCCGCAACCCGATCGGCGTCAAGCTCGGCCCCACCACCAGCGGTGACGACGCCCTGCGCCTGATCGACAAGCTGGACCCGAACCGCGAACCGGGCCGCCTGACGTTCATTACCCGCATGGGTGCCAAGAACATCCGCGAAAAGCTGCCCGCCGTCGTCGAGCGTGTCACGGCTTCCGGCGCCCAGGTGCTCTGGGTCACCGACCCGATGCACGGCAACACCGTCACCTCGCCCAACGGCTACAAGACCCGCAACTTCGACGACGTCATTGACGAGGTCCGCGGGTTCTTCGAGGTCCACCACGCGCTTGGCACCGTTCCCGGTGGCCTGCACGTGGAGATGACCGGCGACGATGTCGCCGAATGCCTGGGCGGCGCAGACCCGATCGACCAGGATGCCTTCCTGGACCGCTACGAGTCGGTCTGCGACCCGCGACTGAACCACATGCAGTCCCTGGAGATGGCTTTCCTTGTGGCAGGAGCCCTCGCCAAACGTTAGGCGTGCTCATAGGAAAGGCGCGGTCCGGATGCTCCGGGCCGCGCCTTTTTTGCCTGGCTGGTCTCCTAGACCACGGTCAGCGTGATGAGGGAACCCTCGGGAACCTCGCTGTTTACCGGGTTCTGGTCCCGCACCGTGCCGAAGAAGCCGCCCAGGATCTCGTTGACTTTGACCTCGAAACCCAGATCCTCGAGCTGTTTACGGGCGTCCTTGGCCTGCTTGCCAACAAAGCTCGGAACCTTGACCAACTTGGGTCCCTTGGAAACGGTCAGCGTCACCGCGTCGCCCTTGATCAGGGTGCCGTTCGCAGGGGACTGCGTCACAACCGATCCCTTGGGCACGGTCTTGTCGTTGACCGTCTCCGGGGCGATCACGGCCTTCAGCCCGGCGTCCTGGATCGCCTTCACCGCGGCATCCTGCGGTTGGCCCCGCACATCCGGCACCGGGATGGGCTGCGGACCCTTGGAGACAACCAGTGCTACAGGCGTGCCGTGCCGCACTTCGGTGCCTTTGGCCGGGTCCTGCGAGAGGACGACGCCGGCAGGTGCCTTGTCGTCGAAAGCCTGGGTAACGTTCCCCAGGGCCATTTGCGCGGTGTTGAGTGCGTTCTTGGCGTCATCGAGCGTTCCGCCCGTCAGCCCGGGAAGCGCGAACAGTTGGGCGCCCTTGGACACGAAGAGCGTGATGGGCTGGAACTTCCTCACCTGCGCACCGGATTCGGGCTTGGTTCCCACAGTGAGGCCGGCTTTGATGTCGTCGTCGAAGACGTCTTGCGGTTCAGACTGGAATCCGGCCGTCCGAAGGAGTTGCTGTGCTTCGGCAACGGTCTTGTTCTTCACATCCGGGACAGTGCCGGGAGATCCCGGACCCATGCCGAAGAACCATCCCGCGGAACCTGCCAGGAGCGCCAGAATGACGATCACCACCGCCCAGATCACCCCGCGGCGCCGTGGATTCCCCTCGCGTAGGGGCCGGACAGGGGTGGCCGCCGCTCGCGCCCGATCCTTCGCTTCCTGCTTTTCAAGCCGTTTCGCCTCCCGTTTCCCGGGCGTGCGGACGGGATCGTCAACGCCGGGTACAGTGGCGCGTCCCCGGGGAGCGGCGGAGGCCATCACGGTTGTCGGGTTGCTCTGGTGGGAGATGAACTCCGTGGGCGAAGACGTGGCCGGGATGGCTTCTGTTGGGTGCTCCCCGTACGGCGCCGGGGCCGTTGCCGGCAGATGTGCGTTCGAGGACGCCTGCTTGTGGTCGAGTTGTTCGTCACTGAGCGAGGTGCGGATATGGCGGAGCTCCGACAACAGCGCGGTCCCGTCCACTGGCCGGTTCTCGGCGTCCACCGCAGTGCACCATTGGACCAGTTCGTCCAGGTCCTGCGCCAGTCCGGGGGTGGCCTCGGAAGGCCGTGACACCGCGGAGTTGACGTGCTGGTAGGCCACCTGGATGGGGGAGTCGCCGGAGTACGGCTGCTTGCCCGTCAGCATTTCGTAAAGCATGATTCCGGCCGAGTAGATGTCGCTCCTGGCATCGGCGGCCTTTCCCAGCACCAGTTCGGGAGCCAAATAAGCGACGGTGCCGATCAGGGCGCCGGTGCTGGTGGTGGCGGTGACGGCCCGGGCCAGTCCAAAGTCGCCCACCTTGATCCGGCCGTCGTCGGCAATGAGCACATTTTCGGGCTTGATGTCCCGATGGATGAGGCCTGAGCCGTGGGCTGCCGCCAGTCCCTCGATCACCGGATCGATCAGGGCCAGGGCCAGCCGGGGAGGGAGGGCGCCTTGCTCGTCCAGCACATCGCGGAGCGTGTGGCCCTTGACGTATTCCATGACCAGGTAGGCGATGTGGCCGTCTTCGCCTTGGTCCAGGACACCCACCACGTGGGGGTGGGACAGGCTTGCGGCTGCCTTGGCCTCACGGCTCAGGCGTTCCAGGAAGGTCTGGTCGTTGGCCAGGTGCGGGTGCAGGACCTTCAGGGCCACATCGCGTTCCAGGCGCTGGTCTGTCGCCAAATAGACCGTGGACATTCCGCCCCTGGCGAGGCGGGAGCGCACCAGGTAGCGCCCGTCCACAGTTGTTCCGATCAGGTGGTCCTGCTGAGGTTCTTGCACCATACGATCCTAATCGAGGCATGGAAGAGGCCCGAATTCCAGCGGAATCCGGGCCTCTTTCCCGTGTATGAGGGGGTCGTCAGGCAAAGGTGCGCTGGCGGGCCTTGATCGACTCCACATACCGCTTGGTGTCGTCATACATGCCGTACTTGCTCACGGAGTACTGGCCCTGGTAGTAACCGGCGATGGCAGTGTCCAGGTCCTTGGAGGTGGCAATCAGGGCACGGATGATGGCCACGCCGGCAGTGGCATTGTCATAGGGGTCCAGGAGGTTCAGCTTTCGTCCCACCAGGTCCGATGCCCACTCGCCCGACGACGGGATGACCTGCATGGTGCCGATTGCGTTGGCAGGAGAGACAGCGCGCTGGTCGAAACCGGATTCCTGTTCCGCAAAAGCCAACGCCAACGAAGGGCTGACGCCCATGCGACGGGCCGTGTCCGCCACGATCGTCTTCATTTCGGCGCGGCTGGGCACCGGTGACGCGTTGAGGAGGGCCTTGTTTTCGTTCGCCGAACTGACCACCGCGGGCGGGTAGGTGAAGCCAAGGAAGGAGCTGGGCACCAAAGGCGTGGTGCTCGACGCCGGCGCCAGGCTGCTGCTGCCCGGAATGGTCAGCTTCTGGCCTGGGTAGATGACCGTGGTGGCGGTGACGTTGTTGGCGCTCATGAGTGCGGACAGGGAGACGCCCTGCCGGGATGCGATGGAGCTGAGGGTGTCACCGGCCTTGATGGTGTAGGTGCCGGAGCCCGACGCCGGTGCGGAAGGAGCCGGGGCAGGGGCCGGAGTCGACGGGGCGGGTGCGGAGGAACCACCGCTGACCTTGATCTTCTGGCCTGGGTAGATGATGGAACTTCCGTTGAGGTTGTTCCAGCTGAAGATGCTGGACAGGGGGACTCCATGCCGGGCGGCAATGGCCCCCAGGGTGTCCCCGGGCACCACCGTGTAGGTGGCAGCAGCACCTGACGAGGCAGCCGGCGCAGGCGCAGCAGCAGGGGCCGGAGCAGGAGTGGCTGTCGGCGCCGTGCCCTTGAGCTGGATAGTTTGACCCGGGTAGATCAACGTGGTGGCCGTGAGCTTGTTCAGCTTCAGCACCTCGTTGGTGTCCAGGCTAAACCGGTGGGCAATGGCACTGATGGTGTCGCCCCGGACGATCTTGTACGTGTCCGGGACGGACGGTGCCATGGGGCGCAGTGCTGCAGGAAGCGCTGACGCGACGGCCTGCGCGGGGATGACATGTGCGGTACGGGCAGCCTGGGCCTGGATCGCCGCGGCCAGCGTCGCCGGAATCTTGCGCGGCTGCGGTGCCGGGGCTGCCGTGGCGGGCTGGGCCACTGCAAGCGAGGACAACACCACTGCAGGAAGCGCAGCCGTGGTTGCCGCGATTACGGGCATGCTCATGGTTCGTTTCGTCGAGCGGGGCGTGGTCATGAAGTGAGTCCTCATCTCGGCAGCGGGGGATGGTTGGGTGTTGCCGCTGTTACCAATGTTACTGATGTTATCAATGATGCAGTTGTTATCAATGGTGCAAGTGTGATCAAAGTGAATCTCTCACACTTATTCCATCGGCACAACAATTCCTCCCGATTGACGAAATCAAGCAAGAAAGCCGTGGGAGGCTGAAACAGGAATGCCCTCGCCCCTAAAGCATTCGGCTAGGCGGGAGGTGGGGCGTCATGGCACCCTTGATCCGTGAGTAATCTTGAAAACCTTGTAACCGACTGGCTGCCCCTGCCCGATGTCGCCGAGTTGTTGGATGTCACCATCACAAAAGTCCACGGACTGCTCGACGAGCGCGCGCTTGTGGCCGTCAGGCGGGGTGAGCGGAATATCCGTTCCATCCCGGCACTGTTTATCCAGGATGGACACGTCGTGGACAGCCTCAAGGGGACCGTTGCCGTCCTCAGCGATGCAGGCTACAGCGACGAGGAATTGATCGTCTGGCTGTTCACGCCGGATGAGTCCCTGCGCGGCCGTCCCATTGATGCACTGCGTGAAGGACGAAAGACGGAAATCAGGCGCAGGGCCCAGTCCCTGGCCTGGTAGCAGGTCCAAAAAAAGGAATCGACGGCGGTGCCACACCGCCGTCGATTCCCTTTAAGTAGCTTGCCTGATGGATCAGGCCGCGCGGCTAACGGCCGCCTCGGCCAGCTGGCGGAGCGCTGAAAGCGGCAATTCAGCCAGAGGAAGCTGTTCGAGCGCCGCGAATGCCTTGTCACTGAGTTTCGCAATGAGTGACTCGGTGGCGTCCAAGGCACCGCATTCGACAATAATGTGACGGATGCGGTCAACTTCCTCCGCGCTGAGATCCTGTTTGCCCAGGAGTTGGTCTACGTGGGCCGCATCTACAGCGGATGCCATATTGATGGCGAATCCCACCAGGACCGTACGTTTGCCTTCGCGGAGGTCGTCGCCGGCAGGTTTGCCAGTGGTTTCCGGATCACCGAACACGCCCAGGACATCGTCACGCATTTGGAAGGCCTCGCCCAGTGGCAAGGCGAAAGCCGAATAGCCCTTGAGTAATTCCGCGGGTGCGCCGGCAAGGGCACCGCCCAGCGCCAGGGGATGCTCTGTTGAATACTTGGCCGACTTGTAGCGGATGATCGACTTGGCCCGATCCACTGATCCCGCGCGCTCCCGGACCGGACCGGCTACTTCCTCCAGGATGTCCAGGTACTGTCCGGCCATTACTTCGGCCCGCATGAGGTTGAAGATGGCCCGGGCCTGGGTACCGGCTGCCGCCCTGGGGCCGATCCGGGTAAACGATTCTTCACTGAAGGAGAGGCAAAGGTCTCCGGTCAGGATGGCGGCTGCATGGCCGAACCGTTCGTTGTCCAGGGCCCAGCCGTTGACCTCGTGCAGCTGGCTGAATCGTTTATGCACACTGGGGCCACCGCGGCGGGTGTCTGAACGGTCGATGATGTCGTCGTGGATCAAGGCGGCAGCCTGGAAGAGCTCCAAGGCGCAGCCTGCCGTCAGGATGTCCTGATGGTTTTCGGCGCCGCCGGCCCCCCGCCAACCCCAGTAGCACATGAGGGCACGCAGCCGCTTGCCGCCCGTGACCAGGCTCGAAATCGAGCCCAGCAGGGGCTCCACGTCGGGGGATACCCTCGCCATGATGTCCTGCTGTGAGGACAGGAAGGCTTCAAGATGGTCCGCGACGCCAAGGACGAACCGGGACTGCTCCGCCTGGAGCTGTTCCACATGCGCGGTCACTTGACGGAACCGGCCGCCACGTTGGCGCCGATGGTAAAGGTGGAGACGCCTTCCTTCTGGCGGACAGAAAGATTAACTGTTTCGCCGTCACCCCGGATGAAGTCGATCGAGGTGACGTTGCCTACCGCTCCGGATCCGGGAACCTCTTTGAAGCCCTGGGCCTCCAAGGATGCCTTGTAGTAGTCAACCACGCCCTCCGGCGGAGCCTTGACGGTTCCGACCAAGGCCACCGTGGCCGGGGACGCAGTCTTGTCGAAGCTGCTGGAACGGACGGACGTTTTTGGCATCACGGGAATCAGTTGCTGGGGGAAGCCTTCAACCAACGCTCCGACGGTGGCAGTGGCGCTGGGGGCAGCCGAGGCCGAACTGCTGGCAGCGGCGGTGGTGCTCGCTGAAGGCGTGGAGGACGCGGGGGCCGCTGAGGTGGCAGGGCCTGAGGACGACGGAGCAGCGGTTCCTTGGGGAGCAGGAGTGCAGGCGGAAACCGCCAGGGCCACGGTGACTGCGATCAGGGCAAATCCTCGCACGTGGGCAGTTCCAGGGAGCTTCACAGGGGTATCCTTCCGTTGGCTGACGCCGGGGCGTGCCTCCAGTTTAGTCAGTGGCGGGGCATAGTATTGCCGTTGTGAGGCAGGATGCAGTTGGCGGCGGCGCGGAAACGGACCAGGGGTCGGCCCGAAGTGCCGCGGACGCCCTGCGCGAACTTCGGCGCACCAGCATCCTGCATGTGGACATGGATGCCTTTTTTGTTTCGGTGGAGCTTCGGAGCCGGCCGGACCTGCGGGGCAAGCCGGTGATTGTCGGTTTCCCGGCCGAACGCTCCGTAGTCCTCTCCGCGTCCTATGAGGCCCGGGCAACGGGAGTGAAGTCGGCGATGCCCATGGCCATAGCCATGAGGATGTGCCCGGCCGCCGTCATCATTCCGCCCCGCCATAAGCTGTACTACGAGGTTTCCGGGCAGATCATGGACATCTTCGCGTCCATCACGGATCTCGTCGAGCCGTTGAGCGTGGATGAGGCCTTCCTTGATGTGGGAGGGGCCATCCGTCGATTGGGTCCGCCGCTGGAGATCGGGCACCTGATCCGGCGTCGGGTACATTCGGAACTCGGCATCACTGCATCGGTGGGAATTGCCGGGACAAAATTCGTGGCCAAGATCGCATCGACGCGCTGCAAGCCGGACGGCATCCTGAAGATCGATGCCGCGGACACTGTGGCCTACCTGCACAGTTTGCCGGTGAATGCGTTGTGGGGCGTCGGCGGAAAAACCGCGGAGGTCCTGGCGCGTCTCGGAATCCGAACGGTGGCCGACGTCGCCGCTACTCCGCGAGCATCACTCAAGAAGGTCCTGGGGGCCAGCGGTGAACATGTGCATCGGCTGTCCATGGGCGTGGACCCCCGCCCGGTGACGCCTACCCGACTTGAAAAAAGCATCGGTGCCGAGGAGACGTTCACCACGGACACGGCGGATCCTTCACTGCTGAACAGGGAGTTGCTCAGGTTGTCGCACCGGGTCGCCGGACGTCTGCGGGGCGCCGGAATGCTGACACGTACGGTGGCCTTGAAACTGCGTTATTCGGATTTCTCCACTGTGACCCGCAGCAGGACCGTGCAGACTCCCATGGACAGCGCCCAGCTCATTTACCAGGTGGCTGTCCAACTCCTGGACTCGCTGGGGCCACGTCCGTTGAGTGTCAGGCTGGTGGGCGTCCGCGCGGAGCAGTTGGAGGCTGCCGGCCAAACGTCCGTGCAGCTAAGCCTTGACCGCCGGGACGACAATTGGCGGGCGGCCGAGCAAGCGCTGGACCGGGTTGCCGAGCGGTTTGGTTCCAAGACTCTGCTTCCGGCACGGTTGCTGGAGCCCGGCAAGCCTCCCGAGGCCCCCTGAGTCGCGGCTTCGGGCTCCACTCAAGGGGTTTGCCCGTCTTTCAGAACGGCGCTGGACAAACTATCCTAATGAGTACAGATATTTAGATCGTCTGGACTGCTGTTTCCTGAGCTATCGGCCCCGGGAAGCCTGCTTATCCTTGCAGGAATTCATGGGAACCAATTCTCGGATCCGTTCGTTCTGGAAACAGACGCAAAGGCCGCGGTCCGTCCAGACGCTGGCTGACTTAAGGAGGTCGCGATGCCCCTCTCGGAGCACGAACAGAAGCTGCTGGAGCAACTCGAGAAGCAGCTTCACGAGGACGATCCGAAGTTTGCCAACACCATGGGCTCTGATCCCATTCGCAGTTGGTCAACCCGTCACGTCATCATCGGTGTGTTGGGTGCAATTGCGGGCATCCTTCTTTTGCTCGTCGGAGTCTCACTCCAGCAGATATTCGTTGGCGTCCTCGGTTTTGTGGTGATGGGCGCGGGCGTCTACTTCGCAACCCTGCGTGGAGCCGCCTTCGGTAAGGGACGCAAGGGCAAGCCCGGCAAGGCCAAGTCCAAGAGTTCCTTCATGAGCAACCTGGAAGAGCGTTGGGACGAGCGTCGCCGCGACGACAATTGAAAGTTCTGGCGTGAATTGACGTCCGGCACTGCTCGCCGGTCCTTCCCAAGCCAAGAGTTTGACGTGTGGCGCCCCTGAAAGGAGCGCCACAACAGCGTCTGCCATAAGACCCGAACCGGGTCTTTTCGTGTTTAAGGGGCATGGGGATTCCAAGGGGCGGGGGGTAGCTGAGGCCCTCCACTTTCCACCCCTTTCCGGATTTCCCTCCATTTCCCTCCCGGCGGGCTGCTCCCTGGCGCGATTCCGCCCGCAGGGCCTGTCCGACGTAGGACAAGGGGAGGCGAATCCGCCGCGGCTTCCCTGAACCCTCCACTTCCCACCACGCCCTGAATTCCGCGTCATTCCGGCTTTCTGGAATCTCAAAGTGGTGGAGAAACGCCGCGGCGTGCGTTGACTGTGGTGCGTTGTGGAGTAAAGTGGAGCGCATAAGAGGGTAATGGCAGGGCTGGGTATGTGCGGGCACCTTGATTGAGGGGCGGTGGGCCGGTGTTTCTGGGCACCCATTCGCCGCGTCTCGATGAGAAGGGCCGGATCATACTTCCCGCCAAGTTCCGCGAGGAACTGGCTGAGGGCTTGGTACTCACAAGGGGCCAGGAGCGCTGCATTTACGTCTTCAGCCAGAAAGAATTCGAACGCATTCACGAGTCGATGCGGGAGGCTCCACTGTCCTCCAAGCAGGCACGCGATTACATCCGGGTTTTCCTGTCTGGAGCCTCTGATGAGGTACCTGACAAGCAGGGGCGCGTAACGATTCCGCCGGCGCTCCGGTCTTACGCAGGGCTCGGCAGGGAACTGGCAGTCATCGGCGCCGGTACCCGCGCGGAGATCTGGGATGCCGAAGCTTGGGAGGAGTACCTCGCCGAGAAGGAAGCCGCCTTCTCGGAGACCGACGATGACAATCTGCCCGGGTTTTTCTAGCCGGACAGGACAGGCAGTACCGGTTCTTGGATGGGATCTCCAGCCGCCCATCGATCCGTTTTCCTGGCTCACCTTCCCCGGAGCCAGGCCGGCGGGGCGATAGGCGCGGATGGGGATCCGGTTCAAGAACCACCAGCAGGGCCAATGAGGAAAGAGGAGGCAGCGTGGAGGAGCAAGACGCGGCAAAGCCCACATCGGAACGCCACGTACCCGTCCTTAAAGACCGCTGCATCAATCTCCTCGCTCCAGGCTTCGAGGCTGCCCGAAAGCGCGGCCAAACGCCCGTGGCCATCGACGCAACGCTGGGCATGGGCGGACACTCCGAGGCCATGCTGCAGAGATTCCCGGACCTGCACCTCGTGGGTATTGACCGCGACGAGGAAGCGCTGGCGTTGGCAGGCGCGCGCTTGGAGCCTTTCGCAGGGCGGACCGACCTGGTCCACGCCGTGTATGACGAGATCGAGGAGGTCCTGGCAGACCTCGGGATCGACGAGGTACATGGCATCCTGATGGACCTGGGTGTGTCCTCACTGCAGCTCGATGAGCGCGAACGTGGCTTCGCGTACTCCTACGATGCCCCGCTGGACATGCGGATGGACACGAGCCGCGGACAGACGGCTGCCGACGTGGTCAATGAGTACAGCGAAGAAGAGTTGGTGCGGATCATCCGCAAGTGGGGTGAAGAGAAGTTCGCCGGCCGTATCGCCAACAGGATTGTCAACGCCCGTGCGCAGAAGCCGTTCGCTACCACGGGGGAACTCGTGGAGCAGATCCGGGCCGTGGTTCCCGCCGCCGCCGCAAAGAGCGGTGGGCATCCTGCCAAGCGCACGTTCCAGGCCCTGCGGATCGAAGTCAATGAGGAATTGGACGTCCTTGAACGCGCGGTCCCTGCCGCCGTGGCTTCCACGGCCCTGGGTGGCCGGGTGGTGGTCATGTCCTACCACTCCCTGGAAGACAAGATCGTCAAGTCGGTCTTCCAGGCAGGATCCAAGTCTTCGGCACCCTTGGGCTTCCCCGTTGAGCTGGAAGAACACAAGCCCGAGTTGAAGACACTGACCAAAGGCACCGAGGTGCCAACCGCAGAAGAAATTGCCGAGAACCCACGCGCGGCGTCAGCCCGGTTGCGGGCCGTGGAGCGCATCAAGCCAAGGAGAGCCGTATGAGCAACGCCGCAGCGAAGTCATTGCCCTCCACGGTGGGCAACACGGCCCGGGCACTTCCGTTTCCGGCCGGAAAGCCTGGGGAGGAGCGCAAGCAGCGGACGCCGCTTTCGGTGGTACGCGACGCGCCCCGGAAACGTCGGACACCCGTTGTTGTGCTTTGCCTGGTTGCCTTGGCGGCTGCCCTTTTGACCGTGCTTGTACTGAACATTTCCGTGTCCACCGCCCAGTACCGCTTGGTGCAGTTGAAGGCTGAGGCCGCAACGCTCACCAAGGAAAACCAGGATCTGACACAGAAGAAGCAGAACTACGAGGCTCCCCAGAATCTGGCAGCGAAAGCGGCAGAATTGGGGATGGTACAATCCACCGTCAAGGGCCAGATTGATGTCAACACCATGACGGTCACCGGAAAGGCAACGCCGGCCGTAAAGGGAGACAATCCCTCGGCCCTCATTGCCCCTCCGGCGATTGCCGGACAGCTCGACGTGGTTCCGTCGGTGACAACCAAGGATCCGCTGGAGAACCTCAAGCCGGCAACTCCCGCAGCCGCGGAAAATCCGGCGCAGTCAACAACACCGGCCGCACCGGCAACCGCAACGGCTCCGCCGGCTGAACTGCACGGAGGGTCCGTCCCGGCTCCCCAACAGAAGACACCAGGGCAGTAAGCAAACCGACCACTGAGCCAAGGCCAGCAGCAAGGAATCAACGTGGCGCAAAACCCCGGCAAATCGAAAAAGAGGAAAGTGCCGGCGGCGAGGAAACGCCTGCGGGTAGGTTTGGGCATCATGCTCACCTTGCTGCTGGTGGTGGGCGGAAAGCTGTTCATGGTCCAGGGCCTGGACGTGGGCGGTATGGCCGAGGCTGCCCTCGCCAACCGGCTGACGCCCCAGGTGCTGCCTGCAGAGCGCGGGAAGATCGTCGATGCCAACGGGACTGTACTGGCCAGCAGTGTCATACGGTACAACATCGTGGTGGACCAGGTCCTGAACACGGCAACCACTGAGTTCAAGAGGTACAACCAGCAGACCGAGGCCGTAGAGACGATCTCCCGGGACCAGGGAATCACGGAATTGGCCACCTTGCTTGGCACCGATGCCGCCAAGGTCCGTGAATCGGTGACGGGCGACAAAAAATATTTCGTTGTTGCCAAGGACGTCAAGCCCGAACTCGAGGACAGGATCTCCAAGCTTCACATTCCGGGTGTTGCCGCGGAAGGCGTCAGCAAACGCGTGTACCCCAACGGAAGCGTCGCCGGTGGGGTGGTGGGCTTCCTCCAGGACGGGACCACGGGCCAGGCCGGCATCGAGCAGACCCAGGACGAGGTGCTGCGGGGCACGGAAGGCAAGCGGGTCTTTGAGATCGGCGCTGACGGCCTGCGCATCCCGGTTGCCACGGACGAATTGACACCCGCGGTGGATGGCAGCGACGTCAAGCTGACCATCAACACGGACATCCAGTACTTCGCCCAGCAGGCCATCCAGGGCCAGGTCAACAAGCTCAATGCCGAGTGGGGCGTGATTGTGGTGATGGACACCAAGACCGGCAACCTGATCGCCCTGGCGGACACGAATGCGCCGGATCCCAACGACCCCGGCAAGGTGGATGCCAAGGACCGCGGCGTGCGCGCCGTGACGGCGGCCTACGAGCCGGGCTCGGTGGAGAAGATGATTACGGCGGCGGCCGTGATCGAGGAAGGCAAATCCAGTCCGTTGGACCACTTCACCATCCCGCCTTCCTACACGATTGATGGACAACAGTTCACGGACGCTTTCGAACACGGCACCGAGGAACGGACGCTGGCCGGCATCCTCGGCTGGTCCATGAATACCGGCACCGTGATGGCCGGCAGCAGGCTAAGCAAGGAACAGAGGTACGACTGGCTGAAGAAGTTCGGCATCGGTGAACAAACGGATATCGGCCTGCCTGCCGAGGCCACGGGCATCCTTGCCAAACCGGAGCAGTGGGACGATCGCCAGCAGTACACCGTGCTCTTCGGCCAGGGCGTCTCGCAATCGACGCTCCAAACGGTTCGCGCATACCAAAGCATCGCCAACAACGGCGTCATGCTGCAGCCACGGCTCATTGACAGCTACATCAGCCCGGACGGAGTGGAACAGAAGGTTCCCGCCAAGGACACACGGCAAGTCGTGAGCAAGGAAACGGCGCAACAGGTCCGGGACATCCTCGAGAGCGCAGTCACAGAGGGCCAGATCAAGGACGCAGCGATCGATGGCTACCGCGTGGGAGCCAAAACAGGTACGTCGCAGGCGCCGCGCGAGGACGGATTGCCGGGCTTCGATGGCTACACGGCCTCGATGGTGGGCATGGCTCCCATGGATGACCCGCGGTTCATCGTGGAGGTTGTCCTCCAGCGCCCCAAGGGAAGCATCTACGGCATCACCAACGGGCCGGTCTTCCGCTCGGTCATGTCGCAGGTGCTGAGGACCTACAACGTGGCTCCGTCCACGGGAACACCCGCGCACTTGCCGCAGTTCGTCAAGTAAGCTTCTTGGGCGCCTGTTTCGGCCCTAAGTTTCGATCCAGCACGACCGGTCCGGTGCCCTTGGCAGCCCGCCGGTCGTTCCACTGAGCACCAATGGAGAACCACGTGTCAGAGCAAAATGAGGCAGCTTCCACCGCCACGCCGCAGGCCGGGTCCGCGTTCCGCCCCGCATCCGTTGCTTCCGTTCCCCTCGAGGTCATTGCCGAAGCTCTTGGGATCACGGCACCCGAGGCCACCGAGGGTGGGGGAGTGACGGGCATTTCCCTGAACTCCCGTACGATCGAAGCGGGAGACCTGTACATGGCCCTCCCGGGGGCCAGCCGCCACGGTGCCGACTTCGTGGACCAGGCGGTTCAAGCCGGGGCGGTCGCGGTGGTGACGGACGACGCCGGTGCGCGCCAACTCGCGCTGGCGGGCGAGCTGCCCGTTCCCGTCCTGGTGGTCCACCAGCCGAGGGCCGTCGTCGGACGCCTGGCCGCCCTGATTTACCGCAGCCAGCCGGACGAGGGCGGGCACCCCACCCTGTTCGGCGTCACGGGCACCAACGGCAAGACCACCACGACGTATTTCATCAACTCGTTGCTGCGGGCTTTGGGCAAGGTCCCGGGCCTCATTGGAACCATCGAGATCCTGGCGGGCGGGGAACCCATCCCCAGCCTCCTGACCACGCCGGAGTCCACGGACGTGCACGGGCTGCTTTCCCTCATGCGTGAAAAAGGCCTCGACGCCGCTTCCATGGAGGTCTCGTCGCATGCCATCTCCTACCAGCGGGTGGATGGCGTGATGTTTGACGTGGCGGGCTTCACCAACCTCACCCAGGACCACCTGGACCTCCACGGCAGCATGGAGGAATATTTCCGGACCAAAGCCGAGTTGTTTACCGCGGCACGCGCGCGCCAAGCCGTGGTGACGGTGGACGACGCGTGGGGCCGCAGGCTCGCGGAGTTGGCGGACATACCGGTCACCACCCTCGCGGCGGCTTCGGACGACTTCGACGCCGATTGGCGCGTCGCGTCCGTGACTGCCCGTGGGTTGGGGAGCGACTTCGAGCTTCGCCACCGCGACGGCCGTGCCCTGCGGGTCCACACCGGGCTCCCTGGCGATTTCAACGTGGCCAACGCGGCCCTTGCCACGGCCATGGTGGCCGCTTCCGGAGTGGACACGGAAACCCTCCAAAAGGCCCTGGACCAGCATGATCCGCTGACAGTCGCGGTACCGGGCCGTATGCAGTTGGTGGCAACGGAGCCCGCTTCCGTCGTCGATTTTGCCCACAACCCCGATGCTTTGGCACGTGCCCTGAAGGCAGTACGGTCAGCGGAAGAAGGGTCACGGGTGATCGTGGTGTTTGGAGCCACAGGACAACGAGACCAGGGCAAGCGCCCCACCATGGGTGCCATTGCGGCACAACTCGCTGACATCGTGATCATCAGCGACGACGATCCCCACGACGAAGACCCCGCCGCCATCCGCGCCGAGGTCCTTGCCGGCGCCAAGGCAGCACGGGACAAAGAGGGCCTGAGCTGCGAAATCGTCGAATCCTACCCCCGCGACACCGCCATCCGGCTGGCAGTGGACCTGGCCACGGCCCGGGACACCATCCTCGTCGCAGGCCGGGGACACGAGGTCTGGCAAGAGGTCAAGGGGGTCAACCTGGCGCTCGACGACAGGGTGGAACTGCGGAACGCCTTGACATCCAAGGGATTCAGCGTTTCATCGGACCAGCGGATAGAGTCCTAAACCGAGATGATTGCATTTACTGCGGCGGAGATCGCCGACATCACCCATGGCCGCTTGACCGGAAGCGGGGACATTGTGCCCTCTTCCGTGGTCACCGATTCGAGGGAAGCAACCCAGGGTTCGCTCTATGTTGCCAAGCCCGGAGAGTACGCAGACGGCCATGACTTCGTCAACGCGGCGTTTGAGCGCGGCGCCGTCCTGGTCCTGGGCGAACGCGAAGTCACCGGACCCGACGGCAAGCCGCATCCCGCCGTCGTGGTTGACGATGCCGTGCTCGCCATGGGCGCGTTGGCTGCCGAAGCTGTCCGCCGCATCCGGGCCGAACGCGCCGGGCGCGGTGAGGACTTCACGGTCATCGGAATCACCGGATCAGCTGGAAAAACCACCACCAAGGACCTCCTGGCCGGCATCCTGTCCCAGGCCGGGCCCACGGTAGCTCCGCAAGGTTCCTACAACGGAGAGGTGGGCGTTCCGCTCACTGTCTTCACCGCAACGGCGGACACCCGGTTCCTGGTTATCGAGATGGGGGCCACGGGCCTGGGCCACATCAAGTACCTCGCTGACATGGTCAAGCCGGACATCGGGGTGGTGCTCGTAGTCGGCACCGCCCACGCCGGCGAGTTCGGCGGCGTCGAAAACATCGCCAAGACCAAGGGGGAACTTGTCGAGGCGCTTGGCGAGAACGGCACTGCCGTCATCAACCTCGACGACGGCCGCGTGGCCGCCATGCGTTCACGGACCAAAGCCCACGTCCTCGGATTCACCTCCTCGCCGGCCACCACTGAAGAAGTGGAAGCCCGCAACGTGGTGGTGAATTCCGGGGGCCACCCGGACTTCCAGCTGGTACTGCCCGACGGCGGTCCGGCCGTCGAGGTGCGGAGCAAGCTCATCGGTGGCCACCACATCACCAACCTCCTCGCCGCTGCGTCCGCGGCATTCGCGGCGGGCATTCCGGCCGCCGACATTGCGGCGTCACTCAGCACCCAGTCGGCTGCCAGCCGGTGGCGGATGGAGCGGACGGAACGTCCCGATGGTGTCACCATCATCAACGACGCCTACAACGCCAACCCGGAGTCCATGCGTGCCGCCCTGCGGACGCTCGCTGACTTGGGCCAAGGACGCCGTACCTGGGCGGTCCTGGGTGCCATGCTCGAGCTGGGGGAGGACTCCATCCGCGAGCACACAGCGGTGGGCACGCAGGTAGTCCGGCTGAACATCTCGCGTCTGGTGGTGGTAGGCCGCGAAGCCCGCGCCCTGTACGTCTCCGCCATCCAGGAAGGCTCCTGGGGAGACGAATGCTCGTTCACGGAAACCGCGGATGAAGCCTACGAGCTGCTGCAACGGGAACTCCAACCCGGCGACCTCGTCCTGTTCAAGTCCTCCAACGGCGTTGGGCTGCGGCACTTGGGCGATCGGATAGCATTACCCCCACGGGCCGAGCCCACCGGGGAAGACGCGGCAAGCAAGGCCGCAAGCGAAGGGAACGAGCTGCTGTGATTGCACTTTTGATCGGCGCCGGCGTCGCCCTTTTGGTGGCCCTCATAGGCACGCCCCTGTTCATCCGCTTCCTCGTGGCCAAGAGCTATGGCCAGTTCATCCGCGACGACGGACCCACCTCGCACCATACGAAGCGGGGTACGCCCACCATGGGTGGGACCGTGGTGGTGGCGGCCGTCCTGGTGAGCTACTTCGTCACGCACCTGATCATGTGGTTGATGAACCCCCGGTCACCGGGACCGTCCGCTTCGGGATTGCTTCTGTTGTTCCTCATGGTGGGCATGGGTTTCGTGGGATTCCTGGACGACTTCATCAAGATCTCCAATAAACGCAGCCTCGGACTGAACGCCCGTGCCAAGCTGATCCTGCAGGCCGCCGTCGGCATCATCTTCGCGATCCTGGTGCTTCAGTTCCCGAACGAAGACGGGCTCCGGCCGGCCTCCACCCAGATTTCCCTGGTGCGTGACATCCCCTGGCTGGACCTTGCCTTCGCGGGCTCGGTGGTGGGCGCAATCCTCTTCATCATCTGGTCCAACCTGATCATCACTGCCGCTACCAACGGCGTGAACCTCACCGACGGGCTGGATGGACTCGCTGCGGGCGCGTCCATCATGGTCTTTGGTGCCTACACCATCATGGGTATCTGGCAGAACAACCAGGCCTGCGGGTCCCCCCGGGAAGCCGGCAGCGGGTGCTACCAGGTGCGCGACCCCATGGACCTCGCCCTCCTTGCCGCGATCCTCAGTGCGGCACTGGTGGGTTTCCTCTGGTGGAACACCTCGCCCGCCAAGATCTTCATGGGGGACACCGGCTCGCTTGCGATCGGTGGTGCCGTAGCCGGCTTCGCCATCCTCTCCCGCACGGAATTGCTCCTGGCTTTCATTGGCGGCCTCTTCGTGCTGATCACGCTGTCCGTGATCATCCAGGTGGGTTTCTTCAGGTTGTCCGGCGGCAAGCGCGTCTTCAAGATGGCACCGCTGCAACATCACTTTGAACTCAAGGGCTGGGCGGAAGTGACGGTGGTGGTCAGGTTCTGGATCCTGGCCGGCCTGTTCGTCGCTGCTGGCCTGGGTATTTTCTACGCTGAATGGGTGGTGCTGCTGTGAACCACAGCCCCGAAACAACGCAATCGGTCAACGAGAGGCTCAAGGACCTCACCACCTGGGATTCGGCCTGGAGCGGGCTTCGCGTCGTGGTTACCGGCATCGGCGTTTCAGGATTCGCCGCTGCGGATACGCTGATTGAACTCGGTGCCCGGGTGGTTGTGGTGGATGCCGCCACTTCGGCGAAAGCCAAGGCACAGGCCGACACCCTGAAGATCGTGGGGGCTGTGGACGTGCTCCTCGGCGAAGACGCAGTCAGCGTCCTGCCGTTGATCGACGGTGAAAAACCAGAGCTCGTCGTTACCTCCCCGGGATGGCGCCCGGACCAAGCATTGTTGGCTGCAGCCAAACGCAAACACATCGCAGTCTGGGGCGATGTGGAACTGGCGTGGCGCCTCCGGGTGCGCGAGGGCCGGAAAACGGCGGACTGGCTGGCGATCACGGGAACCAACGGCAAAACCACCACGGTGGGAATGACCGAGTCCATGCTGCAGGCCGCTGGGCTCAAGGCCATTGCAGTGGGGAACGTAGGCACGCCAATCCTGGACGCCCTGCGCGATCCCGTGGAGTACGACGCCTTTGCCGTGGAACTCTCCAGTTTCCAGCTGCACTGGAGCCACTCCCTCTCACCTGTGGCCAGTGTCTGCCTCAACGTCGCCGAGGACCATGTGGATTGGCATGGTTCATACGAGTCCTACCTTGCGGACAAGGCCAAGGTGTATGAGAACACCCGGATAGCCGCCATCTACAACGCCGAGCAAATCGAAACCGAGCGCATGGTGGAGAACGCCGACGTCGTGGAGGGGTGCCGGGCGGTTGCCTTCACCACCAACACGCCGTCCATCAGCATGGTGGGCGTAGTGGAGGGCCTTCTCGTGGACCGGGCCTTCATCCCGGAACGGAAGGACTCGGCCGCGGAACTCGCTGCCATGTCCGACCTAGGGCCTGTGGCTCCGCGCCACATGGTGGCCAATGCGTTGGCAGCTGCCGCGCTGGTCCGTGCTTACGGTGTTGAGCCGTCCGCGGTCAAGCAAGGCTTGATGAACTTCCTGCCTGGCGCGCACCGGATCCAGGCCGTTGCCAAACACAACGATGTCCTGTGGATCAACGACTCCAAAGCCACCAACCCCCATGCCGCTGCCGCGGCCCTCTCCGCTTTCAACAACGTGGTCTGGATTGCCGGAGGCCTGTCCAAGGGGGTCAACTACGACGACCTCGTGAAGGAACAGGCGTCCCGCCTTAAGGCCGTCGTTCTGATTGGCACGGACACAGAGGCATTGGAAGGCTCCCTCCGGCGACACGCACCCGATGTCCCCGTAATAGCGCAACCGAAGAGCGAAACTGAAAAGGTGGAGACCGCAGCCGCCTCACCGATTTTTGGTGAGACCATCATGGCCCAAGCCGTGGCGTCGGCAGCGGTTGTGGCACAGCCGGGGGACACCGTCCTCATGGCACCCGCCGCAGCCTCCATGGATCAGTTCTCTTCCTACGCTCACCGTGGCGATGCTTTCATCCAGGCAGTCCGCGAGCTCGTGGAAGGGCAGGCACAGACCACCGAGGAGTAACAATGGTCAGCACGCCCACCCGTAGCCGCGGCGACGCCGGCGGTACCGGGAAAGCCAAGACCCCAAGGGCTCCCGGCCAACAGCCCACGGGACTCCGCGGACACCTCCGGAAATTCTGGGAGGGCCTGGAAGGCAAGAGCAAGGCCCCCAACAGCTCCACCTACTACCTCATCCTTGGCTGCGCCATGGCGTTGACGGCAATCGGAGTGATGATGGTGTTGTCGGCCTCCAGTGTCGAAGCCATCTCGGAAGGCAAGTCGCCGTACGCCGACGCCCTGAAGCAGGCGATGTTCGGCGTCGTCGGGCTGGTGGCCATGTACGTCATTTCCCGGACCAACGTGAGCTGGATGAAGAAGCTGTCGTGGTGGGGACTCGGCGCTGTCGTGGTCCTGCTGATCGCTGTCCAGGTCTTCGGGCGCAACACCCTGGGTAACCAAAACTGGCTGGACGTCGGTGGGATCAGCATCCAGCCCTCGGAAATTTCCAAACTCGTGCTGTGCGTGTGGATCGCAGCGGTTCTGGCCCGCAAGGAAAACTACCTGGACCGCTGGCTGCACGTCATCATCCCGGTTGTTCCTGGGGCGGGCCTTGTTCTTGGCTTGATCCTCATCGGCAACGACCTCGGCACGGCGATAGTGGTCATGGCCATCATCGCGGCTGGACTCTACTTCGGCGGCGTTCCCGGCAGGATGCTGGCGATCGCGGGCGCCGTCGGTGCCATCGGCGCCACCGCGATGACCGTGATCAGCCCCAACCGCATGTGCCGCGTGACAGCCTGGCTGGGAGTCGCGGGTGACTCCTGTACGGCGGACTCGGACTTCAGCTACCAATCCACCAACGGCATGTACGGACTGGCACAAGGCAGTTGGACCGGGTTGGGCCTGGGCCAGAGCCGGCAGAAGTACAACTGGCTCCCCGAAGCCCACAACGACTTTATTTTCGCCATCATCGGCGAAGAACTGGGGCTGGTGGGGACCATTGTGGTGCTGGTGCTTTTCGCCATCCTGGGCATCGCGATTTTCCGCGTGGTGGTCCGCCAGACCGACCCGTTCCAGCGCACGCTCGCAGGCGGCATCATGGTGTGGCTGCTCGGCCAGGCCAGCATGAACATGGCGGTGGTCACGCAGCTGCTTCCGGTGATCGGTGTCCCTCTGCCGTTCATCTCTGCCGGCGGCTCGGCGCTGGTCATGTCCCTGTGCGGCGTCGGCGTAGTGTTGTCCTTGGCCCGCGGCCAGTTGCCCCCGCAGCAGAGGCCGCGCCTCCTGCCACGACGAACACCCAAACCCGCACGAAAGCGTACCCGCACTTCATGACTCCTGACTCGCCCCGGTCCAGCAGGCCGCTGTCCGTCGTTCTCGCCGGTGGCGGTACCGCCGGACACATCAGTCCGCTCCTTGCCATTGCGGACGCAATCAAGGCCAAACGCCAGGACGCGGAGATCCTGGCGGTAGGTACGCCGTCGGGCATGGAAACCAGGCTGATCCCGGCCGCGGGTTACGAGCTCGCCACCATTGACCGGGTGCCGTTTCCCCGCCGCCCGTCCCTGGACTTGCTGAAGCTGCCCGGGCGGTTGTCCGGTGCCGTCAAACAGGCCGGCAAAATCCTCGACGACGCGAAGGCGGACGTGCTTGTGGGCGTCGGTGGCTACGTGTGCACACCCATGTACCTGGCCGCCCGCAAACGCCGCATCCCGATCGTGATCCACGAGGCCAACATGAAAGCCGGGCTGGCCAACCGGGTCGGTGCCCGTTTCAGCGACCATGTGGCCGTGGCGTTCGCCGGAACCAAGCTGCGCGGCGCCCGCCACGTGGGCATGCCCATGCGCCGGGCCATTTCAGACTTGGACCGCGCCTCGGCAGCCCCTGCCGCCAAGGCATTGCTCGGCCTGGATGCCGACCGGCCGGCACTCATCGTTACTGGTGGATCGTCGGGCGCGGCCAGTATCAACCGTTCCGTCGCGGCCGCCCTCCCCGCATTTGCCGCTGCAGGAATCCAGACGCTGCACATCACCGGAACAGGGAAGGCCATCCACAACGCCGACGGCGGCCTGCTCACCGCCGAGGGGTACCGGCAAGTCGAGTACGTGGATGGGATGGAGAAAGTCTACGCCGCCGCCGACGTGCTCCTGGCGCGGGCCGGGGCCGCGACCGTCAGCGAAGTGGCTGCGGTGGGAGTACCCGCTGTCTTTGTTCCCTTGCCGATCGGCAACGGGGAGCAGGCGTTGAACGCCGCGGCTTTGGTGGAGGCAGGCGGTGCGCTCCTCGTCGAGGACAAAGCACTGACTCCCCACTGGTTGGAGACGCGGCTGGTGCCTCTGCTGTCTGACCGGCAGCGCTTGGAAACCATGGCCCGGACCTCTGAGCACCTTGGTATTAGAAACGCCGATCAGCGCATGGCTGATCTTGTCCTGGAAGCGGTAGCCGCATGACCCACTCTGTCCACGCACTCGAGTCCCTTGGCCGTGTCCATTTCATCGGGATAGGCGGGGTGGGCATGTCTGCCGTGGCCCGGATCATGGTGGCCAGCGGCGTGCCCGTGAGTGGCAGCGATGCCAAGGACCTCCCGGTCATGCATGACCTTGCGGCAGCGGGCGTACGCATCAACGTCGGCTACGAGGCCGTTCACCTGGGTGATGCCCAAACAGTCGTAGCCGGCTCCGCAATCCGCGACGACAACCCGGAGCTCGCCGCTGCCCGGCAGGCAGGCCTTCCCGTCCTCCACCGTTCGGAAGCGCTGGCTGCCGCCATGGCAGGCCACAAGGTAGTGACCGTCGCCGGCACGCATGGTAAGTCGACAACCACATCCATGGTGGCCGTGCTGCTGAAGGAAGCTGGTTTCGACCCAACATTTGCCATCGGCGCGAATGTGCCTTCCCTCGGGGTCAACGCCGCGCGTGGTGCTTCGGACATCTTCGTGGCCGAGGCCGACGAATCGGATGGTTCCTTCCTGAACTACCGCCCCCTGGTCGCCGTCGTGACCAACGTCGAGGCGGACCATTTGGACCACTACGGGACGGCGGAGGCCGTCTTCGCTTCGTTTGACGCCTTTGCCGCGCTTTTGCCGCCGGAAGGCCTCCTGCTGGCGTGCGCCGACGATGTCGGCGCCAGGGCACTTGCCGAACGTACCGCCGCCAGCGGAACCACCCGGGTACTCACGTATGGAACCGCGGACGACGCCGGTATCCGCCTTAAAGACGACGGAACCGGAAACGTTTCGATCGCCGTCGACGGTGCCAGCCACGCAGTGCACCTGCAGGTGCCTGGCCGGCACAACGCCCTGAACGCGGCCGCAGCTTTTGGTGTTGCGCTCGAACTGGGCGTGGACCCGGCGGCTGCTGCCGCCGCCCTGCGACACTTTACGGGTGCCTCGCGGCGCTTCGAATTCAAAGGAGAGGGCAGGGGAGTGCGGGTCTACGATGACTACGCACACCACCCGACCGAGGTCCGAGCGGCCTTGTCGGCTGCAAGGTCCGTAGCCGGTAACCACAAAGTGCATGTCCTCTTCCAGCCGCACCTGTTCTCCAGGACCCGGGAATTCGCCGCCGAGTTTGCCGGAGCCCTGGACCTGGCGGACACCGCCCTGGTGCTCGACATCTACCCTGCCCGCGAAGATCCGATTCCCGGTGTGACGAGCGCGCTCATCGCGGACAAGCTCTCGAGCGGCCGCCTGGTGGCGGCTGCCGATGCCGTCTCTGCCCTCGTTTCGGGCGCGGGGGACGGGGATGTTGTCCTGACAGTGGGGGCGGGGGACGTTACCGCCTACGGACCCGCGATCGTGGAGGCGCTGGATGGCTAGCACGCGCAGGCCAACCTTCAAGCCCGGCGGTGACCCGGGATCCCCGGCTACCGGGCAGCAGGGCCCGGGCGTCATCAGTGCCGAGCGCGCCGTGGAGCCTGCGGTGAACGCTTCCACCGGAAAAGCCGCGCCGGCCACGAAGGCATCCCGGAAAGGCAAGGCTGTTCGGAGCGGCAAGCGCACCGACAAAGCGCCCAACCGGGCGTCCGACCAGACGACTGAGCCGGGAAACGTCATTGCCTTTCCGGAACCGAAGCGCCGGCGGGTCAGGCGCCACGTCCTCTGGACCCTTGTGGGGGTCCTGGCCATTGTTGCCTTGGTGGTTGGGGGCGCCGTCTTCTCGCCGGCCTTGGCAGTCCGGACCATCACGGTGGACGGGACCAAGCTCCTGACGCCGGATGCGGTTCGGACTGCGCTGGCCAAGGTCCAGGGCAAACCGCTTCCCCAGGTCACCGAGCAGGAAGTGGGCGAACTGCTCAAGCCGTTGGTGCAGGTGCGTTCGGCCACCATCGAGGCCCGGCCCCCGTCCGAACTCCTGGTGCACGTGGAAGAGCGTGTACCGGTGGCCCTGTTGAAGCAAGGGGAATCTTTCGTCATGGTCGACGTGGATGGCGTGCAGCTCGGAGCCACGCAGGACCAGTCGGCCGTCGCGCTGCCGCTGATCGATGCGGGTGCCGGGGCTGGCAACACGGCGCTCTTCAAGTCGATCGCTGCCGTCCTGAACACTTTGCCGGCTGACGTGCTGGCCAAAATGTCCACGGCATCGGCTGCTTCGCCGGACGCGGTGGAGCTAAAATTGGTGGACGGAAAGACGGTAGTGTGGGGCAATGACGAGGACAGGGAACTGAAGGCGAAGGCGCTTGAGGCTTTGTTGAAGATGCCGCCCGATCCCAAGGTGCCCGTGAGCGTCTATGACGTCAGCGTGCCGCGGCATCCGTTCACGAAATAGCTGTTTCACAAGGTAACCCAGCGGCCGGAGAAGGGCCTTATTTCTGCTCAATAAAGCGACACGCGCAAGCGGTCATTGCATGAGTGAAGCAGAGCAAATACCGTCGCTGTAGAGTTACTTGACATAACTATAACCTTCAACTAGAGGGTTAAGGTCCAAGGATTCACGTTGGACTCGATCAGTTTCGCAATAGGACACAAGCAAGGGGCACGAAACGTGGCAGCACCGCAGAATTACTTGGCCGTCATCAAGGTCGTCGGCATCGGCGGCGGTGGCGTGAATGCAGTCAACCGGATGATCGAAGTGGGCCTTCGCGGGGTCGAGTTCATCGCCATCAACACTGACGCGCAGGCGCTGCTCATGAGCGATGCCGACGTCAAGCTTGACGTTGGACGCGAACTCACCCGCGGCCTCGGCGCAGGTGCCAACCCGGAGGTTGGCAAGCAGGCTGCCGAGGATCACGCCGACGAGATTGAAGAGGTCCTTCGCGGCGCAGACATGGTCTTCGTCACGGCGGGCGAAGGCGGTGGGACCGGCACTGGCGGCGCCCCCGTGGTCGCCCGCATCGCCCGCTCGCTTGGCGCCCTGACCATCGGCGTTGTCACCCGTCCGTTCACCTTCGAAGGCCGGCGTCGTGCAGGTTCCGCCGAGGCCGGCATCGATGCATTGCGCGACGAAGTCGACACCTTGATCGTGATCCCCAACGACCGGCTCCTCTCCATCAGCGACCGCAACGTCTCCGTCCTGGACGCCTTCCGCTCAGCTGACCAGGTGCTCCTCTCGGGTGTCCAGGGCATCACTGACCTCATCACCACTCCCGGCCTGATCAACCTCGACTTCGCCGATGTGAAGTCCGTGATGCAGGGTGCGGGATCGGCCCTCATGGGCATTGGCTCCGCCCGCGGCGAAGACCGGGCAGTCAAGGCAGCGGAGCTTGCCATTGCCTCCCCGCTCCTGGAGGCCTCCATCGATGGTGCCCACGGTGTCCTGCTGTCCATCCAGGGTGGCTCGGACCTTGGTCTCTTCGAAATCAACGAGGCCGCCCGGTTGGTCCAGGAAGTGGCCCACCCGGAAGCGAACATCATCTTCGGTGCCGTGATCGACGACGCCCTGGGCGACGAAGCCCGGGTCACCGTCATTGCTGCCGGCTTCGACGACGTGAAGGCTACGTCGCCGTCCATGGACCAGTCGCGGCCCGCGCAGAACCCGGTGCAGGCCGACCGTCCGGCTGCACCTTCGGCGGCCCCGGCCAGCGCGGCAGCACCGCAGCACGCCACAGCCGGAGTTGGTGCTGCGAGCCTCAGCAACTGGGGGCAGCAGCGTCCCGCGGCCCTGCCTGCGGACTCGGGCTTCGATGTGGACCTTCCGGCCGTCGTCGAACCGGACCTGTCCGGCAACCGTTCGGACGACCTCGACGTGCCCGACTTCCTTAAGTAAGCACCGGGAGTCAACGCCAGGTGTTTTGGTGGCGCAAAGAAGTACGTCCCGGTGTCTCCGTCGCCTTCACGGACATGGGTGCCGGGAACCTGGCGCTCCATGTAGGGGATGATCCGGGAGAAGTGGAAGAGCGTCGGATCCGCTTGGAGGCAACAGCCAACCCGGGTGGACCGCGCTTCCAGTACATGAACCAGGTACACGGTAACCACGTCGCCGTGGTTTCCAGTTATGGTCCCGGCCCCACGGCCGACGCCATGGTATCGGTAGCCGGGACCGGGCCGGCACAGCCTTTGGCGGTCATGGTTGCCGACTGCGTACCGGTCGTCCTCGTGGGTGAATCGGACTCGCACGATCCCGTGCTTGCTGTTGCCCACGCGGGACGACCTGGAGTTGCCGCGGCGGTTGTGCCTGCCACCGTCGAGCACATGCGCCGTAACGGTGCCCGCGCCATCGAAGCCTGGCTGGGGCCGTCGATTTGTGGGAAATGCTACGAAGTCCCGGAGGACCTCCGCGCCGAGGTTGGGCGGCTTGCGCCGGCAAGCTGGTCGGAAACGTCCTGGGGGACCCCTGCCCTGGACCTTCCTGCTGCTGTCCGGGCGCAATTGGCGGACCTCGGAGTGGTGGTCAGGTATTCAGGCGGGTGCACTTTGGAGAACGAGGCCCTTTTCTCATACCGGCGGGATTCCCGAACCGGTCGATTCGCAGGTTTGGTGTGGACCCATGACAAGCTTTGAACCCGCCGCCGCTGTTCCACCTTCCGCGCCTGACGACCGCAGTTTGGTCCTCGCCCGGCGCCTGGAGTCGGTGGCGCAACGGATTGATGCAGCCACCGCCGCAGCCGGACGCACAGACCGGCCTCGGTTGATTGTGGTCACCAAGTTCCACCCGGCGGCGGATGTCCGGAGGCTGGCGGCGCTCGGCGTCCGGGATGTTGGCGAGAACCGGGACCAGGAGGCTTCTGCCAAGGCCGCGGAGTTGACTGACCTGGACCTTGACTGGCACTTCATTGGCCAACTCCAAAGCAACAAAGCCAAGTCGGTGGCCAAGTACGCAAGCTCTGTCCAGTCCATTGACCGGATCCAGTTGGTGTCCGCCCTCGAAAAAGCGGTTGCCAGGGAGCGGGACGCTACTGGTCGGGCTGCCCTTGAGTGCTTTATCCAAGTCAGCCTTGAGGACGACGCCGGAGCCCACCGTGGTGGCGCGCGTCCAGGCGATGTAGATGCCATAGCGGAAGCCATTGGCCAGTCTGCTGGACTAAGGCTCGCCGGCCTCATGGCCGTCGCGCCCCTGGGGGCGGAACCCGAACCGGCCTTCGAAAGGCTGGCAGCAATCTCGGCCCAGTTAAGGGTCCAGCATCCGGACGCGGCAGCGATCTCGGCGGGGATGAGCCAGGATCTTGAATCCGCCATCAAATTCGGAGCGACACACCTGAGAATAGGCTCCGATATTCTCGGTTCACGTCCAGCCGTGGGGTAGCGTCAAAGTATTGGAATGACGGGCCGGGGTTCCAACTACGTCAGGTCATGGCGGCCCGCCTACTGCAGAAACGATAGGAGTGCACCATGGCTGGCGCTCTGCGCAAGACAATGATCTATCTTGGGCTCGCCGACGGCGATGAACACTACGAATCTGAGCAGGCCGTTGCGCACCACGAAGAAGAACGCCCCCAGCCGCAGGAACGGGAAGAGCGCCGAGCTCCTGCCCCGGTCCGGGAAGTTGTCCGTGAAATGCCCACAGTTGACGCCGAAGAGGAATACCGCGCACCCGTGACACCCATCAAGCGTGCGGCCTCCAGCCGCGAAGATGCCTCCGGCTTGAGGCAAATCACCACAGTCCATCCCCGTTCCTACAATGACGCCAAGCTCATTGGTGAGAGTTTCAGGGACGGCATCCCCGTCATCATGAACGTCACTGATATGGGGGAGGCGGACGCCAAGCGGCTGGTCGACTTTTCCGCCGGCCTGGTGTTTGGCCTGCATGGCAGCATCGAGCGGGTCACAAACAAGGTGTTCCTCCTCTCGCCGTCGTATGTGGAAGTCATCGGCGATGACAAGAAGGCCAGCGAATCGCAGGCAAGCTTCTTCAACCAGAGCTGAGAACGATCTTTATTTTTAGATGCCAGGCGGGTCATCCCGCCTGGCATCTGTGTTGCAATAGTAGGGACCGATCGGCATTCCGGAACAAGTGGGAGATCTGAGCTAACTCGTGGGCATTGTTTTCGGCCTTATCTATATTGTGTTGTTGCTGTTTTTCATTGCTCTGATCATCAGGTTGATCTTTGAATGGGTGCAGATGTTTGCCCGCCAGTGGCGCCCCCGTGGTGTGGCTTTGGTAACAGCGCATGTGGTGTATTCAGTGACGGACCCGCCACTGAGGCGCTTGAGGAGGCTCATACCTCCCTTGCAACTGGGCGGAATCTCACTGGACTTGGGGTTCCTGATCCTGATAATCGCCGTTAGCATCGCCATGGCGGTGACCAACGGCCTCGCCTAGCAGCAAGCGGAGCCGGATGTCCTAATGGACGAGGCCCGGGAATTCGCCAAATCAACACGATGGTGTTGAATTGGAGGAACAAGATGATATTTAGGTACCGTAGTTTTGAACGGCCGGAAGGCCTACTGACTAACTAGACCAACGAGGTGACCAGATGGCTTTGACGCCAGAAGACGTTGTCAACAAGCGCTTTCAGCCGACTAAGTTCCGCGAAGGCTACGACCAGGACGAGGTGGACGACTTCCTCGATGAGATCGTGGTTGAACTGCGTCGCCTGAACCAGGAGAACGACGAGCTCCGCAAGAAGCTCGGCGAAGCTGGTTCGGCCACGCCTGCGGCAACTGCAGCGGCCCCGGTCGTCGAGAAGGTTCCGGCTCCGGCCAAGGCGGACAAGGAAGCAGAAGCGAAGGCTGAGGCGGAAGCCAAGGCTGCCGAAGCCGCCAAGAAGAAGGAAGCAGAGCAGGCTGCCGCCGCTGCGGCCGCTGAAGCTGCCAAGGCCCCGGCTCCTGCCGCCAACACCCACACGGCCTCGGCCGAGTCTGCTGCAGGCCTGCTGGCCATGGCACAGCAGATGCACGACAAGCACGTGGCTGACGGTGCCCAGCAGAAGGACAAAATCATTGCCGAGGCCCAGATCGAGGCCTCCAGCTTGGTCAACGATGCACAGGAAAAGTCCCGCAAGATCCTCGGTGCCCTCGAGCAACAGCGCTCTGTCCTTGAGCGCAAGGTTGAGCAGCTCCGTGGCTTCGAGCGCGACTACCGTTCCCGCCTGAAGGCCTACATCGAGGGCCAGTTGCGCGACCTCGACGCCCGTGGTTCCGTTGCCGCCCCTGAGGTTGGCGAAGCAACCGCTGACGTTTAGCAAGTATTCTGAAAGCCGGTGGCTGAGGACTCCTCGGCCACCGGCTTTTGCTGTTAAGGCCTTGGCAGCTCCCGCATGGTTCACGAATGAAAGCCTTATGACCGACGACATCACTGACGGCGCATCGCAGCCGGCTCCTCCTGTCCAGCGCAAGTGGCGCCCCGCCATGCTCTGGCTCTTTGCGGGCTTTGCAGCGTTTGCCTACACCTTTGACCAGCTCACCAAGCTCTGGGTCACCAGCACCATGACCGAGGGCGAGCGGATTCCCGTGCTTCCGCCCCTCCTGCACTGGTACTACATCAGGAACTCTGGCGCCGCCTTCTCCATTGGCGAGAATGTCACCTGGATCTTCACGATCGTCATGGCCGCGGTTTCCGTGGCCATCCTGTTCCAGCTGCGCAAGCTGGGTTCTGCGTGGTGGGCGCTGTCCCTCGGACTGCTCCTTGGTGGCGCGTTGGGGAACCTCACCGACCGCCTCTTCCGTGAACCGTCTTTCGCCATGGGGCACGTGGTGGACTTCATCCAGCTGCCGAATTTTGCGATCTTCAACATTGCCGACTCCGCGGTGGTCTCCGGCGTCGTGATTATCTGCCTCCTGACCTTGCGGGGCATCGGCATGGATGGCAAGCGGCACGTTGCCGAGCCAAAGCCCGCCAAAGGCGGGACGGGGGAGCCTGCCGGTGAGTGACTCGGTAGTTGTGCCGGAAGAACTGGCTGGCGCCAGGGCGGACGCCGGCCTGGCAAGGTTGTTGGATATTTCCCGTTCCGCCGCCGCTCTCCTGATTGCCGAAGGACATGTCACCAGTGGCGGAACGGCGCTGGGCAAGTCCGCCAAGCTGGTTGCCGGCGCTGTGCTGGATGTAGTGGTTCCGGAGCGTCGGGATCCCCTGGAAGTGGTGGAGGAAGTTGTGGAAGGCCTGAAGATCCTGCTGGATGACGAGGATTTCGTCGTCATCGACAAGCCGGTGGGGGTTGCTGCGCACCCCTCACCCGGGTGGGTGGGCCCCACAGTGGTAGGGGGACTGGCCGGCGCCGGCTACCGGATTTCCACGTCCGGGGCACCGGAGCGGGCGGGCATCGTTCACAGGCTCGACGTCGGTACTTCCGGCGTCATGGTCGTCGCCAAGACAGAGCACGCTTATACGCTGCTGAAGCGGGCCTTCAAGGAACGCACCGTGGACAAGGTCTATCACGCCGTTGTCCAGGGCCTCCCGGATCCACTGGAGGGCACCATCGATGCTCCGATCGGCCGGCACCCTGGGCACGACTGGCGTTTTGCCGTGGTGGAGGACGGCCGGCCCTCCGTGACCCACTATGAGGTGCTCGAAGCGTTCGGCAAAGCCACGCTGGTGGAAGTCCACCTGGAAACGGGCCGAACCCACCAGATCCGCGTGCACTTTTCCGCCCTCCGGCATCCTTGCGCGGGCGACCTCACCTACGGAGCAGATCCGCGGCTGGCTGCCACCCTTGGCCTGACCAGGCAATGGCTGCACGCCCGCCAATTGGGCTTCACGCACCCCCGTACAGGGGAATGGACAGTGGTTACCAGCGACTATCCCGCGGACCTGCAGTACGCTCTGGATCTTCTGGCCAGCGGCGCTGCCTGAGCATACGGCTTCCGGCCCGGTCCGGCCCCACCTCCCGGTGTCGTCCGCGCGTGGACGGTAGACTGTCCGGGTGAGTTCCAGCAATGATTCGTTCGTCCACCTGCACACCCATACCGAATACTCCATGCTGGACGGAGCAGCCCGGCTGGGTGAGCTGTTCGATGAAACGGAACGGTTGGGCATGCCTGCCCTGGCGACGACGGACCACGGCTACCTCTTCGGGGCCTTCGATTTTTGGCGCAAAGCCACGGACAAGGGCATTAAGCCGATCATCGGCGTTGAAGCCTATGTGACGCCGGGAACGGCGCGCGGGGACAAGGAACGTGTCCGTTGGGGCGAGGAGAGCCAGCGCAAGGACGATGTCTCCGGTGGTGGCTCCTATACGCACATGACCCTGCTGAGCTACAACAACGTGGGCATGCGGAACCTGTTCCGGGCTTCCTCCATTGCCTCATTGGACTCCGTGTTCGGCAAGTGGCCGCGGCTGGACCGCGAACTCCTGAACACCTATTCCGAAGGACTCATTGCCACGACGGGCTGCCCGTCGGGTGAGGTCCAGACCCGGCTGCGCCTGGGCCAGTACCGTGAAGCGGTTGAGGCCGCCGCGGAATTCCGTGACATCTTCGGGGCCGAGAACTACTTCTGCGAGCTGATGGACCATGGCCTGGACATCGAGCGGCGGGTCACCGGGGACCTCCTCCGCCTGGCCAAGGAACTGAAGCTGCCGCTGGTTGCCACCAACGACCTTCACTACACCCACGAGCACGATGCCAAAGCCCACGAGGCACTGCTCGCCATCCAGTCGGGTTCCACGCTCCTTGAGCCCACGTACGACAACGGCGGCTCCAGGTTCGCCTTTTCCGGGAGCGGCTACTACCTGAAGTCGCCGCAGGAAATGCGCGAGCTCTTCCGCGACCACCCCGATGCGTGCGACAACACTCTCCTGATCGCCGAGCGTTGCGAGGTGTCCTTCAACACGGACGCCAACTTCATGCCGCGGTTCCCCTGCCCGCCGGGCGAAGACGAGACGTCCTGGCTGGTGAAGGAAGTGGACAAGGGCCTTGCTTACCGTTACCCGCAGGGCATACCGGACAACGTCCGCAAGCAGGCCGACTACGAGCTCGAAGTCATTACGTCCATGGGCTTCCCGGGATACTTCCTGGTGGTTGCCGACTTCATCAACTGGGCCAAGAACAACGGAATCCGCGTGGGTCCCGGCCGTGGTTCGGGCGCCGGTTCCATGGTGGCCTACGCCATGCGTATTACGGACCTTGACCCGCTGCGGCACGGCCTGATCTTCGAACGGTTCCTCAACCCTGACCGCGTGTCCATGCCCGACTTCGACGTCGACTTCGATGATCGGCGCCGTTCGGAAGTCATCGATTATGTGACCAGGAAGTACGGCGACGAGCGCGTGGCCATGATCGTCACGTACGGCACTATCAAGACCAAGCAGGCGTTGAAGGACTCTTCGCGCGTGCTCGGCTACCCCTTCAGCATGGGTGAGCAATTGACCAAGGCGCTTCCGCCTGCCGTCATGGCCAAGGACATCCCGCTGGCCGACATCCAGAACCCTGAGGCGAAGCGCTACGGTGAAGCGGGCGACTTCCGCCAGCTCGTCGCCAGCGATCCCGAGGCCGCCAAGGTCTTCGAAACGGCCTTGGGTATCGAAGGCTTGAAGCGTCAGTGGGGCGTACACGCAGCCGGCGTCATCATGTCCTCGGACCCGATCATCGACGTGATCCCCATCATGCGCCGTTTCCAGGACGGCCAGGTCATTACCCAGTTCGACTATCCGACGTCCGAAGGCCTTGGCCTTATCAAGATGGACTTCCTGGGTCTTCGAAACCTGACGATCATTTCGGATGCCCTCGAGAACATCAAGATGAACCGGGACATCGACCTCGACCTCGAAAACCTCGAACTCGATGACGCGGCGTCCTACGAGCTCCTGGCGCGCGGCGACACCTTGGGCGTGTTCCAGCTCGACGGCGGTCCCATGCGGTCGCTGCTCAAGCTGATGAAGCCTGACAACTTCGAAGACATTTCCGCCGTGCTCGCGCTCTATCGGCCCGGTCCCATGGGCGCCAATGCCCACACGGACTATGCGTTGCGCAAGAACGGCATCCAGGATGTCATCCCCATCCACCCGGAACTGGAGGAGCCGCTGCAAGACATCCTCGGTGGTACCTTCGGCCTGATTGTCTACCAGGAGCAGGTCATGGCGGTGGCCCAGAAACTGGCAGGCTACTCCCTGGGCCAAGCAGACATCCTGCGCCGTGCCATGGGCAAGAAGAAGAAGTCCGAACTGGACAAGCAGTTCGCCGGCTTCTCGCAAGGCATGCAGGACAACGGCTATTCGCAGGAGGCCGTCAAGACTCTTTGGGACATCCTCCTTCCCTTCTCGGACTACGCCTTCAACAAGGCCCACTCGGCCGCATACGGTGTCATCTCCTACTGGACGGCGTACCTGAAGGCCCATTACGCGCCCGAGTACATGGCCGCCCTGTTGACCTCCGTGGGTGATGACAAGGACAAGTCGGCCATCTACCTCAACGAATGCCGCCGCATGGGCATCACGGTGCTGCCGCCGGATGTCAACGAGTCGTCGCTGAACTTCACCCCAGTGGGCCAGGACATCCGCTTCGGAATGGGCGCCATCCGCAACGTGGGCGTCAACGTCGTGGACGCCATGGTTTCGGCCCGGGCCACGGAGGGTGCGTACACCTCGTTCAAGGACTTCCTGATGAAGGTCCCCGCGATTGTGTGCAACAAGCGGACCATTGAATCCCTGATCAAAGCCGGGGCGTTCGACTCCCTCGGACACCACCGTCGCGCCCTGGCGATGATCCATGAAGAGGCCATCGACTCCGTCATCACGCTCAAACGCAACGAAGCGATCGGCCAATTCGACCTTTTTGCCGGGTTCGAGGACCAGGAGCCGGAAGCTTCGCTCAGCACGGAGATACCGGATCTTCCAGAATGGGAGAAGAAGGACAAACTCTCCTTTGAACGCGACATGCTGGGACTTTACGTTTCGGACCACCCGTTGCAGGGCCTGGAAGGCGTTCTCAGCCAGCACGCGGAAATGTCCATTACGTCGATCATCGCCGAGGACGGACCGCACGACGGCGCCATTGTCACCATCGCGGGCATGATCACCTCACTCAGTCGGCGCATTGCCAAAGCCAGTGGCAACGCGTACGCCCGGGCAGAAATCGAGGACCTTGGCGGCTCGATGGAAGTGATGTTCTTCGGGCAGGTCTACGGGCCCATCGCTTCGGTGCTGGCCGAGGACCTGATCGTAGTGGTCAAGGGAAGGCTGCAGCGCCGTGATGACGGTGCGGTCACACTGAACTGCATGGAACTCTCCGTGCCGGACCTCAGCGAGAGCGTCAACGGACCCGTGGTCATCACCATTCCGACGTTCAAGGCTACGGAGACGGTGGTGACGGACCTGCGCGATGTCCTCAGGACCCACAGGGGGAACTCGGAAGTCAGGCTCAAACTGATGGGCGACACCAAGGTGGAAGTCATGGGACTCCCGGTCCACATGAGGGTCAACCCCAGCCCATCCCTTTTTGGGGACCTGAAGGTCCTCCTGGGGCCGGCCTGCCTGGACAACTAGGCATGGCCGGGGCCTAGATTTCGTAGTCCAGGGGGGCTGGCTTGCTGTAGCTGCCACTGTGGTAAAGCAGGGGAGTGCCGTCATCGCCCACCTGGCCGTCCACCACCTCCACAACCACCACTGCGTTGTTCTCGAAGGAGAGCCGCATCTGGATCTTTCCCACAAGCCATCCCGTGACGTCCTTCAGGATGGGGACTTCGTGGGGACCTGGTTCCCAGTGGTCGCCTTCGAACCGGTCCCGGGTGCGGGCGAAGCGGTCGGCCAGGGCTTGGTTTTCCAGGCCCAGCATATGGACGCCGATGTAATTGGCGTTTGCCACTGCCGGCCATGAGCTGGAGCTTCGGGCCATGTTGAACGTGAAGCGCGGCGGTTCGGCAGACAACGACGCCACGGAAGTGGCCGTGAAGCCGAAGGGCCTTCCGTCGAGATTTGCCGTAATAATGGCCACTCCGGCGGCGTGGCGGCGGAACATTTCCCTGAAGGTCTGTTCGAAACCGGGTGTTGCACTTCCCACGTTGGTCTTGTCTCCTGCGCTGGTGCTGGGCGGGCATCTCCCATCAGGGTATTCCCCGGAGGGGCCGTGGTGTCCTTTTTCATGAGCCAGCATGAACCTTTGTTAATGTGAGTTGCATGACCGAGCCCGCAGTCCATGTTCCTGCTGACACAGAAGCAGCCCCCACTCGCCGCCCAATGCAGTCCAAGGAGTTGCTGTGGCTTGCTGTTCCCGGACTCTCGGGCCTTGTTCTGGGCCTCCTGTGGTGGGTACTGGCTCCGGGTGGGTTGAACATCTTGTCCGGCAATCCCGCGTTGGCCAATCCCTCGAATCCCGATTCCTGGCTGCCAAGGGACCTCGTCCTTGCCGCCCTGATGCTTATCGCGGGCTGCGTTGTGGGACTGGTGCTGGATGGCAAATTGAAGGGGAACGGGGCTGGCAGACGCCTGGGCTTCGCCTTGGCGGGAGGTGCGATCGGCGCTGGCCTGTCATGGTTGGCAGGACTTCTTGCCGCAATGCTCTGGGGCATGGCGCCGGATCCTGCCCTTGGCCCTGAGTACGGCTTCACCCTCCGTTCGTATGCGGTCCTCCTGTTGTGGCCCGGAGCCACCGCTTTCATGACGTTCGTCCTGGCCTTGTTCGGGGTTCTTTCCGGGAAGCCCGTAAAATAGGCAGGTGACCACTCCTTCGGATACTGCTTCCCCCGCCACTGATTCTTTGAACTTCCGCACCATCGACTTCCGCGGCCGCCGGCTCTCGCTTGCGGAGTTGCGGGCCGCCGTTCCGCGGGCGCAGCATCAGACGTTGGCAGACGCGGAGCGCAAGGTCCTGGACATCATCGCGGATGTGCGCGGCCGCGGCTTCGCCGCACTGGGAGATCTCGCACGGAATTTCGACGGCGTTGAGCAGTCGCACCCGCGGGTTCCGGCAGAGGCCATTGCCAAGGCCCTGGCGGAGCTTGATCCCGCTGTCCGCGCTGCCTTGGAAGAGTCCATCAACCGTGCCCGCCAGTTTGCCGAGCGCCAGCGGCCGGCCAACGTGGACGTGAGCCTCGCCGATGGCGCGGTGGTCAGCCAGAACTGGATTCCGGTGGGCAGGGTGGGGCTCTATGTGCCGGGCGGGTTGGCCCCGCTGGCCTCGTCGGTGATCATGAACGTCGTCCCGGCGGTGGCTGCAGGCGTGCAGTCGATTGCCTTGGCTTCGCCGCCCCAGAAGGACTTCGGCGGCCTCCCGCACCCCACCATCCTGGCTGCTGCATCTCTGCTCGGCATTGAGGAGGTGTACGCAATCGGTGGCGCCCAAGCAATAGTTTCGTTTGCCTACGGTATCCCGGGTGATGGTGCGGAGCAGCCGATTGAGCCCGTCGACGTGGTGACCGGTCCTGGAAACATCTTCGTGGCCACCGCCAAGCGCCTGGTCAAGGGTGTGGTGGGCATCGATTCCGAAGCCGGCACCACCGAAATTGCGATCCTTGCCGATTCCAGTGCCCAGGCGCCGCTCGTGGCGGCCGACCTCCTGAGCCAGGCCGAGCATGATCCCAAAGCAGCGTCCGTATTGGTGACCGATTCCCCGGAGCTGGCGGACGCCGTCGTGTTTGAACTGGGCCGTCAGGCAGCAGCGACCAAGCACAGTGCGCGGGTGTTCGAGGCTCTTTCGGGGCCGCAGTCCGGTGTGGTGTTGGTTGATGACCTGGAACAGGGAATCGCCGTGTGCAACGCGTACGCGGCGGAACACCTGGAAATCATGACGGCGGATGCGTCCGCTGTTGCGGGACGGATCCGTAACGCCGGCGCCATCTTCGTGGGCGACTACAGCCCTGTGAGCCTGGGGGACTACTGCGCAGGCTCCAACCACGTGCTGCCCACGAGTGGCACCGCCGCTTTCTCCTCGGGGCTCAACGTGACGACCTTCCTGCGGGCTGTGCAGGTTGTCAACTACGACCGCTCGGCCTTGGAGCAGGTCAGCAAGCACATCGTCAGCCTGTCCGGCGCAGAGGATCTCCCGGGGCACGGTGACGCGGTAAAGATCCGCTTCGCCTAAGGCTCCAACCACTACATATACGGGTGGCTACCACTACATGTAGTAGTTACACGCTTGTCATTAGGGTGCACCCGAACGTAAACTGGTGCCGGAAGTGAAACTTCCGGCACCTTTGCGTTCCCGCGCGCTGCGGGTGCCAGGCAACGGAAACCATCAGGGAGGCCCAACGTGTATTGTCCGTTCTGCCGGAATCCTGATTCCCGAGTAGTGGACAGCCGCATGGCTGACGACGGTTCATCGATCCGCCGCAGGCGCCAATGCCCGGAGTGCGGCCGGCGCTTCACCACAGTGGAAACCACCAGTCTGTCCGTGATCAAGCGTTCGGGTGTCGGTGAACCGTTCAGCCGCATCAAGGTGATCAGCGGTGTCCGGAAGGCCTGCCAAGGGCGCCCTGTCACCGAGGATGACCTCGCCATGCTGGCGCAGGAGGTCGAAGAGAACATCCGCTCGTCGGGTGCGGCTGAGATCGATGCCCACGAGGTTGGCCTGGCTATCCTGGGACCGCTGCGCAAGCTGGACGAAGTGGCCTACCTCAGGTTCGCCAGCGTGTACCAGGCCTTCGAATCACTGGAAGATTTCGAATCGGCCATCTCCTTGCTTCGCCATGAAGCCGAGGCACACGCGAAGTCCTCCGCCAAAGGCACGAAAGGCTCCGCGAAGAGCCAACTCTGACTCCGGTGGTGGCAGCGGAGGGGAAGCCGCAGCCACCACCGGCACCATTCCCGGACCATGACCGGCCGGAGCTGGCGTCGGAACGCTGGTCTGCTATTTGGCCAGCTTGTGGTGGAGGGCCACCTCAAGGGCCGCGCCCACGATCCCGGCGTCATTCTTCAACTTTGCCGTGACAATATCCGTGCGCAGTTCCAAGTGCGGGAAGTACTCGTCGGATCGCTTGGAGATGCCACCGCCGATGATGAAGAGTTCGGGCGAGAACAAGAACTCGACGTGCTGCAGGTAGCGGTTGAGGAGCACCCCGTATTCATCCCAGCTCAGGCCATCCCGTTCGCGGGCCACGGCCGAGGCTTTCGTTTCGGCGTCGAAGCCATCCACTTCCAGGTGCCCAAGTTCGGCATTCGGAACCAATTGGCCGTTGAAGATGAAGGCCGAACCGATTCCCGTGCCGAGGGTGATAACCAGGACCGTACCGTCAACGCCTTCGCCCGCACCGTAGCGTGCCTCGGCGAGGCCGGCGGCGTCGGCGTCGTTGATGACCTCGACCGGACGGCCAAGCCGTTCCGTGAACTTCTTGTCAATGTCAGTGTCCAGCCAGGATTTGTCCACGTTGGCGGCCGAGTGGACCACACCATGCTGGATAATGCCGGGAAAAGTGACGCCGATGGGAGAGTCTGCCGCGGGTGCATCGGGACGGTTGGAGAGTTCTTCCACGATTTCGGCCACCACCTCGGCCACTGCCTCGGGCGTGGCCGGCTGTGGCGTCGGAACGCGGAAGCGGTCGCCGATCAGCTTGCCCTTCTTGAGGTCGACAATGCCGCCCTTGATACCGGTACCGCCGATGTCGATTCCGATCAGCGGAGCGTTCTTGTGGGTCTTCTCATCCTTTTTGGACAATTCAATTCCGTTCATGGCAGGAGGGTTGGACGTGGCGCAGCCACAGGGCGGCGTGCCCCTTCCGAAGGGTTCAGGGAAGGGTAAGGATTTCCGCGCCGGTCTCGGTGACCAGCAGGGTGTGTTCGAATTGGGCCGTGCGTTTGTGGTCCCTGGTGACGACGGTCCAGTCGTCGGCCCACATGTCCCATTCGATGGTGCCGAGTGTCAGCATGGGCTCGATGGTGAACACCATGCCGGTCTCGATCACCGTGTTGTACGCCGGAGCGGCATCGTAGTGCGGAATGATGAGGCCCGTGTGAAAGGCCTCTCCGACGCCGTGACCGGTGAAGTCCCGGACCACGCCGTAGCCGAATCGCTTGGCATACGATTCGATGGCGCGGCCGATGACATTGATTTCGCGGCCCGGGGCCACGGCCTTGATGGCCCGGTTGAGCGACTCCTGCGTACGCTCAACCAGCAAACGGGACTCTTCGTCCACGTCGCCAACCAGGAAAGTGTAATTCGTGTCCCCATGCACGCCATTGATGAAGGCCGTGATGTCGATGTTGAGGATGTCGCCGTCCTGCACCACCGTGGAATCGGGGATGCCGTGGCAGATCACCTCGTTCAGTGAGGAGCACAGTGATTTGGGAAAGCCGCGGTAGCCCAACGTGGACGGGTACGCATGGTGGTCCAGGAGGTACTCGTGCCCCACCTTGTCCAGTTGGTCCGTTGTCACCCCCGGCTGGATGTGCTTTCCGACCTCCACGATCGCCTGGGCGGCGATCTTGCCCGCAATCCTGATCCTCTCGATGGTTTCCGCGGACTTGACCTCCGAACCGGTGAACTTGGCCGGGGCCTTCTTGCCGACGTACTCAGGACGGGCAATCGACCCGGGGACAGCCAGCTCAGGGCTGATGGTACCGGGGGACAGCGTGCCGATGGGTGCGGTGGAGACTGGAGAAGGCATAGATTGATCATATAAGGCGGGCACGAGACGCAAGTAACAATGCGTGCCGGTTCCAAGAGGGCCCGCGAACGTTACGCGACGGAGAGTCCACTGACGCTAGGAGGAGACGTGACGGAGTACTGGTACAACGTCAAGACGCACCAGATCGAAGAGGACGCCATGTCCGACTGGACCCAGCTGATTGGTCCCTACAAAACCCGCGAAGAAGCCGAGCATGCCTTGGAAAAGGTGAAGCAGCGCAACGAAGTCTGGGATGCCCAGGACGAGGACTAGAAGGAGTGCTCAGGTCCCGGGAACTGGCCTGACCGGACATCGGCTCCGTAGGCAGCGGCGGCTTCGCCCAGGGTGCTGCGGAGATCGGCGTACTGCTTGACGAACTTGGCCATCTTGCCGCCGCGGAGTCCTGCCATGTCCTGCCACACCAGGACCTGGCCCGTGGTGTCCTTGCCGGCGCCGATGCCAACCGTGGGAACACGCAGGGCGGCGTCGACGGCGGCAGCTGTCCCGGCAGGAACCATCTCCATGAGCACGCTGAAGGCTCCTGCGTCCTGCAGGGCCAGGGCGTCGTCGATCAGGCGTTGGGCATCGTCGCCGCGCCCTTGGACACGGTAGCCGCCCAGGGAATGCTCGCTCTGCGGGGTGAATCCAATGTGGGCCATGACGGGAATGCCGGCCTGCACCATGGCGCGGACCGTTTCGGCATAGTAGGCGGTCCCTTCGATCTTGACGGCGTGCGCCAGCCCTTCCTTCAGGAAACGCACCCCGGTCGCTACGGCCTGTCCGGGGGAGACCTCGTAACTGCCGAAAGGCAAATCGGCCACCACCAGGGCGCGCTTGGCGGAACGGCTCACGGCGCGGCACAAGGGCAGCAGTTCGTCCACCGTGACGGGAAGGCTTGTCTCATTGCCGAACACATTGTTAGAGGCCGAATCGCCCACCAGTAGTACTTCGATGCCGGCCTGGTCGAAAATCTCTGCCGTGTATTGCTCATAGGCGGTCAGCATGGCGAAGCGGCCGCCGTTGTCCTTGGCCTGCTGCAGGTGGTGGATCCGAACCTTGGAAAGGGGCTTCCTGGCGTCCGTGGAGGGTTCTTGTGCTGCTGCGGCAGGACCCGAACCGTAAGGGGCGGGAACTTCGGCGGGCGTGCTGGACTCAGGAAGGTTGCTTGGGGCCATGGATAGAGCCTAAGCCGTGCCGACGGGGGCTGCCAGCAATGTGCCAAGCGTCACCATTTGTAAACGCTGTGTTACGCGGTGTCCCTGCGGCGGCATTCGCCACGAATGCTTAGTAGAGTGAAGGCTGAGCTGCCGCGCCTTCCCAACGGAACCGCGCGGCGTGGATACCGACCGGAAAAGAGGCCCCAATGGACCGCCAGCAAGAGTTCGTTCTGCGGACGATCGAAGAGCGTGACGTGCGCTTCGTACGCTTGTGGTTCACCGACGTCGTGGGTTCGCTGAAATCCGTGGCCCTGGCGCCGGCAGAGGTCGAGGGTGCGTTCGAGGAAGGCCTCGGCTTCGATGGCTCCGCCATCGAGGGCCTGGCCCGTGTCTTTGAATCCGACATGCTGGCCCAGCCCGACCCCTCGACTTTCCAGATCCTGCCGTGGCGCGGCGAGACTGAACAGACCTCCAGGATGTTCTGCGATGTGCTGACTCCGGACGGGGAGCCATCGGCTGCCGATCCCCGCAATGTCCTCAAGCGCACGCTGGCCAAGGCCGCGGACATGGGCTTCACCTGCTACACGCACCCGGAGATCGAGTTCTACCTCCTCAAGTCCAAGGATCTGGGCCCGGACGGGGCTCCGGTGCCCGTGGATGAAGGCGGCTACTTCGACCACGTTCCGGGCGGAGTTGCGCAGGATTTCCGGCGCACGGCCGTCACCATGCTCGAATCAGTGGGCATATCGGTGGAGTTCAGCCACCACGAAGGCGGCCCCGGGCAGAACGAAATCGACCTTCGGTACGCCGACGCACTGCAGACAGCGGACAACATCATGACCTTCCGCACTGTTATCAAGGAAGTGGCCCTGCAGCAGGGCACCTACGCCACGTTCATGCCGAAGCCGTTCACAGACCACCCCGGCTCCGGAATGCACACCCACTTCTCCCTGTTCGAGGGTGACACGAACGCCTTCTTTGAGGCCGGAGCCGAGTTCCAGCTCTCCAAGACCGCCCGCCAGTTCATTGCGGGCATCCTGAGGCACGCACCCGAGTTCACCGCCGTCACGAACCAGTTCGTGAACTCCTACAAGCGATTGTGGGGCGGCGGTGAAGCCCCGAGCTACCTGAGCTGGGGCCACAACAACCGTTCCGCCCTGGTCCGCGTCCCGCTCTACAAGCCGGGCAAGGGGCAGTCGGCGCGCATCGAGTACCGCGGCATCGACTCTGCCACCAACCCCTACCTCGCTTATGCGGTGCTCCTGGGCGCCGGCCTGAAGGGTATCGAGGAAGGCTACGAACTCCCGGCGGCCGCCGAAGACGATGTTTGGTCGCTGACGACGGCCGAGCGAAAGGCCATGGGGCACGCTCCGTTGCCGGCCAGCCTCCACGACGCCATCCGCGCCATGGAAGAGTCGGAACTCGTGGCGCAGATCCTTGGGGAGCAGGTCTTTGAACACTTCCTGCGCAACAAGCGCGCCGAATGGCAGGACTACCGTCTGCAGGTCACGCCTTACGAGCTGCAGCGCAACCTCGGCATCCTCTAGGCGGCGCTGTGAGCCTTGCACGCCGGCTCATCTCGGCTGGATTCAGCGACCTCGAGAAGGGCGAGCGGTTCCTCGCTGCCCCGGAGCTGGAGGGCTTGGAACAGGAAGCCCTGTTCAGCGGCCTGTCCTTGGCCGCCAGCCCGGATACCGCCTTGCAGTCGCTGGTGAGGCTCATCGAGAAGAACCCCGGACTGAAAACGCTGGCTGCAGCGGACCCGGACACCAGCGAGCCGCTGTACCGGCTCCTGGGCGCGTCGGAGGCTTTGGGAGAGTTCCTCATGCGCAGGCCCGAGCACCTGGATGTGTTCAACACCAAGGTCAGCCCGGAACCGCTCTCCGCATCGAGTGACGAGCTGCGTTCCCTCCTGCTGCGGTCCGTCAAAGCTGAGCCCGGCTCGCTGCGTCCCGTTGCCGGCCTGACCGGCGTTCCCGCGTATACCGCCCTGCGCACGGCGTACCGGCGGGGATTGACCGAACTGGCCATCAAGGACCTGTGCGCGGCCTCGCCGCAGGATTTCATGCCGGCCGTCGGGGCCGAACTGGCGGACCTGGCCGGTGCGGCCATCGAGGCGGCCCTGGCCGTCTCCCGGGCCGAAGCGACAGGACAGTTCGAGGCGGAGGAGGTTGCCGGCGTCGGGCTGGCCGTCATCGGCATGGGCAAATGCGGCGCCCGCGAACTGAACTACATTTCCGACGTCGATGTCATCTACGTGATCGAGGCGGCGGACCTTGACGATGCCCGCGCGGCAACGATCGGTACCGCCTTGGCCTCCGGTATTTCCAGGGCGATCTCCTCGTTTGCACCGGAACCCGGGCTGTGGGAGGTGGATGCGAACCTGCGTCCGGAGGGCAAGTCAGGGCCGCTGGTACGGACGCTCGCCTCGCACCTGAGCTATTACGCCAGATGGGCCGAAAGCTGGGAATTCCAGGCACTCCTGAAGGCACGGACCATCGCGGGAGACCGGGACCTGGGCCAACGCTATGAGGAAGCCGTGCAGCCTCTTGTCTGGGCTTCCGCAGGCCGCGAAGGATTTGTGGAATCCGTCCAGGCCATGCGGCGGCGCGTAACCGACCACATTCCTGCTGCCGAGGAACAACGCCAGATCAAGCTGGGACGGGGTGGGCTGCGGGACGTCGAATTCACCGTTCAACTCCTGCAACTCGTGCACGGAAAGTCTGACGAGTCCCTGCGCTGCCGCGACACCACTTCGGCGATCGCCGCTTTGTCCGCAGGTGGCTACATTGGGCGGGTGGACGCTGCAGCCTTCGACAACGCGTACCGGTACCTCCGCGTCCTTGAACACCGGATCCAGTTGTTCCAGCTCCGCCGTACCCACCTCATGCCCGTGGCCGAGGACGCCCAGCGTTTCCTGGCCAAAGCCGTCCTGGGGCCGTTCTCCCTGGAACGGCCACATCCGGACCAGCTGATAGCTGCGTGGCAGAAGACCAAGCGGGCAGTCCGGGACCTGCACGAGCGCATTTTCTATCGCCCCCTGTTGAATACGGCGGCGAAACTCAGCAGCGAAGATGCCAAGCTCAGCCCTGAAGCCGCACAGGGCCGGCTTGCCGCCCTTGGCTACCTCGACCCGCAGGGCTCCATGCGCCACATCGAGGCCCTGACAGCCGGTGTCAGTCGTCGCGCGGCCCTGCAGCGCCAGCTTCTTCCCATCCTTCTGGGCTGGCTGGCGGAGGGCGTGGATCCCGACGCCGGCTTGCTGGCCTTCCGGCGGGTGAGTGAGGCGTTGGGGACCACGCACTGGTACCTGGGACTGCTCAGGGATTCCCAGGCTGCCGCCGAACGCCTGTGCCAGGTATTGGCGAATTCCCGACTGATCGCGGATCTGTTGGAAGTCTCGCCCGAGTCAGTGGCCTGGCTGGGCAGTGACAAGGACCTGGCCCCTATCCCGTTCGACGCACAGTGGCAGGAAATCCAGTCCAAGCTCTCGCGGCATCCGGATCCTGAGGGGGCCATGCGCCTCATCCGGTTGATCCGCCGGCGTGAAATCCTGCGGACGGCCATCGCAGACAGTGCAGGATTGTTGGACCAGGACGCTGTGGGGCTGGCCCTGGCCGAAGCGGACCGCGCAGCCGTCCTGGGTGCCCTGCACGTGGCGGAAGCAGCCGTGGCCGATGCCGGACCACTGAAGACCGACGTCCTGGTGGTGGCGATGGGCCGGCAGGGCGGGCGTGAGATCGGCTACGGGTCCGATGCCGACGTCATGTATGTGCACCGGGCCCGTCCCGGGTTTACGGACGCCGAAGCGCAGGAACAGGCGACGACGATCGTTGCCAGGATCTCAAGCCTCCTGACCCAGCCGCTAAAGCCGGCCATCATGGCCGAGAGGGTCCTGCAGGTGGATGCCGATCTACGGCCGGAGGGCAAGAACGGGGCCATGGTCAGGTCCTTGGACTCCTATGCCGAGTATTACCGCCGGTGGTCATTGATCTGGGAAGCGCAGGCACTTCTGCGCGCCCGGCCCATGGCCGGATCGGACGAGCTCGCCCGGGACTTCGTCCGGCTCATCGATCCCATCCGGTACCCTGACGAATTGTCCGGACAGGATGTACGTGAGATCCGGCGCATCAAGGCAAGGGTGGAGTCCGAGCGACTCCCCCGAGGGGCCGATCCTGCCCGCCACGTGAAACTTGGCCGTGGTGGCCTGAGCGACGTCGAGTGGCTGGTGCAGCTGATCCAGCTCCAACATGCTGGAAAGCACCCGGAATTGCGGAGCACCTCAACATTGGAGGCACTTGCCGCAGCTGAAGGGCTTGCCCTCATAGGAAAGGGCGACGCCGGTTTGTTGCGTCAGGCGTGGAAGCTTGCCAGCCGCATCCGGTCGGCGAACGTCATTGTGACGGGCCGGGCCTCGGACCTTTTGCCGTCGTCGCGCCGCGACCTGGAAGCGGTGGCCCGATGGTGTGGATACGCACCAGGTACCGCGGGCAAGTTCGAGGAAGACTACCTGCGCTTGAGCCGACGTGCCCGGGGCGTGTTTGAAAAGAAGTTCTACGGGACCTGAGCCGCAGCTATTGCCTCGCGGGTGTGCCGCAAAATGGAGACCACGGGCGCGCCCGGGACCAGCCTGTCGCCAACCACGAAGCCTTCTTCGCGGTGGCGCAAGGCTTCCACCAGGCGGTGCCGCCAGAGTTCCACGTCGCCTTGGTGGGCAGGGTCCCCGGCGAGGTTCCAGCGTTCCTGGGGATCGGCGTCGAGATTGAACAACTCTTCGGCGCCTTTGCCCGAGCCCCAAATGTATTTGTAGTGGCCGTCGGTGAGCCAGTGCAGGTTCTGGCCCCAGTAGACATGTTCGCCGTGGAGCCAATCGCGGACCGGGCCGGTGCCATCACCCCGGACAAGCGCTGCCAAGGACCTGCCGTCCACGCCGGCCGGAATGGGCAGCCCGGCCAGTTCCAGAAGTGTGGGCATCAGGTCGCGGAGTTCAACCACATGGTCCACCACAGCGCCGCGCGTGGACGTTCCGGCACTGGGTGCATCCGCAATGATGAACGGGACCCGGGCGGAGCCCTCGTAGGGCACGGCCTTCCTGAACATGTGGTGGTCGCCCATCATCTCGCCGTGGTCGCTGGTGAAGGCGATGATTGTGTCATCCAGCAGCCCGAAGTCGGCCAACGATTCCTTGATCCGGTTGACCTGGAGGTCGATCTGCGCCATGAGCCCGAAGTAGCCGGCCCGGGCCCGATGGACCACGCGGTCCGGGATGTGTCCGTAGCTTGCCTGGTAGCTTCCATCTGCCCGGAACTCGTCCCAATGGTGTTCCCAATCGCCTTCCACGGTTTCGTAGGGCGGGATGTTGAGGTACTGCTCGAAAGCCCACGACGGCGGGTCGTAGGGCGGGTGGGGCCGGTGGAAGGACAAGTACAGGAAGAAGGGCTTCACCGGATCCCGCCGCTGCATCCATTCGATGGCCTGCGTTCCGATCCAATGGCTGGGGTGCAGGTGTTCGGCCTTGTCCCATGGCCGGGCCACGATGGAGTTGCAGTTGACGCCGTGGTCGAAGTAGTCGGCGTCCGCTGAGATTCCCGGTTGCCTGCGTAACCAGGGCACATAGTCGTCAAACAGGGAAAAGTGCTGCCGATGTTCCTTCCGGGCGTGGTGCAGGTAGCCATCGTGCAGGACGACGTCGTCGAAGCCGACTCTCGAGCGCTCAGGCCAAACATGCATCTTGCCGATGGCTTGGGTGTGGTAGCCGGCCTTCCGGAACTCGCCTTGGACGGTGACCGGATGCGCCGCGTGGAAGGGGACTCCGTCGTCGTACCCCACGCGTCCGTGCCGTTCCTGGGATTGCCCCGTGAACAGCGCGGCGCGTGCCGGGACGCAGGAGGGAGTGGCCGAGTATCCTTTGGAGAACCGCACACCGTTCCTGGCAAGTTCATCAAGGTGCGGTGTCTCAAGGTGTGGGTGCCCGTCGGCGGACAAGCAGTCTCCCCGCCATTCGTCCACACAGATCAGGATGACGTTCGGCTGGCCCATCTACGGCGTTCCTAACTCTAGGGGAGCGGCTGGACCCACCCTAGCCGGGAATTCGGAAAAGTGCGCGATTATGACGCAAAGACTGGAGTTATGAGCTATAAAGATCAAACTGACAGGGGTGTTGCGTGGCTGATCCCGCTTAAGTCAATTGATGCCGACGCCAGGGCCATCCACTTGGGCGACGTTGCGGAGCTCGGCCTGCGGCCCGGTCAGCGGGAATTCGTCGGCGACCCTCTCCGAATGATGCTCGCCGGTCTGGAGGACGCGTCGCGGTTCCCGTATTCCATTGAGGCCAATGGCGCGGTCGTGGGCGTCTTGACCCTTCAATGTGGTGCTGCACGCCTCGCGGGCTGGGAAGACGACGATTCGGCGTGGTTGCTGAGGGGATTCGCGATCGATGCGGCAAGCCAAGGGCAGGGAATTGGCCGGTCGGCTGCCGCGGCGGCTGTGGAGGAAGCGCGGAAACTGACGGCCTGGCTGGATGGCGGGCAGGCCGGCGTCGTCCTGTCCGTCAACGAACGGAACCCTGCCGGCAGGGCAGCGTACGCCAGGGCCGGCTTCGTGGATAAAGGACGCTACCTTGGCGGGAGTTCGGGGCCTCAGCGCACCATGTTCAGGGCTTTCGCCTGAGGACGTTCGTCAACCATGGTTGACGGCATCTTGGGGGTCAACTATGGTTGACGAATGGAGGTGGAACGCATGAAAACCCTTGTTGGGCAGATGGACGGAATGGGGCCCGCCGAGGCCCTTTACGCCGTTGCGGAATTGCAGAAGGAAATCTTAAGGACAGAATCATCCTTGGTCCGGGCGGCCCGGCAAGCCGGTCTGTCTTGGGAAGCCATTGCCTTGTGCCTGGGAGTGTCCAAGCAAGCGGTGCATAAGAAGTACGGCAAGCAGTAGATCCTCTGTTCGCGGAGGCGTGTTTGGCCTAGGATTCATCCCGTGACGGTGAGGCTGGACGCGGAGGGCGCGTCCTTTTCGGATGCTGCCTGCTTCCGCTGTGCGCAGGCGGGCCCGCATTGGGCTTCCCGCCACGCGGCCCCCGGGCAGTACGCCTGCAGGCGCTGCTTTGCCACCTTCTTGGACGAGGATGCGCTGCCGGGCGACGCCGGCCTTTCCGGGATGGGCGCGGCTCCCCACAGCATGGGACTCCTGGAAAACAAGTAGCCTGCAGGAAAACAAGTAGTCGCTCCGGAGCGGCAGCGAAAAGACGAGTACACGCTACTCGTGTTCCCCGTGGACCCGCTGGGCACTATTGAGGCTATGACAGCCTATGTAGTTGAAACAGCAGCACTGATCCACCGCTGCCAATGCTGCGGTGAGGAAACCGAGAGGGTCTTTTGCGACGCGTGCGCGGCCCCCGACGAGCCTGGAAAGTCACCCTACACCAAACACTGAGCAAGCGGCCCGGCCCGTAAAGCGCTAACGGCGAAGGGCCGCCAACAGGAGTGTTTCCTGTTGGCGGCCCTCAGCGGTTGGAGGCCCGTCGGCCTCCGGCGGGGCAAAGCATGCTCTGTCCCGGAAGTTGACTAGACGCCGTAGTAGAGCTCGAACTTTCGGATACGTAATGGCTGGTGTTGGATAGCGCTGAAAACCGCTAAATTCCGGGGTTTACCTGGTTGGCGATGCATGGCTGAGTGTGGTCTTCGGCGGACTTCCTGCGGACTCTTGGTTAGTATTCATTCACTCAACCGAGGGGAGAGACCAATGTCGACAGAGTCGTGGCCGCCGCTGCCGAGTGAAGACCGGGAGCGCCGGCCCTGGGTCTATCTAAAGCTGATTCACAAGGCCTTGCTAATCAACGTCGGTGAACTCAAGTCTGTCATTGAACGCCCCTCTCTGGATAAGGCGGTTAGAGACCAGGTGTTCTCCCCAGGGGACGCCCAGGAGGAGTTTTTCGGTGAGCTGTATACCCGTCTCCACAACTGCGCTGCAATAGTTGGCACGCTAGTGGATGTGGGCCGACCGTACGTGAGGAAACACCGGGCTAGGCATCCCGACTCAACCTTCGGCCCGGAGCAGGAGCGGCGAGTCACCAAGATCGGTAGTAGTGTTTCGGCGCAAATACTCAAGGGACTACGCAACTACCTTCTTCACTACAACGTTCCGCACATGGAGATCACGGTCACGCAGACTGTCAGTCCCGCCCAAACTCGGTCCGTTCTAAATCTGTCATCGCAGAGCCTTCTCGAATGGAAAAAGGGGAGCTGGGAGTCTGCTGCAAGGAGCTACCTGGGCTCGGTCGCTTGGGTAGATCTAGGGCAAATGGTAGATGACTATTTGGCCCTCATTGAGGACTATTATTCGTGGTTGTGGTCCGAGGTCTCGAGTTCAGGGGCGAGCTAGGTCGTGGGCGCCCGCGCGGGATTTCTCGCAGTCTGATAAGGACCGCCTAGAATCGGCAGCATGGACACTTACTGCATGACCGAAGAGAACGGAACGCCGTCGGAGGCCCTTCACATGTACCAAGCGCGGCACAATGGAGAAGCGATCCATCTCGCCAACGAATTCGACGCGGCTAATGGACTTACCGGGACCAAGCTTTGGTTGAGGATGGAAGATGGTTCTTGGGTCAGAGTCTGATCTGGGAAGGCAAGAGGTACTAAGCGGAAGTCGGACAGCGCCATGGACATTACCGCACGTTGCACGCGGTGGGCAGGGCTGGTGGGTTATCGAAGTCCCCGAAATCGACGGGCTGCACACCCAGGCCCGGAAGCTGAGCCAAGTGAAGGTGATGGTTCTGGACGCGGCTACGCTACTCACCGACCGACCAGCGAAGGACTTCCACGTTAGGATCTTCCGGCGCGGGCCTTGGAGCCGTCACTAATGTCCAGGGAACACCACACGGCAGATCATCTTGGAAGGATCCCAACGACTCTACCGAACGCATGGCCGAAATCTGTCGTAGCCAGAATGCCTCTGTCGTAGGAGACAGTCCTGCCAGGTTCTTCCACACGTTCTTTAATTTCGAGGTAGATTGGTGATTCCTCGGCCCATGCATATGCATCTTCGGCCACGAGCCAGGAGTCATATTTAGCGGTGATGAGGCCAAGGCGACACCAGTTGTCGACATAGGTGGCCACCATGTCCCGTCCCGCTGCTTCTTGGATCGCAGCGGGCGATATTTCAATGACGTGTGAAGCCAGCGCTCTACTCCCGCCTGCGGCCTCAACCGACATGTTTACCCGGATGCTAGCAACGGCTTTACCCGGCCCCGATAGGACCCTTTCCAGAAGATGTAACTCGTCCGCGCTCAACTGCTTTATCACCTCGACGAAGGACGGGTGGGCGTCACTTGCCTTGCGGTCGTCGGAGGCGGTAGCCAGAAGATTGAGGTACATCTGCTTCAATCCCGGCTCGTCCAGGCTGAAACCTAGATGTTGCATGGCCGGAGCGGCCATGGACGCTTTCGGGGCCACAATGTGCTCCTCCGGAACATCAGCAAGTTTCTCGGCCATGTCTCGCTCAAAATCTTCTTCAAAGTACTTGTTGGCCACGCCCAGCATCTTCGCAATGGGCTTGTACATGCTGGTCATTAGTTCCTGCCGCAGCGCTACACGTTTTGCGTAGCTCCTAGCCGCTTGCTCAAACTCCGGGGTCTGCTTCGCTTGGTCCAGCAGCTCTTTTCGGATCGACTTGCTCTCTTCTGCCAATTCCTTGCCAGCGTGGGCCACAACTTTTCCCGCAACGGCAGCCGCCGCAATTTCTCCCCCAGTCATGACCGTAATCTTAGTCCACGCTTTCGGCTGGTCGTATCGACCAGAACCGTTCAGCAGGTCGTGCACAGCGAAGGCGTCAGAGACGCCCTCAGCGACTGTACGCATCATGATCAGGTTCGTTATCCTGGCCACCGCATATTCGAAGTCGTTATTCCCGGCCCAGCCCCTACCGTCGGCCACAGCGTGAATCATCCGCGGAGTGGCTTCGTCCCGCCACCCCACGGTTTCGCTGTCAATGAGCTATCCGGGTGTCGAGTTGAAGACCGAGGAATCCAAAACCCCAATTGCGATCCCGCGGGATCTCACGTTGGAGCTGTCCAGGAATCATACAAAGTGGGGGAGCGAAACGCTCGTCACGAACGAGTGGGGCCGCAGCCTGTCGCCCTACCGGCTTGAACACTACTTCCGGGAAGCCCGGGTGACCATCGAAGGCTTGCCCGAGGGGTTCCGCTCCCATGATCTGCGGCATTATTTCGCGTCGCTGCTGATCGCCAGGGCCTAGATGTGAAGCTGGTTTCGTCCGCGAAGACGACGCTGGACAAGTACGGGCACATGTGGCCGGACAAGGTAGAGTCCGCTCGTGAAGCCGTGGCCGATGTTCTGAAGGGACGCCTCGCGGGCGAGGACGAAGCAAAGAACGGCTAACGGGAGACAAAAAAGGGGCCGCAGGCGTGATGCCTGCGGCCCTTACTTTGTAAAGCGACACGGATTCTTGCGGACTCCTTGCGGACTCCACCCCGTTTTGCCCTTTGTCTTAGTTACACGCCGTAGTAGAGCTCGAACTCGTACGGGTTCGGGCGCAGGGACAGCGGACGGATCTCGTTCTCGTACTTGTACTCGATCCAGGTGTCGATCAGGTCCTGGGTGAAGACACCGCCGGCCTGCAGGAACTCGTTGTCCTCACGCAGGGCCTCGAGGGCTTCTTCGAGCGTTCCCGGAGCCTTGGGGATGTCCTTGGCTTCCTCGGCGGGGAGCTCGTAGAGGTCCTTGTCGATCGGTGCCGGGGGCTCAATGCGGTTGCGGATGCCGTCGATGCCGGCCATCAGCTGGGCAGCGAACGCCAGGTACGGGTTGGACGAGGGGTCCGGAGCGCGGAATTCGATGCGCTTGGCCTTCGGGTTGGAACCCGTGATCGGGATGCGGATACCGGCGGAACGGTTGCCCTGCGAGTACACCATGTTGACCGGAGCTTCGAAGCCCTTGACCAGGCGGCGGTAGGAGTTGACCGTCGGGTTGGTGAACGCCAGGACTGCGGAGGAGTGCTTCAGCAGGCCGCCGATGTACCAGCGGGCGGTGTCGGAGAGACCGGCGTAGCCCTTCTCGTCGTAGAACAGCGGCTCGCCGTTGCTCCACAGGGACTGGTGGCAGTGCATGCCCGAACCGTTGTCGCCGAAGACGGGCTTCGGCATGAAGGTCACGGACTTGCCCCAAGCGTCAGCAGTGTTCTTGATGACGTACTTGAACTTCTGCAGGTCATCGGCAGCCGCGGTCAGCGTTGTGAACTTGTAGTTGATCTCGGCCTGGCCGGCGGAACCAACTTCGTGGTGGGACCGCTCAACCTCAAGGCCGGCCTTGTCCAGTTCGACGCACATGGCGTCGCGGAGGTCAGCCTGCTTGTCGGTGGGGGAGACGGGGAAGTAGCCGCCCTTGACCGGAGTCTTGTAACCGAGGTTGCCGCCCTCTTCCTTGCGGCCGGTGTTCCAGTGCGCTTCTTCGGAATCGATCTTGTAGAAGCTGCCCTGCGGGGAGGACTCGTACTGGATGTTGTCGAAGACGAAGAACTCGGCCTCGGGAGCGAAGAACGCAGTGTCGGCGATGCCGGTTGAAGCCAAGTAAGCTTCTGCCTTCTCGGCTACGCCGCGGGGGTCGCGGTGGTAGGGGTCGCCCGTGCGCGGGTTGACGATGGAGAAGTTCAGGGCCAGGGTCTTCTCGATGCGGAAGGTGTCGACGAAGGCCGAGGTAACATCCGGGATGAGCTGCATGTCGGATTCGGCGATGCCCTGGAAGCCGCGGATGGAAGAACCGTCGAAGAGCTGACCGTTCACGAAGAAGTCGAGGTCAACGCTCTTGGCCGGCACGTTGAAGTGCTGCTGGACGCCCGGGAGGTCAGTGAAGCGGATATCGACGAATTTGACGTCTTCTTCTTTGATGAACTTGAGGACTTCGTCCGCAGTCTTGAACATCTATGCTCCTTATGCATATCAAGTAACAGGCCCGGAAGGCCGTGTGGTCCAGCCCAAGCCGAAGACCTGGAGACACAAAAAATTTCCCCTTGCCACGGTGGCTGGCAACTCCTATCACCATAGGGAGACGGGATTTCCCGGGAGTGTCAGCATTGTTTCCGGCAGGTTACAGAATCATCTGTTGTGTAAACGGTAGTCGGCTTGCGGGTGTCCGGTCCATGCGCGTCCGGTGGACGAACACCGGCGCAGGCCCGGCGGGTACCCGGTTCGCCCGGGTCGGATGGGCGCGCCGCCAGCCGTTAAGCTTGAAAGGTGGTTGATCGTAAAGACATTGGCTCCTGGCTGAGCGGCCCGGACACCTCCGGCATTTCGAAGTACCCCGGCGAGCGGCTGGGACTTCCTGAATCGGGGCCTGGCTCCATGGCGCGTGCAGGGCGCCGCATCCTGGGCATCGTGATCGACTGGACCATTGCCTTGGTCATCAGCAACTTTGCCTTCGGCGGCAACCAATGGGCAACCCTGGCTGTCTTCGCCGTGGAGCAGATCCTCCTCATCGGAACACTTGGCTACAGCATCGGACACAGAATCGCGGGCATTTACGTGGTGCGCCTCGCCGGTGGGCAGCCGGGGCCGTTGGTGGCCGTCGTGAGGACGTTGCTTTTGTGCCTGGTGATCCCCGCGGTGATCTTCGATCCGGACCAGCGGGGCCTCCACGACAAGGCCATGAACACGATCCTTATCCGCATGTAGCTTCCGTCCTTCCTTCCTGACAACAATGCGCCCCGGTCCTCTTTCGAGGACCGGGGCGCATTGTCGTTTTGCGGTCAGCGTCCGCGGGCCGCCTTGCGGTCCGGGCGGGCCTTGTAGGGATCGATGCCCTTCGGGATCGGGAGACGATTGCCCAGGGAGTTGATGCGCTTGGAGACAGCATTGACCTCAACCTTGGTCAGTTCATTCTTCATCTTGCCCATGGTCTTGGCGAGCTGGTTCAGCGGAACCTGGCCTTCGCCGCGGCCGGACTCCAGGACATGGATGGTGACGTTGGGCAGGATCCTGCCCAGGCGCTTGCGCTCGGCGTCCGCCAAGGTCTTGACCCGGTGGCTGGGACCTTCCGTGACCAGGACGACTCCCGGGCGCCCTATGGCCATGAAAACGGCATCCTGGGTGCGTGGGTTCACGGCTACCGGCTGGTCCTGGGTGACCCAGCCGCGGCGGAGCGTGCCCAAAGCTGCGCCGGAAGCTCCAGGCTGGTTTTCGATCTGTGCAAAGGCGGCCCGTTCAGCACGACGCGAAAGGATGAAGACGGCGGCGAGCAAGCCCAGGGGGATACCGATGATCAGGCCGGTAATCCAGTTTTCCAGAAGGAAGCCAACAACGAAGGCGACAGCGACCACAGCAAGGAACGCCAGCAGCATGATCAGCACAACCTGCGGATCGTTGCGCCGGGTCATTTTGAAGACCTCGGCGATCTGCTTCAACTGGCTTGGCTTCTTGGCTTTGGCTTCCTTGGGCTTGCGCTGGAAGAGCCCACGCTTGGGTGCGTCGGCCGAAGGTGTCGATTTGTTGGAATCAGGGGAGTTCGCCATAGTGCCTTAATTCTACGTGATGTACGCCTTAGGGCCGGACCCATGATCAAGGGTGATCTCCGCAACGGTTTTTTTCTTTCCCGTCACGATTCACATGGGTCCGGCACAGCATACGTGGGAGGCAATTGCCCGTGAATTGAGGAAGGAACGGGTCACCCATCACACCACGCTGATTTCAACCCGTCTAAGGAAAAGATGTCCGAGCTGCCATCGTTGCTGACCATCGTTCTTGAGGAACCTGGAACACTGGACCGGGAGTCGGCGATGTATCGAAGACTCGTGGCAGCACGGCTGCGTTTCGACGCGGAGTTTTCCATCCTGCAGGCCACCGAACCATTGACCACACAGTCCATCGGCCGGCTGTGCGCCGACATCACCAGCAAGTACGTGGTGTTCATGAGGACATCGCACCAGGTGTCGGCAAACTATGCGGCCACCATCATCGGTTACCTGAGGACCCGTACGGTGTACCTGGCGGAACCTGTCATGTACACGGGGCGGATCGCCGGGAACATTGCGCGAACGGCGATCGACGACGCCTACCACTATGCGCGGGACACTGACATCTTCGGCGCGGTCTTCAACACACGACGGCTCGCGGATGCGCTTGAGGCGATCGGGGACGTGGACCGGGCCGGCCTTTACACGAGCTACCGGCTGTATTGGTCGATCGAAAAGGTCAAACCCCTGCCCGCCGGTTATTCGGTGGCCACGGAAACCAAAGCCGCAATCGGACTTCAGTTGTCCCCGGAAGCCAAACGCCTGGTGCCTGTTATACCCACATCATCGAAACAGCTCCGGTTGTACCTCCTGCGGTTCATGGCGCTTTTCCTGCGTGGAATGCGGGCCCAGAAGGCCACGGCCGTGAGCCTTGAACATCTGCGGGAACTCGTGACTGCGCACAACATGACCGAGATGCTCGGCATGGTGGAGCCTTTGCAGCCGTTCGAAGCTGCATGGATCCGTTGGCTTGCCGATCCCTGCGCCAACACGCACCTCTTCAAGCAGCTCAGTGACAAGGACAGCTATCTGGTGTTCGAGCAGGATCAGCCTGTGAAGGACCCTGCGCGGCTACTGTATGAGTTGCTGTTCGGCGATGACGTCCTTGCCATCGCCAAAACCTACCTGCCGCGTACCTTGCGGCCGGGTCACGCCCGTCCGGGCAGCTACAACTTCTACCAACGTCCCATCAGCCCCCGCTCCAGCATTCTCTTCTTCGACAGGCCGTTGCAGGCGGACGACAATGCTGAACATCTGTATGACTACTTCCGGATCAACCACCCCGAATTCACGGAGTCCTACTTCGCCATCAACCCAAAGTCCCCGGATTGGGAGCGGCTTGCGAAGAAGGGCTTCAAGCTCATCCCAATCTTCAGCACGGAGTTCTATGAGAAGTTCCTGGTCTCCGATCTTGTGGTGTCTTCCCAGATCTACAACATCAGGTATCGCGGAAAGTCATTTGCCAACTCCCGGTTTGTGTACCTGCAGCATGGCATCCAACTCAATGACATGTCCGATTGGGTGCTGTCCAAGTATTTCGACATCTTCATTGCCACCGGACAGCTGGAAGCAGACTACATGGCTGGATTGGCGCCTGTTGAGACGCTCAATGCCGGCCTGCCCAGGCTTGAGTCGCTGGCCCGGGAACCCCGGAGTTCCGCTCACCTCCTGTTCATGCCTACGTGGCGGTTCAACCTGAACCAGGTGTCCACGGAGCAATTCCTCCAATCACGCTATTTCCAGGCCATTGACCAGCTGTTGACCGATCCTGCGCTGTTGAGCTTCCTTGACGCCACTGACCGCAGACTCGAAGTGAAACTCCACCCGAATGTGGAGAAGCGGACGGCCCACTTCCGGTTCTCCGAGCGGGTAGTGTTGTCGGAACTCAGCTACCGGGAAGCCATCAGCTCCGCCGAAATGGTGTTCACGGACTACAGCTCGGCAGTCCTTGATGCTTCATTCGTGCACATCCCCATCGCGTACTACCACTGGGACCACGCCGAGTTCTTCCGGGAGCAGCCTTATGAGGGGCGCTTGGACTACGAAGAAGAAGGCCTCGGCCCGGTCTTTCATCAGCACGCGGATCTCATTGACTACCTCGTCAAGGAACTGTTTGCGTCGGAAGACCCCTTGTACCGCGCGCGTCGTGAACGTTTCTTCGAGGGAGTTGACGCGGACCGGATCAACCGGAAGATCGTCGAAAGGATGCTGGCACTGTGACGTCGAAGTTCGGGGAGATAAAGCGCAAGGCTACGGATCTGGGAAGAGCCGTTGCCTATTCGTCGACGGGCCGGGAGGTGGCGAGGTCCCTGATGGAATCGGCCCCCGAGTCGGCCGTCCGCAGACTCATCAAAGCGAGGGGACTGGAAGCCCGGGTACGTAAAGTGGCCGCCGAGCACTTGCCGCAGGGGATCTTTTTCGCCAAGCTCACTCTCCCGGACTGGGAGGATCGCCAGGGCGAACCGTTTCAGCTGCTACAGGATGGTGAGGTGGTCTACGGCAACCTGATAGAGCCGCCGGCCCGCGGTTTCCCTCTTGAATACCGGAACATCATGGTCGGAACTGACGACCCTTCCCGGTTCAGGCTCGACTCGGGGGGTCCGTTCGAACTGGCAATCGGCAGAGGGCCCTTCACTACGCCGCAGCAAATCAAGTACGACGAGCAATACGGAGTAGAGCAACATGGCGATGCCTACTATTCCGTCCGGGGAAACACCACTGATCCGAAGAAGATGCTCCTCACCTTCCCGGGCTTCGGCCCTTCCACGACGCGAATCTCCTATGCGGTGAGCTACCTCAAAGGGATCACGGACGCCGACCTGGAAGACACCCTGATGGTCTGCTTCCAGGACCGCTATTTGGCGGCCGGGTCCTACATGTTGGTGGACAACGCAGGCCGGCCGCTTGGTGGCCGGATCAATGCCGCCATAGAAAAACTGCGCAGCCAATTCAACATCGACCCCGCCCGCATGCTGTTCTTTGGTGCCTCAAAAGGCGCATCCATCGCGATCCAGTACGCCAGGAACTTTCCTGCCGCGCGGCTGGTGCTGGCCGTTCCACAGATGAACCTGCCGTATTACTTCAGCAAGCCGTTCTTCAAGGACAACCTGTACAGGAACCGGGCCTTCCGCGAGGCTCAGCAGCCGGAGGACCACCTTCGCCAGTATTTTGCGGAGGGCCGGACCATCGACTACTTCTATACGAACTCGGACGAGCTCAGCAACCATTCGCTGATTGAGTTGGTGCAGGACGTCCCCAATCTCACCAAGTACCGGATCGACGGTAAACACTCCTCGGTGGCCGCCACAGCCTTGCCGGCCATGCTTGGCATCATCAGGGAATTCCTGGCGGCCCCGACCCAGGAGACGTTCGTCTGCGAAGAGCTGCGGTGGTTCGACACGAGCGAGACCAGGCAACTTCAGGTACGGGTGGACGCCCGGGCTTCAGAGATATCCCAGGCGAACTGGTTCGTAGGCGGGTGGGCCGGCAGGACGCGATTCATGCAGTTGATGACCGACCATTCCTACAAATTCGTCAAGTACACCTCCGGCGAGCAGGCGATGTTCCATCGCTACGACCCCGTGGAGCACCTCGACTCGCTCCATGCAATTGCGTCGAACGGCATGTCGTGGACGGCAACCCTGCCGGAGCAATCCCGCGAACCGGGAAACACCACCCGGCGATTCCGCTCCAGACGCCGGAGCGAGGCATTTCAGGCGATCCCGCTTGATTTGGAGGCCAATGCACCAGCGGACTATGTGATTCTTGATGGGGACTGCCATGGGCGGTTCCGGTACCGCAGTTCCCGCGCAAGCGCCGCTGGCCAGTCGATGGAGGTGCACTTCGTGCAGGACGCATCCGCAGATGTCGTGAACGATTTCCCGCTTGATCCAGCCCAGCGCCCCGCCTATGTGGCAGTGGTCCAACCGGTGGATGGCTGGGAGTTGGCGCACCTCATGGCCCTGCGGTTGGTTGTGGCTGCCGACGTGCCCCGCCTGGTGATGGTGGTGCACGGGCCAGGGGCCGATGAGGGGCTGTCCGCCCTGGGTGCCGTGGAATGGGACCAGGTAGAGGTGATGGCCTGGTCCTCTGAGGAGGCTCCGGCGCCGGTCCGCTGAGGAGAAACAGCCTATACACGAAAAGCAGGCTGCACTGGCACTCCGTGGTGCCGGCTCAGCCTGCTTCGTGGCTTAAGGAAACAGCCCGTGGTCGTTAGCCGTGTGCGGCGAGGATGGTGGAGGCTTCCTGGCGGGTGGTGCCGGAGGATTCGATGTGGGCGAGGGCTTCGGGGATGTTCCAGCCCTTTTTGCGCATCGCGGTGGCCCAGAGCCGGCCGGCCCGGTAGGAGGAGCGGACCAGGGGCCCGGACATGACGCCGAGGAAGCCGATCTCTTCGGCCTCGTGCTGGAGGTCCACGAATTCCTGGGGCTTGACCCACCGGTCCACGGGCAGGTGCCGCTCGGACGGGCGCAGGTACTGGGTGATCGTGATCAGGTCACACCCGGCAGCGTGCAGGTCCCTGAGCGCCTCGGAAATTTCTTCCCGGGTTTCGCCCATGCCCAGGATCAGGTTGGACTTGGTCACCATGCCCAGGTCCCGGCCCTGGGTGATGACATCCAGGGACCGCTCGTACCGGAACGCGGGACGGATCCGCTTGAAAATGCGGGGCACGGTCTCGACGTTGTGCGCGAACACCTCGGGCTTGGAATCGCAGATCGCTTTGATGTGTTCGGGTTTGCCGGAGAAATCCGGGATCAGCAACTCCACCCCGGTGCCGGGATTCAGTTCGTGGATCTTGCGGACCGTTTCGGCGTACAGCCACACGCCTTCGTCTTCGAGGTCATCACGGGCCACCCCGGTCACAGTCGCGTACCGCAGCTGCATGGCCTGCACGGACCGGGCCACCTTGGTGGGTTCGAACCGGTCCAGCGGGGAGGGCTTGCCGGTATCGATCTGGCAGAAATCACAGCGCCGGGTGCACTCGGACCCACCGATCAGGAACGTCGCTTCCTTGTCCTCCCAGCACTCGAAAATATTCGGGCACCCGGCCTCCTCACACACCGTGTGCAGGCCTTCCTTCTTCACCAGGTTCTTCAACCCCACGAACTCCGGCCCCATCTGGACCTTCGCCTTGATCCACTCAGGCTTACGCTCAACAGGGACTGCAGAATTACGCTGCTCGATACGCAGCATCTTGCGGCCTTCAGGTGCCAGGGTCACTGGAGTGCTCCTTCTGGGGTGGAAACGAGTGCTTCTTCGTGCTTGCGGAACTCTTCCACAAAGCGGTCAACGATGTCTTCCGGGTTGATGGTCCGGCCAGTCTCCAGCGACATGGTGGTAACGCTGGCGTCGGTGATGCCGCAGGCGATGATTTGCGCGTAGGGCGCCAGGTCGTTGCTGCAGTTGATGGCCACACCGTGCATGGTGACGCCATCGAGGACGCGGATGCCGATTGCGGCAATCTTGCGGTCCGGGCCTTTCTCATCCGCCAGCACCCATACGCCCGCACGGCCTTTGACGGTGACGGCTTTGATGCCGTAGTCCAGCATCACGGCGATCATGGTGGCCTCGAGGCGCTCCACGTAGTCCCGGATTCCCGAACGGTTCTTGAGCTTGAGGATAGGGTAGGCAATCAGCTGTCCCGGGCCGTGCCATGTCAGTTTGCCTCCGCGGTCAACGGGTACCACGGGGGTTCCGTCGAAGGGGCGTTCGTGGTCTTCCGTGAGCTTGCCTGCCGTATATACGGCTGCATGCTCGAGAAGCAGGACGGTACTGTTCTTCTCGCCGGCAACAACCTTGTTGTGGATCTCGCGTTGAAGGTCCCAGCCCTGCATGTAGTCAACGAAATCCGGGGCAAGACCCAGTTGTGAAAACTCAAGAGTCATGCGTTCAAGCTTAGACCCAGCGGGACGTTGCCCATGCTTTTGTGGTGAACCTCTCAGTCGCATCCGGGAGGCTGCTCCGTATCCTGCAGAAGACGGGCCTGTGGATAACTTCTGCAGGGAAAGCCGACTTCGGGTAGACCTTTGACATGGACACTCTGGACACCGGCGCTTCGCTGCCTCCCGTCATGTCAGGCTACACACCCGAACGGATCCTTGGACGGGGTGGATCGGCATCAGTCTGGCTGGCCACCAGGGATGCAGACGGCGCCCGGTTTGCCATCAAGATGGTGAAGAACGCCGAGGCTCCTGATGGTTTGACGAACCCGCAGGGCGCCGCCCACCCCATCCTTCGCGAGGCAAACATACTCGCCCTTGCCAGGCACGAGCACCTGCTTCGCTTTCACGACGTGGTGCCTGCCGAGATGGAGGGCCAAAACGCCTGGGGTCTGGTGATGGAATATGCCGCGGGGGGTTCGCTCGCGAACCTGGTCCGGGGGCGTCGTAGTTTGACTGTTGGCGAAGCCGTCACCGTGCTGACGCCCTTGGCCCGGGCTTTGGCGTTCCTGCATGGCCAGGGGATCGTTCACGGCGACATCTCCCCGGGAAATGTCCTGTTCACGGCCCATGGGAAGCCCCTGGTTGCCGACCTTGGAATGGCCGGTCTGCTGGGCGAGCTGCAGGTAGCCAAAGACGTGGGCACACCCGGTTTCATCGACGGCGATTCAGCGCCCTCTGCAGGCGATGCCGGGCGGAAAGCCGAAGAGGATGCGGGCCTTGACTTTGCAGGTGATGTCTTCGCACTTGCGGCGTTGGGGTGGTATTGCCTCGCGGGCGTTGCCCCGGAGCCCGCCAGGAGCCGTCCGCCGCTTTCCCTTCTGGTTCCCGACGTACCCAAAGGAGTGGTGGGCGCCTTGGAAGCCGGCCTGGACCCGGACCCACATGCCCGGCCGAACGCAAAGGAGTTCGGTTCGGCCATTTACCGCAGTGCTGCACCGGAACCTGTGGACCTGGTTGGTTCGGTGCACGAATCCGTCATACCGGAGCTGCTGACGAGGCGTCCAGACAGTGCCCACTCGACCAAACGACGCACCTTTCGGCGGTTCTTCAACGTTCCGCCCACGTCATGGTCTAAACGCACTCCCACAAGCAGCGCCACCCGTCGCACGAAGGCCCGGTTGATGTTCAGCAGACTGTTGCCGCTGCCGTCCTCCCGTCCCGCAACGCCGTACCGGAAGGCGCGGGGACCGGGTGCACGCCGGGCCAACCGGTCGCCGTCGAACGTTGAATCGTCCCGATCCAACTACCGGTCCGGAAGACGGCGCCGAACGAGGACCCCCGCGCGATCCACCGCGCTGGTTTTGGGTGGTTGCCTGGTGGGCCTGCTGGCGTGGATCGCCTGGACCGGCACTGGATATCCGTCACAGCCTGGGGAGCCCACCCGGTCTGCGGTGCCACAGTTGGATGATCGCCGCGGGAGCCGGACAGACATCCTCCCAGCCACGGCCCAGGCACTTGGCTCCAGCGATCCGGCAGTGGCCGTTCCAGCCCTTTCCGCGGTCCGTGACCAGGCCTTGGCCGAGGGCCGCCGGGAGTTGCTTGGGCTGGTGAATGCACCAGGATCACCCGCCGAAGAAGCTGATCTGGCCCTTGCAAGGCAGTTGGAACCACAGGGGATCCGTTTCGTCGGCCTGAGAACAGTCCTGACCGGCGCGGCCGTGGATACTTCGCAGGCAGACCACGCCGTGGTCTCGCTGGCAGCGGTCTTGTCCGGTTACGAGGAACAGGATGCACAGGGGAAAGTCATCCGCTGGCAGCCCCCAGGGCAGCCGCAGCAACTGCGCCTGGTCCTTTCCAAGGTGGACGGCCAATGGCGGATTTCGGAGATTTTGGGGCCTGAGCCCGGATAAGCCCTTGGATCGCGTACTCAGCGTTTGGCTTCGGCTACCAGCCAGATCATGGCCTCGCTCAGGCTGGGGTGTTGCCATTGAAATCCCGCTCCGGCCAGCCTGCCCGGATCCATGGCCTGGTTTGCCAGGATCAGTTCATCGGCCAGGCCGCCCAGAACCAGGCGGAGTGCCGGTCCGGGCACCCGGAGCAGCGCCGGGCGCTGGAAGGCCCCTGCGAGGCGGGAAACGATGGTGTTCACGTCCGCCAACCCCGGTGCGCACACGTTGACCGGACCCTCGAGTTCGGCAGTGATGAGGAAAGCAAGCGCAGCAGCTTCATCTGCCAGAGTGATCCACGGCCAGTACTGGCGTCCGTTTCCGAAGGGCCCACCCAGTCCTGCCTTCAGCAGGGGCAGCAACGGCCCCAAAGCTCCGCCGGAAGGACTGAGGACGACTCCCGTGCGGGGTGTCACCACCCTGACGGAATCGGGCGCCTTCCGGGCTTCTGCCTCCCATTGCACGCACAAAGGTGCCAGGACGCCGGTGCCGGGAGCCGAGTCTTCCGTGAGTACTTGGTCCCTGGAGGCACCGTAGTAGCCGGAAGCCGATTGGCTGATGAAGGCCCGGGGAGGACGGCCCACCCGAGCCATGGCCGCTGCGAGGGTCCGTGTCGGCAGGATCCGGGAGTCATGGAGCGCCTTGATCCGGCCGGGGGTCCAAGGCCGGTCCCCGATGCCTGCACCGGAGAGGTTGACTACCGCATCCACTCCGTCCAACACCGACTCATCGAGGATTCCGGCCGACGGATCCCACGAATGTTCCCCGGGGGCGCGGGCTGGACGGCGCACCAGCGTGACCACGTCGTGGCCGTTCGCCAGGAGCAGCGTGGCGAGGGCGGTTCCAATCATTCCGGACGCTCCGGACATCACGATTCGCATGACCCATCTCACCATGCGGCGCCGCCGCCCGGAAACACCGTCCAAAGGGCAAAGGCCAGCCCAACCATCTGGCTATGATCGAACAATGACCTCCTCCAGCTACCTCCGTTTCCCGCATGTCCACGGTGACCTTGTTACTTTCGTGGCTGAAGACGACATCTGGATCGCCCCCGTGACGGGCGGCCGCGCCTGGCGGGTTTCGTCCCAGCAATTGCCGGCCCGGAATCCCCGCTTCACGCCAGACGGGAAGCGGCTCGTTTGGACGGCCGTCGTGGGAACCTCACCCGAAGTGGTGACAGCGGAGATCGACGGCGGTGGCTACAGGCAACTGAGCTACTTTGGCCACAGCACAACGAAGGTCCGGGGTTTCACTCCCGCAGGAAACATTGTGGTCACCAGCGCTTTCCAGCAGTCCGAAAGCCGGCACACGCATGCCTACAGCCTGCCGCTGGATGGTGGAGCCGCCGTCGCCTTGCCTTTTGGGCCGGTGGAAGCAGTGGCGTTCGGCTCTGAAATCGGCGACGAAAAGCCGGTGGTGCTGGCCAGTGTGCTGTCCCGGGAACCGGCGTGGTGGAAGAGGTACAGGGGCGGCACTGCCGGAAAGTTGTGGATCGACGCAGACGGAAACGGTGAGTACGAACGGTTGCTTCCGGCGGTTGAGGGCAACCTGACGGATCCGATGTGGATCCGGGGACGCATTGCTTTCCTGTCGGACCACGAGGGTTACGGAAACCTCTACTCGGTCCTGCCGGATGGTTCGGGTCTTCGGAGGCACACTGACCACGAGGACTTCTATGTGCGGCACGCGAGCACGGACGGTGAGCGGGTCATCTTCGAGTCCGCCGGCGAGCTGTGGCTCCTGCCGTCCCTGGATCCGGACGCCGTTGCCCGCAAGCTCGACATCACACTGGGCTCCGCCTCGCCTGCACGGCGTCCGGCACCCTTGAAGGTTGCCGCGCACCTCGGCGACGTCTTCCCAAACGAAGCGGGAACTGCCAGCGCCGTGGAGTCGCACGGTACTGTCCACTGGATCCGCCACAAGGACGGCCCGTCACGCGTGGTGGAAGCTGCTCCAGGGGTACGGGCCCGGTTGCCGAGGCCCTTGACCGACGGGAGGATTGCCTACGTGGCTGACCACGGTGGCGTGGAGGCCGTGTACATCAAGCGAATTGCCGCCCGGATGGTGCCCGCCGTGACGGCGCGGAATCCCCAGGCAGCGGAAGTGCCTGCTGAGGCAACCGTAGAATCGGATCCCCTGCCCAAGCCGGTTTCCGCCTCGAACATCGTGGGCCACGGGCATCAGCCGGCAGCCGCCGTTGCGCAGGCTCCCGTTGAGACCCATCCGGGTGAGCCTTCTCCTGACACGGCCTCCGGGGTTGAAGAGCCGGTGCCGGCACACGGGACTCCGGAGTCCGAGGCCGTCCGTGCGGACTTCCCTGCGCCTACGCGGGCCAGTGCTTTGGAAGCCAGCCCCGATGGCCGCTGGCTGGCCATTGGAACCTCATTTGGCGACGTCTTTGTGGCAGACACCGTTTCCGGCGCGCTGAAATCCCTGGTGAGCCTCGGGGAAGGCAGCGTGGAGCAGTTCACCTGGTCCGCAGATTCGCAGTGGCTTGCCTGGTCCGAACCCGTCACGTCCTTCGGTTCCCGCAGCAAGCTGCGGTTGGCCAGGCCCGCCGAAGACGGGACACAAGTCATCGACGCAACAGACGGCCGTTTCTGCGATGAATCACCGCGGTTCACCCCGGACGGGAAGTTCCTCGCGTTCCTTTCCAACAGAAGCTTCGACCCCGTCTACGACGGCCACTCCTTCGACCTGTCCTTCCCAAGTCCCATCAAGCCCTACCTGGTTGCCCTCGCTGCCGACACTCCATCGCCTTTCGGGCCCTCCGTTGACACCTTGGGTGATGACCCCGCTGCTGTCGGAAAGTCCGACGACGGCGGCACTCCCGTCACGCGCGTGGATGCGGAGAACCTGGCCCAGCGCGTCATCGCAGTCCCAGTGCCGCAGGGAAACTACTCCGAACTCACGGCGGCAGACGGCGCGCTTCTCTGGCTCGATACTGAGCTGTCCGGTGTGACCGGCGAAGGGAAAGGAACGCTGCAGGACAAAAAGGTTGCCCCGTCCTTGGTCCGTTACGACCTGGCCAAGCGCTCGCAGAGCACCCTGGTCAAGGCAGTGGACCGTTACCGCTTGTCCGCGGACCTCAAACGCGTTGTGTACGTCCTGGAGCAGCAGGTCACCTCGGTACCTTCCGATGCCAAGGTTGATGAGGAATCCGGGGAACTGGTCAAGGTGGAACTGAACCGGATCCGGGTAGTCCTGGACCCCGTTGCGGCGTGGGGGCAGGCCTTTGAGGAAGCGTGGAGGCTGCAGCGTGACTTCTTCTGGGCCTCCGACATGGCAGGGCAGGACTGGCAGTCGGTCTACAACCGTTACCGGCCCATCGTGGACCGCCTGGGATCACATGACGACCTGGTGGACCTGTTGTGGGAAATCCATGGCGAACTGGGTACGTCGCACGCCTACGTGCGGCCTGCCCCGGTCAACGAACCCGGAAGGAACGGCCAGGGCCGCTTGGGGGCCGAGTTCCAGTTGGGAGACGAAGGCTGGGAAATCTCTGCCATCCTCGCTGGCGAATCTTCCGATCCGCTCGCAACGTCCCCGTTGACGCGTCCCGGAGTGGACGCGAAGGTGGGCGACGTCCTGTTGGCGATTGACGGCGTCGAACTTTCCGCTGCGCTGACTCCAGCCATGCAGTTGGTGGGAGCGGCGGGCCGAACCGTGGAATTGACCCTGCTCAACGGCCACGGGCACGGAGAAGCCGCTGGAACCCAGCGCAGGGTTGCCGTTGTGCCCATCCGTGACGAGGAACGGCTGCGCTACCAGGACTGGGTCCGTGGGAACCGCCGCACTGTCCGCGAAGCATCCGGAGGGACGTTCGGATATCTCCATATTCCGGACATGATGGCCAACGGCTGGGCTCAACTCCACCGGGACCTGGACACGGAAACGGCCTTGGACGGGTTGATCGTGGATGTTCGGCGCAACCGCGGTGGCCACACGTCCCAACTGGTGGCGGAGCTCATTGGCCGAAAAGTCACCGGGTGGAGCATGCCCCGCGGCGAGAAGCCCAGGACGTACCCGCACCACGCCCCGCGTGGACCGGTGGTGATCCTGGCCGATGAGTTCGCCGGATCGGATGGGGATATCATCACGCAGGTCTCCAAGCTCAGGGGCATCGGCCCGGTGATCGGGACCAGGACCTGGGGTGGCGTGGTGGGTATCGACAACCGTTTCGCCTTGGCAGACGGCACCGGGGTGACGCAACCCCGCTATGCCACGTGGTTCGGCGGCGGCATTGGCTGGGACGTCGAAAACCGTGGCGTGGATCCGGACATCGAAGTGCTGTTCCCGCCGCACGCCTACGCCGCCGGCACGGATCCCCAGCTGGAGTACGGCATCGGGGCGCTCAAGGAAATGATCCAGGAGCTCCCAACGGACCGGCCTCCGCTCCGGGAAGGTTACCGCAGCGTTCGTCCAGGACCCTTGCCTTCACGGCCACAGGCAACCTGAATGCGCGTCTGCAGGCAACCGTCGCAGTAGGGCGCAGAAAGGCCCCGCACCACAGCTGGAAACCAGTGGTGGTGCGGGGCCTTTCCGGTAATGCGCAGTGACTACGCCTGGAGCGTTGCATCCAGGGTGATGTCGATGCTGGCGAGGGCGCCCGACACGGGGCAACCGGTCTTGGCTTCTTCGGAGATCCGGCGGAAGTCCTCCTCCGAGATTCCAGGGATCTTTGCGCTGAGAGTCAAGTGGCTGCCGGTGATGCCGGTGCCGGGAACGAACGTCACGTCAGCCTTGGTGTTGACTTCCTCCGGTGTGAAGCCGGCCCCTGCCAGGGCGTGGCTGAAGGCCATGGAGAAGCATGCGGAGTGGGCGGCAGCGATCAGTTCCTCGGGGCTGGTCTTGCCGCCGGACTGCTCGGTACGGGCCTTCCACGTGACATCGAACGTGCCGAGGCCCGAGCTGTCCAGCGTCGTGTTGCCGGAACCCTCGATCAGGTTGCCGTTCCAAACCGTGTGTGCGGTGCGTACTGCTGCCATTTCCACTCCTTGGGGTAGTTGCGTATCGGCGGCCGGCGCCGGCCGGCTGCCACCGTGTCAATCCTAGGGACTCGCTGACGGCCGCGCACGGCCATTCCGCTGTTAGTGGATTGTGACACCAGGACTGATCCTCCGAACCACGAAAAACCGCCCTGCGTCAGACGCAGGGCGGTTTTTCAATGGAGCATGGGAGTGGATTCAGTTCCAGAGCGTGGCGATGGCAATGTTGACCAACGCCAAACCGCCTACGCCGTGTGCAAGGCCCGTGGAAACGGCTTCGCCCTTCTTGACCTTGCGGGATCCGATCACGGCAAGAACGGCCACGGCCACACCGATGGCGAACTTGATGCCGAGCTTGAAGTAGTTGGGGTCTGCGTCGGGCATCAGGGGAAGAACACCCATCATGGCGATGCCCGTGAGCAGCTGCAGGAAGGCGCCGTCACGCTGGCGCGGGTGCACCGTGGGTTCCTTGATGGTGGCGATCCAGTAGCCCACAATCATGGCTGCGCCGACGATGTGCAAGAACACCAGGATGCTGAAGAGAATACTCATGGACACAGCTTATCCAGTTGTTTCTACGTGTCGTAGCAAAGGCGCGCACTCAAAACGAAAGGCGGGGAAGGATTCCGCAATTTCCGGAATCCTTCCCCGCCTTTGTCAGCAGAGGTCGCCTGAAGGACCTAGAGACCCAGGTCCGCTTCGAAGGCGCCCTCTTCAAGGCGGGCCTTGAGCGTCTGCAGGAAGCGTCCGGCGTCCGCGCCGTCCACCAAACGGTGATCGTACGTCAGCGACAGGTACATCATGGAGCGGATCGCGATGGAATCGTCGCCGTTTTCGTCTGCAACAACCACGGCGCGCTTGACGATCGCGCCGGTGCCCAGGATGCCCACCTGCGGCTGGTTGATGATCGGGGTGTCGAACAGGGCGCCGACGGACCCAATGTTGGTGATGCTGAATGTACCGCCGGACAGCTCGTCCGGGCCGATCTTGCCGTCACGGGTGCGGCCAGCCACATCGGCAATCTTGCCCGCAAGGCCGGCAAGGTTGAGGTTGCCGGCGTCGGAGATGACCGGAACCAGCAGGCCCTTGTCGGTATCCACGGCAATCGCCAGGTGTTCGGCGTTGTGGTAGGTGATTTCCTGCTGGGACTCGTCGTAGGCAGCGTTCAGCTTGGGGTGCTGCTTGAGTGCCTCGGCAACAGCTTTGGCGATGAACGGCAGGAAGGTCAGCTTGACGCCGTTCTGGGCCTGGAAATTGTTCTTGGCCTTGAGGCGGAGCTTCGCGATCTTGGTCATGTCCACTTCGTGCACCTGCGTGAGCTGCGTGGAGACCTCAAGGGATTCGCGCATGCGGCGGGCGATGACCTGACGGATACGCGGCGCTTTTTCCGTGGTTCCACGGAGCGAGGAAGCAACCACGGGTGCGGCTGCCTTGGCGGCAGGAGCAGCTGCCGGGGCCGGAGCTGCGGCGGCCTTCTTGGCCTCGGCCGCGGCAAGGACGTCCTGCTTGCGGATGCGGCCGCCAACACCGGTGCCCGATACGGCGGAGATGTCCACGCCGTGCTGGTTGGCGAGTTTGCGGACCAGGGGAGTGACGTAACCCGACTCGGAGGAGCCCGTGGTCTCTGCGGGTGCCGCGGCCGGGGCAGCGGGAGCCGGTGCAGCGGCGGGCGCTGCAGGAGCGGGCGCTGCAGGAGCGGACGCTGCAGGAGCGGACGGGGCGGCGGGTGCCGGTGCTTCCGCGGCGGGCGCTGCAGGAGCGGACGGTACCGGCGCTTCCGCAGTGGGTGCTGCCGGTGCCGGAGCTGCAGCAGGAGCAGCTGCGCCGGAACCAATTACTGCAAGGACGGACCCAACTTCGGCGGTTTCGTCTTCGCTGACCCGGATTTCCTGCAGGGTTCCGGCCACCGGGGAAGGGATCTCGGTGTCAACCTTGTCCGTGGAGACTTCGAGCAGCGGCTCATCAACCTCGACGGTGTCGCCGACAGCCTTGAGCCAACGGGTCACGGTACCTTCGGTAACGCTCTCGCCAAGCGCGGGCAGGGTTACTTCGTGGCCTTCGCCGCCGGAAGCGGCGGGAGCCTCGGCAGTCGGTGCCTCAGCAGCAGGTGCTTCCTGTGCCGGTGCAGCCTGCTCGGCGGGAGCCTCGGCAGCCGGAGCGGGTGCTTCTTCGGCGGCCGGAGCGGCAGAGCCGGAACCATCGCCGATGCGAACCAGGGGAGCGCCAACCTCAGCGGTCTCGTCTTCGGCGACGAGGATTTCTTCGATGACGCCTGCGATCGGAGAAGGGATTTCGGTGTCTACTTTGTCGGTGGAAACCTCGAGCAACGGCTCGTCGATCTCTACCCGGTCACCAACCTGCTTGAGCCAGCGGGTGACGGTTCCTTCGGTGACACTCTCACCGAGGGCGGGCAAGTTAACGGATTCAGACATGTCGTCCCCGTTCTCCTTATTGATCTTTTTGTGCGGATGAATTCTGCTGGTCCGGGAGGGTGCACGCTGCAGATTCTGCCGCGTGCACCCGGCCCGTTTGTCTTGGGTAAAGACTTAGCCGTGGAGCGGCTTGCCCGCGAGGGCGAGGTGGGCTTCGCCCAGGGCTTCGTTCTGCGTGGGGTGGGCGTGGACCAACTGGGCCACGTCTTCCGGGTAGGCTTCCCAGTTCACGATCAGCTGGGCTTCGCCAATCTGCTCACCAATGCGCGAGCCGATCATGTGGATGCCAACCACCGGGCCATCCTTCTGGCGGACGAGCTTGACGATGCCGCCCGTGCCGAGGATGGAGCTCTTGCCGTTGCCGGCCAGGTTGTACTCCTGGGTCTGCACCTGGTCTTCGCCGAACTTTTCCTTGGCGAGCTTCTCGGTGTAGCCCACGGTTGCGATTTCCGGCTCGCAGTAGGTGACCTTGGGGATGTTGATGTCCTCGACAATCGCGGGGTTCAGGCCCGCGATTTCCTCGGCAACGAAGATGCCCTGCTGGTAGCCGCGGTGGGCGAGCTGCACGCCGGGGACAATGTCGCCGACGGCGTAGATGTTGCCGACGCCGGTGTGGAGGCGCTCGTTGGTGATGACGAAGCCACGGTCGATGGTGAGGCCTGCTTCTTCGTAGCCAAGGTTGGCGGTGACGGGGCCACGGCCAACAGCGACCAGAAGGAGGTCTGCTTCGAACGTCTGTCCGTCAACCAGCGTGACCTTGACGCCGTTCTCGTCCTGCTCAACGCCCTGGAAGAAGATGCCGGTGCTGAACTTGATGCCGCGCTTCTTGAAGGCACGCTCAAGGTTCTTGACGATCGAGGCGTCTTCGTTGGGAACCAGGGAGGGGAGGCCTTCGATGATGGTGACGTCCACGCCGAAGGACTTCCACACGGAAGCGAATTCGACGCCGATGACGCCGCCGCCGAGCACGATCGCGCTCTTGGGGATGTAGTCCATGGTGAGGGCCTGGTCCGAGGTGATGACCTTGCCGCCGATTTCCAGTCCGGGAAGTGAGCGCGAGTAGGAGCCCGTGGCTAGGACAATGTTCTTGCCGGTGTAGGCCGTACCGTTCACCACGACGGTGTTGTTGCCCTGGAGCTTGCCTTCACCTTCGATGACGGTGATGCCCTTGGACTTGATGAGTCCCTGGAGTCCCTTGAACTTACCGGCGATGATGCCGTCCTTGTAGGCGTTCACGGCGGACATGTCGATGCTGTCCAGGGTCACGTTCACGCCGTACTTGGCGGAATCGCGTGCATGGTCGGCCAGTTCGGCCGAGTGCAGGAGTGCCTTGGTGGGGATACAGCCATTGTGGAGGCAGGTTCCGCCGAGCTTTGCCTTTTCCACAAGGCCAACGGTGAACCCAAGCTGTACGGCCCGCAGCGCCGTGGCGTAGCCGCCGCTGCCGCCACCGAGTACCAGGATGTCGAATTCTTGCGCAGTTGCCTGATCGGCCACTTAAACGCTCCCTCGCGTGAATGATGACACGGGACTGCGTGTCATCGGGTCTTTGGAACTTGTTCTGCCGTGATTATGCCAGCACGTAAGTTCTCTTGCATTTGTGACTATCGAGTTCACCTTAGCGAACCACCTACCCATGCTCCACCCTCTGCGGGCGTTTGTGGAGCGCTTGTGTCGAGACTCACGTTCACTTGTGACACAGCCCTACACGCCGCATAATTCCGCGGCAGGGCGGGCTTCCGGACGTGGTCCGGGAAGGCCCGCCCGTGCCTCGGTGGAGGGCAGGAACGCCTAGGCGGAAGTCGTCAGGAGGTCTTCCGCGTAGGCCACCAGGGTGCGGACAGTGCAGCCGGTTCCCTGCTTGGGTGTGTAGCCGTAGGGGCTGCCGTTGTTGAAGGACGGTCCGGCGATGTCCACGTGGGCCCACGGGATTTGTTCACCGTTGCCGTTCTTTCCGACGAACTCGCGCAGGAAGACGGCTGCGGTCATCATGCCGCCGTTGCGTTCGCCGATGTTCGCGATGTCCGCAACCTGCGAATCCAGGCTGGGACGCAGCTCCTCGGGGAGGGGCATGGGCCACACCAGTTCGCCGGCACGGTCTGCTGCGGACTTGAGGGCGGCGGTCACGGAGTCCGAGCCCATCACGCCCGCGGTCCGCAGGCCCAGGGCGATCAATTGGGCGCCTGTCAACGTAGCGACGTCGATGATGGCATCCGGGGCCTCCAGGCTGGCGGCGACAAGGCCGTCGGCCATGACCAGGCGGCCCTCGGCGTCGGTGTTGAGGACCTCGACGGTCTTGCCGCCGTAGACCGTGAGGACATCGGCGGGCCGCTGCGCTGCGCCGGAAGGCATGTTCTCCGCGATGCAAAGCCAGGCAGTTGCCTTAATGGGCAGCCCGAGAGAGGCGATGGCCAGGACAGTGTTAAGAACGACGGCGGCACCGGCCATGTCGCTCTTCATGTCGCCCATGCCGAGGGCCGGCTTGATCGAGATGCCACCGGTGTCGAAAGTAATGCCCTTGCCCACCAGCGCGATCTTCTTGGTGGCCTTGGCCGGGGCGTACTCCACCTTGACCAGGCGGGGCTGGCGGGTAGAGCCCTTGCCGACGCCGAGGATACCGCCGAAGCCTTCCTTTTCCAGGCGCTTTTCGTCCCACACGGTGACCTTGACAGGCAGGCCTTTGGCAAGGTCCTTGGCGGAGTCGGCGAACGATTCAGGGAAGAGATGGCTCGGGGGTTGGTTGACCAGGGTGCGCGTAGCGTTAACGGCGCGGGCCAGGACGGTGGCACGGTCCAGGACGGGCTGTGCTTCCTTTGCGGCGACCTCCGTGTAGAGGAGGACTTTGCTGACGGGTGCCTTCAAGCCGTCCTGGCTAGAGCGGTGCTCGGTGTACGAGTAGGAACCAAGGGCGGCACCTTCGGCCACGGCTGCGACTTCGGCCACTGTGGATGCCGGGAACGCGAGCGTTACCGTGGACAGGCCGGCGAGTTGGCGGACAGCCGAACCCGCAGCGCGACGCAGCGCCTCTTCGGTGAGGCGGCCGCCGTCGGACGTCTTTCCTGCGCCGGCGAGGACGAGGATTTCCGAGCCGGTTTCCGGAAGCCCCGGCAGGCGGTGCACCTGGTCGGCCGCGCCCGTGATGCCCAGGACTTTCAGGGATCCGGTGATGGACTCGGCGGCTTTGGCGCTGAGGGGATTGGACAGCAGCACCGGGCCGTCGGCGCCTTGCGCCACGCCCACCACGAGGGCGTCGCTGGGGGACTTTTTCAGATCCTTGGCGATCACGCCGAGGAGGATGTCAGTAGTCTTGACCACGAGGATGTGTCCTCACTTCTCTCTGCATTGCATGGCAGGGCTGCATGTTTGGCGCCCTGCTCCGGTACGCGCCCGGCGTCTTGTTGCGACGGCGGCCTTGGTCTTCGGGACCAGCGTAGTGAAAGGGCGCCGGCCCATTTCGATCGTAGTCTCTCGCAGGCTGCGGAGAGCAATTAAATGAGACTTGCGGCACACCGGGTGGCAGGAATGCCCACTCGACGTGCTGCGTTGTATCTACAACGGACCTTCAAGACCGGTCCTTGCCCTGCACGGATTCCACGCGAATCCATGCGTTGGCCGGGCCCCGAACTTTGCCACTGTGAAAGGAACATGCCGTGTTTGAACGGATATCCGGCTCCCTCCTGGACCCCGAGGCGCTCTACGCGAGCAACATCGAGATTTTCCACAGCCCCGAATTGCGTGGACTGAACATGGTGATGGGCTTTACCGGTTTCGCGGACGCCGGACATGTGGTCCGGCAGATCAATGCGGAACTGCTTGACCAGCTTGACGCCGAAGTGGTGGCGATGTTCGACGCCGACCAGTTGATCGACTACCGCTCCCGGCGGCCCCACATCACCTTCGTAGAGGACCACCTGCAGGATTACCAGCCGCCGCGCCTGGGACTGTACAAGCTGACCGACGGACTCGGACAGCCCTTCCTCCTGCTGGCAGGGTTCGAGCCTGACCTGCAGTGGGAGCGCTTCTCCAGGGCCGTTGTGGGCATTGTGGAAAAGCTCGACGTGAACCTCGTGACCTGGATCCACTCGATTCCGATGCCTGTTCCCCACACGCGGCCCGTGGGCGTTACGGTCCATGGCAACCGTCCCGAACTCATCGAGGGCATTTCCAGCTGGAAACCAACGGTGGAGGTTCCTGCCGCGATCGGACACATCCTTGAGCTGCGGCTCACCGAAGCCGAACGCAACGTTGCAGGCTACGTCATCCATGTCCCACACTACTTGTCCGAAGCGGAGTACCCGCAAGCGGCCGTTGCTGGCTTGGAGTACCTGGGAGCGGCAACGTCGCTGATGCTGCCCACCGACCGGTTGCGCGAATCCGGCCGGGAGGTGAGCCGGCAAATTGCGGAACAGATCGAATCGTCGGAGGAAGTGCAGGCCGTGGTTTCGAATTTGGAAGCCCGGTACGACGAGAAGTCCGAGGGCGTAGTGCGACGTTCCCTCCTGGCGGACGAGAATGATGAACTTCCCAATGCGGAGGATCTCGGTGCTGCGGTGGAGGCCTACCTCGCCCGTAAGGACGCGCCTCAATAAATCAGCTTTGATCTGATGACAGGCATAATTAAGGAGTGAATTCTCCCCGCGCCTGGCTCATCTGGACAATTGGCGTGTTCGCCTACCTCGTGGCTGTGGCGCAGCGCACCTCCTTCGGCGTTGCCGGGCTGGAAGCCACCGAGCGGTTCCACGCCAGCGCCGCCGCGGTATCCTTCTTCACCGTCCTGCAATTGTTGGTCTACGCGGGTTTGCAGATTCCCGTGGGTGTCCTGGTGGACCGGTTCGGTTCCCGGGTGATGGTTGCCGGTGGCGCGGTCCTGATGGGCTTGGGGCAATTGCAGTTGGCCTTCGCGGACAGCGTTCCCGGTGGAGTCCTGGGCAGGGTGTTGGTTGGCGCGGGAGACGCCATGACCTTTATTTCGGTTATCCGGCTGGTGCCCTTGTGGTTCGCTCCGGCACGCGTTCCGTTGGTGACGCAGCTGACCGGCATGTGCGGTCAATTGGGCCAGTTGTTCAGCGTGGTGCCGTTCGCGCTGCTGTTGCATTCCGCGGGGTGGACCCCGGCCTTCCTGTCACTGGCGGCACTGTCCGTGCTCGCCGTCGTCCTTGTCCTTGTCTTGTTGAGGGATGCTCCTCCGGGCCACCCGCCCAGGGACACCTCCCAGGGGCTCAGGGCCACGGGAGTTTCCTTGTCGCGGGCATGGAAGCAGCCCGGGACGAGGCTTGGGCTGTGGAGCCACTTCACAGTCCAGTTCAGCGGAAACCTGTTTGCCATGACCTGGGGCTACCCCTTCCTTCTTTCGGCCCAGGGGCTGGACGCAACCACGGTTTCTGCGCTGATGGCGTTGTTTGTAGCCACGGCCATTGTTTCGGGACCGGGCGTGGGGCGGTTCGTCTCCAAGCACCCCATGAGGCGTTCGGCGATGGTCCTTCTGATAACCCTGGCCACTGCGCTGGTGTGGGCGGCGGTCCTCGTGCTGCCCGAGAGGGCGCCGCTCTGGCTGCTCGTAGTCCTCGTGGTGGTGTTGGCCGTCGGAGGTCCCGGCTCGATGATCGGCTTCGACTTTGCCAGGACCTTCAATCCCTCGCACAGAATCGGGACCGCAACGGGAATCGTCAACGTCGGAGGATTTATCGCGGCGCTCGTGGCGATCTACCTCATCGGCCTGGTGCTGGACGTCCTGAATGCCAGTGGCTTTTCCAACGGTGTCTTGTACGGACTGGCCCCGTTCCGGATCGCTTTGAGCATCCAGTTCGTGCTCCTCGCGCTGGGCACGGTGTTGATCCTCTTGACCCGGCGCAAGGTGCGCCGCCAGATGGCGGCGCACGGCATCCATGTTGCCCCGTTGGTGGCAACGCTGGCCAAGCAACGCCGTGAGCGGATTGAGCGGCGGCGTACAGCGCGCCAGGCTTCCACCCACCCTGGCGATACCTAGCAGCCAGCTTCACTGGTCTTCCCCAAGAGCCCTTTTCCACATACGCCAAGAGGCGGCTGTGCGGTCCACTCCGCGCTGGCCAAGCTTGAAGCATGACCAGCAACGAGACCCTCAACATCTACCGGCCCGAAGACGTCCTGGGCTACATTCCGCATTTGCTCGGCTACTGGCCACAGGACAGCCTGGTAGCCATCACCATGCAGGAGAAGACTTTCGGAGCTACCCTTCGGGTGGACCTTCCCACGTCAAACTCGCCGCGCGTCCGGGCAGCCTTTGCGGAGTACGTACGGAACCACCTCCTCGCCGACGAACATGCGGATGGTGTGGTCCTTGCCCTGTATGACAGTGCCGGTTGGGACGACGGCTCGGTGGTGTGCCACGCCATGCCGGTGTTGGTGGCCTTGCAGCAGGCTCTCGAGACTGTGGGGCTTTGCGTCCGGGAAGCGTGGCTGGTGGGAGACGACTATTGGCGCAGTGCTTTCTGTACAGACGCGGACTGCTGTCCGGTCCCGGGCCTGCCAGTAGACCAGATCCGGAACAGCCGGATCAACGCCGAGATGGTTTACCGCGGAAGCAGCGTGGGCTCGTCGCCGCAGAGCCGGGTGGACCCGCCCAGGCTCGCGCTGCCAGGGAAAGCACCTGAGGGCGTGCTTGAGGCGGAGCTGAAATTCGAGGGCCAGTTCACTGGTGCATGGCGCAGCCGGCTGTGCCTGGATGCCGTCATGGATGCCTGGCTCCAGATCCTGGACAGACCGTGGGCGCGTGGCGAATCAAGCCTGGACGGTGCGGGGGAGGTGCAGGGGTTCGAGGGGCCGGCCGCCGACGAAGTGGTGGGCTTCCTGCGGGCGAGCCTTGCCGTACCACCGTGGCGGGACGCCATCATGGTCATGGCGGCGGCCGGGGTGCGATCTGCGAAGGCCGGGGCGGAGGCCTTCAGCATCTTCGACGACGATGTCTCACCGTCGCTGCCCTTTGATCCACGCGAACTTGGTTTGCGGGCAGGCCATGATCCGTGCGGTTGGCCCGGAACAGCTTTCGGCACGGGCGGAAGAGGCAGGGTGGCCGGAGAGTCAGAAGTGCCACAGCCGTCCCTGGATTCGGGCCATGGGGGGCTCTTCTCCTACGGAGAGGTGCTCCTGGGTGTGCAACCCGGCATTCCCGATTGGCCGCTCCTCGACGCCCTGCAGCGGGTGTTGTCCTTCCTGAGCTTCGACGAAGAAGAGAGCGAGGCCGCGGCGGCTGCACTGACCCTCCAAGGATGGATCGCCTGGTGCAAGGGGAGTGGTTCGTTCGCCCATGCCTGCCTGGACCGCGCCCTGGCCGCCCAGCCCGGATACAGGCTGGCCGAACTCCTCGACGAGATCCTGGGCCAAGGCACGGTCAGCGGATGGGCCCGGCGTCCTGACTCGGCGTGGGGCACCTACGTTGCGGGCAGGAAATAGGCCCGAGACCGGCCCGCTACGCGTGGGATTCGCAAAATCGTGAGACAATGGATGCCGAGACCCGGTTGGGTCCGCGTTTGAATGCCCGGGTGGCCCCCATATTGGGGAACATTTCGGCGGCGTCGGCAGTTGTACCTAGAGACCCTGCGGACGGCGATTGCATTTGAAAATAATCGCGGACTTGACAGGGTCATAGTGGTGTTGCCCACATGGTGATTCCACAGACCGCCGCTAGAAAGGTTTTCTGTGACCCCGTCTTCCGTCGAGAAGGAACCCGCCGCCCAGGCCGAACTGTCCGCTGAGGAAAAGAAGGCGGCTTCGGCAAAGAGCGCGGCGACTCGTGCTGCCAACAAGGCTTCAGAGGGAAACCCTGACAAGCCTGCACCCAAGAAGCGTGGACCCAAGCCCGGTGCCAAGGCCGCGGCCGAGGCTGCCAACAAGTCTTCAGACGCCGAAGACGACTCTGACGATGTGGAAGTCGAGGACGAAGAATTCGATCCCTCGGCAGCTGAGGAAGTGGAAGTCGGCGACGACGAGGCTGAAGAGGAGGGTGCTCCTGCCAGCAAGGACAAGCCTGCCCCCACTGGTTCCGGCTTTGTCTATTCCGATGCTGATGACGACGACGCCCCCGTCCAGCAGGTCATGTCCGCCGGGGCAACCGCAGACCCCGTCAAGGACTACCTGAAGCAGATCGGCAAGGTAGCACTGCTGAACGCAGAGCAGGAAGTCGACCTCGCGCTCAGGATCGAAGCCGGCCTCTTTGCCGAAGAGAAGATTGCTGCCGATGACGGATCCATGGACCCCAAGCTCAAGCGCGAGCTGGAGTTCGTTATCCACGACGGCAAGCGCGCCAAGAACCACCTGCTTGAGGCGAACCTGCGTCTCGTCGTGTCCTTGGCCAAGCGCTACACCGGCCGCGGCATGCTCTTCCTGGACTTGATCCAGGAAGGAAACCTGGGCCTTATCCGCGCCGTGGAGAAGTTCGACTACACCAAGGGCTTCAAGTTCTCCACGTACGCCACGTGGTGGATCCGACAAGCCATCACCCGCGCAATGGCCGACCAGGCGCGGACCATCCGTATCCCGGTCCACATGGTTGAAGTCATCAACAAGCTGGCCCGCGTGCAGCGCCAGATGCTGCAGGACCTCGGACGCGAACCCACGCCGGAAGAACTGGCTCTGGAACTGGACATGACCCCGGAGAAGGTTGTGGAAGTCCAGAAGTACGGCCGCGAGCCGATTTCCCTGCACACTCCGCTGGGTGAAGACGGCGACTCGGAGTTCGGTGACCTGATCGAGGACTCGGAGGCCGTTGTTCCGGCGGACGCCGTGAGCTTCACGCTTCTCCAGGAGCAGCTGCATTCCGTACTGGACACGCTCTCCGAGCGTGAAGCCGGTGTTGTGGCCATGCGATTCGGCTTGACTGATGGCCAGCCGAAGACTTTAGACGAAATCGGCAAGGTCTACGGAGTTACGCGTGAACGTATCCGCCAGATCGAATCCAAGACCATGTCCAAGCTGCGGCACCCGTCCCGCTCGCAGGTCTTGCGGGACTACCTGGACTAAGAACCGCTGGAAGTGAACAACAGCCCTGCCGGACATCCGGCAGGGCTGCTGTTGTTAAGCCCCGGGGCGGCGAGGCGCACCCATCTGACTGGCACTTGTGGTTGTTCCCAGCGCTGGGAACAACCACAAGTGCCAGCTACTTGGGGCATCCATGCCCTCCACGATCGATCCCCAGGCTGGGGACACTGTCGTCCAGGGCAGGCCAGTTAACAAGAACAGGGTCCCTCCCTGGTGGGAGAGACCCTGCTGCGGTGTGTTGTCCTTGCTAGTCGACCGGAACGGGTGCCTTCTCGTTGAGGCGTTCGGTCTCATCGTGCCAGTCGGAGGTCAGGGGCCGGAGCGTGGCCTCAACTGCGCGGGCGTGGTGGCCGCAGAAAAGCAGCTCACCGCCGGAGGACTCGAGTACAACGCGGACATATGCTTGAGCCCCGCAACGATCGCATCGGTCAGCTGCGTTAAGCGTGCGGTCTGCAACTGCTGTTGTCATGTCGGCCTCCTTAGTAGTTCTGTACATCCATATAACCAGTATTCGAAGCAGAACCATGGCAAGGATGGATCACTTTCGCTGTCCGCGTATCACATGTGCGTAACGTAACGGGACCGCCGTGCCGCTTACGGGAGTGGCAAACGGTTCCCGGCGGCGCCGGCGGCTACCCTAGTATGGGCAGAGTTTGCCTTGATTTTGGCGGATACAAACACTGCTGGAAACACCCTGAGATATACCCCGAAGGAGCACACCGCGAGTGGCACCGAGTTCTGAATACAACGCCCGGCATCTTTCTGTCCTTGAGGGCCTTGAAGCTGTCCGCAAGCGCCCGGGCATGTACATCGGTTCCACGGACTCCCGTGGCCTCATGCACTGCCTCTGGGAAATCATCGACAACGCGGTGGATGAGGCGCTTGCAGGATTCGGCCACGACATCAAGGTCATCCTGCACGCGGACAACTCGGTGGAAATCCATGACGATGGCCGTGGCATCCCGGTTGACGTGGAACCCAAGACGGGCCTGACCGGCGTCGAGGTGGTCTTCACCAAGCTGCACGCGGGCGGTAAGTTCGGCGGCGGGTCCTACACTGCATCGGGTGGCCTGCACGGTGTCGGCGCTTCTGTGGTCAACGCTTTGTCAAGCCGATTGGACGTCCAGGTGGACCGCGGCAGCAAGACCTACCAGATGTCCTTCCGTCGGGGCGAGCCGGGGCGTTTCCAGGATTCGGGCGCGAAGAGCGGCCCAGAGTCGGCGTTTGAGCCGTTCGTGGAGGGCTCGGTGCTTGACGTCGTCGGCAAGGCCAAGCGGGGAGTCACCGGAACCCGCGTCCGCTACTGGGCGGACCGGCAGATCTTCACGCCTGATGCCCGGTTCTCCTATGAGGACCTGGTTGCCCGCGCCCGCCAAACCTCGTTCCTTGTACCGGGACTGAAAATCACCGTCCGCGACGAACGCAAACTGCCAGGCACCCCCGGTGAGGCCGGCGTGCATGAGGAAGTCTTCCACCACGATGGCGGAATTTCCGAGTTCGTCGATTTCCTTGCCGCCGACTCCGGCGTGACGGATGTCTGGCGCCTCCACGGATCCGGAAAGTTCAAGGAGACCGTTCCCGTGCTTGACGAGAACGGCCACAGCAAGATCGCCGAAGTGGAGCGTGATTGCGAAGTGGACATTGCGCTGCGCTGGGGCATCGGCTACGACACCACCATGCGCAGTTTCGTCAACATCATCGCAACTCCCAAGGGCGGAACCCATCAGGCAGGGTTTGAGGCGGCACTGCTCAAGACGTTCCGCAAAGCGGTGGAGGCCAACGCACGCAAGCTCAAGGCCGGCAACGACAAAATCGAGAAGGACGATGTCCTGGCCGGGTTGACGGCAGTCCTGACGGTGCGACTGGCCGAACCGCAGTTTGAGGGGCAGACCAAGGAGATCCTGGGGACCTCGGCCGTGCGGGCCATCGTGGCCAGGGTAGTGGAACAGGAAATCTCAGCGAAGCTGGCGTCTGCCAACCGCAATGACAAGGCACAATCCTCGCTGCTCCTCGAAAAGATCGTCAGCGAGATGAAGTCGCGCATTTCAGCACGCGTGCACAAGGAAACCCAGCGCCGGAAGAATGCGCTGGAAACGTCCTCGATGCCTACCAAACTTGCCGATTGCAGGACTGACGATGTTGCGCGTTCGGAGTTGTTCATTGTGGAAGGTGATTCCGCCCTGGGCACCGCCAAGCTGGCGCGTTCCTCCGATTTCCAAGCCTTGCTGCCCATCCGCGGCAAGATCCTCAATGTCCAGAAAGCCTCGGTGGGGGACATGCTCTCCAATGCCGAATGTGCAGCCCTGATCCAGGTTGTCGGCGCAGGATCCGGCCGCAGTTTTGATATCGATGCTGCCCGCTACGGCAAAGTCATCCTCATGACCGACGCGGATGTTGACGGCGCGCACATCCGGACGCTGCTGCTGACGCTGTTCTTCCGGTACATGCGTCCGATGGTCGAGGCGGGGAGGGTCTTCGCCGCCGTGCCTCCGCTGCACCGGGTTGAAGTCATCAACCCCGGCCAGAAGGCGAACGAGATGATCTACACCTACTCGGAGGCCGAGCTCCACGTGCTCCTGTCCAACCTCGCCAAGGAAGGAAAGCGCTACAAGGAACCGATCCAGCGCTACAAGGGCCTTGGCGAGATGGATGCCCAGCAGTTGGCCGAAACCACCATGGACCCGAGGCACCGCACGCTGCGTAAGGTGGGCATCGACAGTGCGCAGCGTGCCGAGGAAGTCTTTGACCTGCTGATGGGATCCGACGTGGCACCGCGCAAGGAGTTCATCATCGCCGGTGCCGCGACGCTGGATCGGGAGCGCATCGACGCTTAGCGTTGCGCGGTACGAACGGCGTCGTCGGCTGCTTTTGCCGACGGCGCGGCCAGGGACGCTGCCGCTGCGACGGCGGCAAGCGCACCGAGTCCCCACGGCAGGCCGGCAGCGACGGCGACGCCGCCCACCAGAAGGGGACCTCCGGCGTCGCCAAGTTCCCGGCCGAGTTCGGCCGAGCCCATGGTGCGGCCCAGCCGCTCGGGCGGTGTGGAGTCCGCAAGGTGCGCGAAGGCCAGCGGCGTCGCGACGCCGATGCCCGCCCCGATCATCAACGCAGAGGCGTAAATGGCGGCCGGGCCGGGAAGCAGCGCTGCCGTTAGCGTGCCGGCTGCGATGGCCAGGAGGCCGGACACCATGCCGGGCCGGTCGTGCAGGATTCCGCGGTCCCGGAGCCTTCCGATCCGCGGTTGGATGAGCGCGGAGGCTATGGCCAGGACGGTGACGACGGCGACGCTCCCCGCAGTGCCGAGTCCCTCCCTGGCTGCCAGCGCGGGAAGGAAGCCGACGGCCGCTCCCAATGCCCCGGTGCCGGCGGCCAGGACGATCGTTGGGCCAAGAAAAGACCGTTGCGTGCTTTTGCCGCCAGACGTCCAGGATCGTGTATCGGGGCCTGGGGAGCGGCTGGAGGCGTGGTACGGCCACGGCAACCCAGGCTGCGGTCAGCAAGCCCACCATGGCCAAAACCCCGAACAGCAAGCTGAAGCCACCCGTGATGATGGCGAGGGCGCCCAGCAGTGGGCCGATGGCATACCCCAAGCCCTTCCAGGAGCCATAGCGGCCAAAGTAGTGTCCGGTCCTGGTGCCTGCCAGGCGCGCAACGCTGGCCGAGGATGCAGGCGAGAATGCCGAGGCGGCCATTCCCTGCCCCAGCCTCGCAGCTGCGAGCATGAGCGGCTGTTCGGCCCACAGCCCGATAAGGGAGGCGCCGGCGAAGGCTACGAGGCCCCCGACGATGACCGGCTTGGGTCCGATCCGGTCGCTGAGTGAGCCAAAGACCGGCTTGAGAAAAACTTCGGCGACGTCGTAGAGGGCGAGCAGGACGCCCAAACCCAGCAGGTTGAGGCCGATGTCGGCGCTTTCGGCGCCCAATCCGGCTGCCACCGCGTGGGCGCCGAAGGCTGTGGTGAAACCGGCAGCGTAGAGCGGCCATCGATGGCTGATGTGGAAAACGGGGGATTCGGCGTTCACAGCAGTCAATGTAACAGGTGATACATTCGATGATGTGATTGAGAAGGACATTGCATGGATCCTGCTTTTGGTGCAGGTTCCGGCCCAGCCCTCGCGGCACCGGGTGGCCGTGTGGAGGGAGCTGCGGAAGACCGGGGCAGTGCCGCTGTCACCGGGAACCTGGGTGCTGCCCGCCCATCCCGCGTTCGAGGAAGGACTCGGCCGGGTCCAGCAGCTCGTTGACAAGGGATCAGGGACGTGGACAGTTGTGGATGCTGTTCCGCGAGGAGACGGAGGTTCCGCCTTCCGCGACGCGTTCGTGGCGGCGCGGGCCGATGAATGGGCTGAGTTTGCGGCCGACTGCGGCAAATTCGAGCAGGAGATCGCCAAGGAGATCTCGCGCAAGAAGTTCACGCTCGCAGAACTCGAGGAAGAGGAGCAGAGCCTGGAGCGACTGCGTCGATGGTTCCGGGAGCTGAAGTCACGGGATGTCTTGCGATTGCCGCAGGCCTCGGAGGCCGCCGACCGCCTGGCACAGTGCTCCGCCGACTTGGATGGCTTTGCCGAACTGGTCTATGAGGCTACCCTGACGTAGCTGTTCCCAAGGGGCAGGAAGCCCGGGGTCAGCCGAGCAATCCTGGAACAATCAGCAGCGCGGTTGGGACCGCGAGCAACAGTGCCGAAGTCACCAGAACCAGCGTTCGCAGCCCCTTGGCGAGTGGTGGTTGAGGCGAGAGCAGGCGGCTGACGCGTGACGCCGTCGTGCGTGGGGAGTCAGCTCCGCCGGTGGCGCTGACGGATCCACCCTCGATGATTCCGCTGCCTCCCGCCAGCGAGCCTGCTGAAAGGGTGCCAGGCGACGGGGAGCCGCTGGAGACTATCGCGATTGCCTTGATGAGCGTGCCCTTGCTTTCGGTCCGCAGGGCGACGTCGTCGGCGAGCATTTCGATCAGCGAATTGACCGCAGTCTGCGCCAGCCTGGTGGTGGGAAACCACGGCAAAGCCTGACGCCAGGCGGCAAAGGCCCAGAGGAGGAGGTCGTGCCGTTGGGAGAGGTGGGCGTTTTCGTGGATGAGGACCGCCCGGAGTTCTGCCGGTTCGAGGGCCGCCATGAGGCCATCCGAGAGGACCGTCACCGACCGGGCACCGCCCGGGAGGCAATAAGCCACGGGGGAGTCGTGGTTGATGACTACAGTCCCGGGGCCATCGGCGGAGGGGGAAGCGAGCAAGGCGAGCAATTCACGGTGCCGGCGCCGCTGCCGTTCGATCTTGTAATAGGTCAGTAACAGCGTGAAGACCAAGTGGGCCGTCAGCAGGGCGGCTGCCGAGAGCGCAAAGAGGTGCCAGAACCCCAACGCGGTGGTTGGTGCGTTGTTGAAGACCATGCCCGCCAGGCCCTTCAGCCCCGCGATCAGGGTGTCGCCTATGGGCTCCAGCCCGTAGACCAGCATGGCGCCGATCATCGACAGGCCACCGGCAAGGGCTATCGCCTGCCAGAGCACCATGGCGGTGAACGGGGAGCGCGCCGGCCACTGTGCCCGGGAGAGAAGGACAGGCACAGGCCATGCGAGAATCAATGCCAGGACCGCCAGGAGATACGAGGTCCAGAACATAGTGGCTAATTGTAGCCGAGCAATTTGCGCAGTGTCGCGGCTTCACTTTCTGAAACGGAGCCAATGAAGCGGGCCAGGACGGCTTCGCGATCGGGTGCCGAACCGAGGACCTCGTGCATGAGTTCGGCCGTGTGGTCCGCCCGGCTGGAAACAGCCTGGTAGCGGTGCGGGCGCGTGCCGCGTTCGCGCTCCACGAGGCCCTTCTTTTCCAGGCGGGACAGCACGGTCAGAACCGTGGTCACGGCAAGGTCCTTGCCCTGGTGTCCGGCGGAGCCATCCCCCGCTTCGGAGTCCTGGGCCAGCAAGTCACGCAGCGTGTTGGCGGTTGCGGCTTCTTGTCCCGCCCAGAGCAGATCCATCACTGCCCGTTCCAGTTCCCCAAGACTCGCCATCTATACGTCCCTACCTTCCGCGCCCCGCCATCCTTCTGGCAGGCCGCGACGATCCAACATTCCACGATAAATCTACCGCTTTTCAGGCCTCCATTCTACGCGAAGTAGAACTATCGGCGCGCCGCGTCCCCCAGCAACCGCTGGGCAAGGTGCCGGGCTGCCCCCTTGCGGGTGTGTAACGCCACTTGAAGAATTGGACTGAGCTTGCCGCATCTGTTCTACACTGTGTAGAAGATTAGTTTTCTACGCGACGTAGAACTAAGCACCCGCTATGGGCCGCCGGACAAAGGACAGCCATGGACGCCTTGGAAATTGCACGTTGGCAATTCGGTATCACCACCGTCTACCACTTCATGATGGTTCCGCTCACCATCGGGCTTGGCCTGGTGGTGGCGATCATCCAGACCCTCTGGTACCGCACGGGAAAAGTGGAATACCTGAGGATGACCAAGTTCTGGGGAAAACTCTTCCTCATCAACTTCATCATGGGCGTGGCCACTGGTATTGTGCAGGAATTCCAGTTCGGAATGGCCTGGAGTGAGTACAGCCGCTTCGTAGGTGACGTCTTCGGCGCCCCCTTGGCCCTGGAAGCACTGCTGGCCTTCTTCGTGGAGTCCACATTCCTGGGGCTGTGGATCTTCGGCTGGAAGCAGCTCAAGCGTGGCGTGCACCTGGCGTGCCTGTGGATCGCCGTGATCGGCTCCATCTTCTCTGCGTACTTCATCATCGTCGCCAACTCCTGGATGCAGCACCCCGTCGGAGTGGAAATGGTGGATGGCCGGCCCGTCATGACGGACGCTTGGGCGGTGTTCACGAACAACACGGCATTGGTAGCCGTTCCGCACACGCTCTTCGGGGCGCTGGGCGTGGCCGGGGCCTTCCTGCTGGGCATCGCCTGGTACCACCTGTGGCGCAGGCGGCATGACGGCATTGACGTCGTTGGCAAGGACGGCAAGCTGGTGCCGGGCGAGGCTGCCATCCCCGGCCGCGACAAGACCGACTACACCGTTTGGATGCGCTCCCTCCGGATCGGAGCAGTAGTGGCCATGATCTCCTTTGCCGGTACAGCCATCACCGGCGACCTGCAGGGAAAGCTCATGTTCGAGCAGCAGCCCATGAAGATGGCCGCAGCCGAAGCCGCCTGCCACGACGGGACCGGGTTCTCTGTCCTGAGCGTGGGCAACCTCGGGGCCAAGAACTGTGACGACATCGTGGCGGTGATCGAGGTTCCCGGAATCCTCTCCTTCCTCGCCAAGGGTGACTTCACCACCGAGGTAAAGGGCGTCAACAGCCTCCTGGGCGAGTACAAGGAGAAATACGGCACCCACCTGCCGGACAACCCGCTGTACGGTGACCGGGCCGGCCAGGAGATCCAGTATGTCCCTGTCATGGAAGTGACCTACTGGGGCTTCCGCATGATGATCGGATTCGGTGGCGTCGCTGCTCTGGCAGCCCTTCTTGCCCTCTGGGTGACCCGCAAGGGAGTTGTTCCCGAATCCCGGTGGCTCATGCGCCTGGCAGTGTTTGGCATCCTTGCTCCGTTTGGCGCAAATGCGGCCGGATGGATCTTCACCGAGATGGGCCGGCAGCCCTTCGTGGTGGCACCGAACCCGGACATGAACGGCATCGACCAAGTGTTCATGTTCACGGCCGCCGCCGTCTCCCCGGGCGTAAGCGCCGGCGAAATCATGGGCTCGTTGGTGGTCCTGACTGCCATTTACGCCGTACTCCTGGTGGTGGAGGTCAAGCTGCTGGTCAAGTACGTCCGAGGCGGTGTCGCTTCCGCCATGCCGGAACTGGCCCACGGCAAGGACGACGGCGACGACCATGACTCTTCCGCCCCGGACAAGCGCGACGACGTGCTGGCCTTCGCCTACTAGAGACAGAGGAAACCACCAATGGAACTGTTGCCTACAATCTGGTTCGTGGCCATCGCTGTGTTGTGGACCGGCTACCTCTTCCTCGAAGGCTTCGACCTGGGCGTCGGGATGCTCATGAAGCTCTTTGCCCGGAACAACACGGACCGACGCGTGCTGTTGAACACTATCGGACCCGTATGGGACGGAAACGAGGTGTGGCTGCTGACGGCGGCCGGAGCGACCTTCGCGGCCTTCCCGCTCTGGTACGCGTCCTTGTTCTCCACGCTTTACTTGCCCCTGCTGCTGGTCCTGGTGGCCCTCATCTTCAGGGCTGTGGCTTTCGAATACCGCGGCAAGGTGGACACCGAACGCTGGCGCAACGGGTGGGACTGGGCCATCGCTTTGGGCTCTTTCGTGGCCGCCTTCGGCATCGGCGCCGCGCTGGCACTGACCACCACGGGCCTGCCCATCGACGCCAACGGCGACCGAACTGGAGGTCCGCTGGCCTGGTTCAGCGGCTATGCGCTGTTGGGCGGCCTGGCTGTGGTGGCGTTCGCCCTGGTGCATGCCTTGGCATTCCTCGCCTTGAAGACCGACGGCGAAGTGCGGCACCGGGCGCGCCGCTGGTTCGTGCGCTTGGTTGCCGTGGCCGCATTGCCCCTGCTCGGGTGGATGGTTGCCGTGCAGTTCCTGAGCGGAAAGCCGTGGACCTGGGTGCTGGTGGTTGCCGGCGTGGCGGCCGTGGTACTGGCATGGTTGTGGGCCCGGAAGGGTTCCGAGGGGCGGGCGTTCGGGGCCACCGGGGCGTTCGTTGTGTGCGCTACCGCCTCAATCTTCGGGGCAGCGTTCCCTGTGGTCATCCCGTCCACCCTTGATCCTGCCTTCAACCTGACCATCTCCAACGCCTCATCCTCGGACTACACCTTGGGCCTGATGAGCGTCGTGGCGGCGGTGGGCCTTCCGCTGGTCATCGCATACCAGGCCTGGACGTACTGGGTCTTCCGGCGGCGGGTCAGCTCTTCGCACATTCCCGAGGCCCACGGCTTCCTGCCCGCCATCGCATCCAAGGTGCTGCTGAACGCGGGTCCCCAGCAGGATCGGCAGCAGCCCGGTAACGCCTCCAGCCCAGGAGTCTAGCCCTCCATGAAACCCGTGTTCCCCTCCGGTCCTGCAACCCGCGCCGCTCTCTACGGAACAGGCGTCCTGTCTGCACTCAAAGCACTGGCCCTGGTGCTGATGGCCCAAGCCGTGGCCGGGATGCTCGCGGGCCTTGCCGGAGGTGAAGCTGACTGGCATGGCGGCCTGGTGTGGGGTGCCGCGGGTGCAGTGCTCAGGTCCTTCGCCGTGTGGGGCCAGGGCATAGCGTCCCGGCGTGCCGCCCTGGGCGTCAAAGAGGAACTGCGTGCGCAACTCCTGCGCAAAGCACTGACCGACGGCGGAGCCTCCACAGGTGCCAGGGTCAACGATGGCGGACTGGCCATTCTCGCCACCCGGGGCCTGGACGCCCTGGACGACTACTACACGCAGTACCTCCCTGCCTTGGTCAACTGCGCAACCATACCCCTGTTGGTGGGCGCGAGGATTCTCTGGGCGGACTGGGTCAGTGCTGTGGTCATCGTCCTGACCGTGCCTTTGGTGCCGCTTTTCATGGTCCTCATTGGGCGGCACACCGAGGACAAGGTCCGCGAGGCCCAAGCCACGCTGCGCACCCTGTCCGGCCACATCCTGGAGTTGGCCAAGGGCCTGCCCGTCCTGGTGGGCCTGGGAAGGGCAGGCGACCAGCGCGCCGCCTTGGAAGACATCTCCGAGCAGTACCGGTCCCGGACCATGGGCACACTGCGTACCGCGTTCCTTTCAGCCCTGGCCCTTGAACTCATCGCCACGATTTCCGTGGCGGTGGTGGCAGTGTTCATCGGCGTGCGGCTGGTGGGTGGGCACATGGCCCTCGAAGCAGGACTCCTGGCCCTGATCCTTGCGCCCGACTGCTATCTGCCACTCCGCGAGCTCGGTACCGCCCACCACGCCAGCGACGACGGGCGGGAGGCCCTCGAAACCACCAACGCCGTGCTGGCCGCCCCCGCCAGCATCCCCGTCACCGGTGACCGTCCCGGTATGTCCGGGCCGGCCGACGTCGTGGTTACCGATCTGGTGGTGGGCTACGCGGGAAGGCCGGGACCCGCCGTCGGGCCTTTGACGTTCACCGCGCCAGCGGGGCGGGTTACCGCCCTGGACGGTCCAAGCGGTGCAGGCAAGACCACTGTCCTGGCCGTCCTGGCCGGCCTGGTGGGCAACGGAGCCGACGCATCCGTGGCCGGCACCGTTGCGGGTGCCGGGACCGTTGCCTGGGTTCCACAGCATCCGGTCATGGCGAGCGCAACGGTGCAGGACGAAATCCTGCTCTATCTCGGCGAAGCATCGCAGGATTTGGCGATTGTTTCCCGGTTGCTGGACCAGGCCGCGGCAGGACATCTGGCAGGCAAGCACCCGGCGGAACTGAGCCCAGGGGAGCTGCGTCGGGTTGCCTTGGCGCGTGGGCTCGCACGCCTTGAGTCAGGAGCCACGTTGCTGCTCCTGGACGAACCAACGGCCCACCTGGACCAACAGTCAGCAGCCGTGGTGCGATCCGTCATCGGGTCCTTACGCGGCCGTGCCACGGTGATCCTGGTGGCCCATGACGCCGCGACGCGACGGCTCGCCGACCACACCGTCCCCCTGGGGCGGGCCGGCGAACGTGCGGCCCAGGTGCCGGAACCCCTGTTGTCTGCCAGCGGAACGGGGGACCTGGGGGCGGACGTCACCGCGAAAGCGCGCAACGGTGTTTCCGGTACCGGTCGGACGGCGATTTTGGCGTCCCTGGGCTCCGTCCTGAGGCCGGTCCGCTGGAAATTCGCCGGAGCCGCCGGGGTGGGCGTACTTGCCGCCCTATTCGCGGTGGCGTTGTCCGGTTTGTCCGGATGGCTCATTATCCGGGCAAGCGAACAACCACCCATCCTCTACCTGCTGGGCGCGATCGTGGGGGTCCGCTTCTTCGGCATTGGCCGGGCCGTGCTCCGGTACACCGAACGGCTGCTGACCCACGATGCCGTGTTCGCGGCGATGGGCCGTTTGCGTGGCTCCTTGTGGGCGGCGTTGAGCCGCCGCGCACTGGCCCTGCGCAGATTGCTGCAGGGCGGAAACGTCCTGGGTTCGGTGGTGGATGACATCGACACCCTCCGGGACCTTCTTCCCCGGGTGGTTCTTCCGCCCCTGGCAGCCGCAGGCGTTGCGGCCGGCGCCATCATCGCCACCGCATTGGTGCTGCCCGCCGCACTGCCGGCCACCCTCTTGGCGGCCGCCTTCGGCCTGGTGGCGGCTCCGTTGCTTGCACTTTTCGCTGACCGCAATGCCGCGGCGGCGGAACAGAAACTGCACGCCACCATCCTGCGCGGAACCGCAGCGGCACTGGAAGCGCGCGCCGAACTCGCCGCCAACGGTGTGGCGGGGCCCGTCCTGGAGGCGCTCAAGGAGCAGGACCGTGAAGCCACCCTCGCCGCGCAACGGTCCGCATGGGCCGAGGGGCTGGGCCAGGCCACCATTGTGCTGGCCTGCTCGCTGGCCGCGTTGTGGACCGGAGTCCTGGGCTCCGCGCCGTCCCTGGACGGTACAGTCAACCCCGCCTTGGTGGCCGTGATCGTCCTCATGCAACTCGCCCTCGTGGAACCATACGCCGGAGTGGTGCCGGCCATCCGCCAAGCCCCTGCGCTCGCAGCCGTCCTGCGGCGGGTGGCCGGCTCAGGAGCGCTGGACGCAACCAGGCCCGGGCAAGCCGACGACGGCGGCATCCACCCGCTGCCCGACCGGGACGGCGGCCCGGGACTCGAGCTGATGGACGTCTCCGCGGCCTGGCCGGGCGGCCCTGAGGTCTTCTCCGCGCTGTCCGCCGAGGCTGCGCCCGGACGGTGGCTCGCCGTCACCGGACCGTCGGGGTCGGGCAAGTCCACGTTGCTGTCGGTCCTGCTCGGTTTCCTCCGACCGTCCTCGGGGAGTGTCCGGCTAACCGGGAGCGCCGCATGGTGTCCCCAGGAAGCACACCTCTTCGACTCCACCATCCGCGGCAATCTCCTCCTGGCCAGGCCCTCGGGAGACAAGCCGGATGAAGCTGAGATGCGCAAGGCCCTTGCGGACGTGGGGTTGGATTCCTTGGTTAGTGGCCTGCCGGAGGGGCTGGATACAAGGATCGGTCCCGGCGGGGCCTTCCTCAGCGGAGGTGAACGGCAGCGGCTTGCCATGGCCAGGACACTCCTGACAGGGGCGCACGTGCTGCTGCTCGATGAACCGACTGCGCACCTGGATGCAGCCTCCGCGCGCGACATGATGGCGACCCTTCGGCACGGACTCCGGGATGTCACGGTAGTGCTGGTGACGCACAATCCAGCGGACATCTATGCCGGTGATGCCCGGTTGGAGCTGCAGGTCAAGTCCAGGGTCGCAGCTGAACTGGTGACCCGCCACACTCCTCAGTAGCCTGTTGGCATGGCCGAAGAGCACCCTCATAACGTTCCGCCGCACGACGACATGCCGGCAGCCGAGCCAACGGGCCTGCGGTGGCAAGCCGCCAGCGTGGACCAGCTCGATAACTGGGCCGCACTGATCGCCCGCACGGCCGCCGTCGAGCATCCTGCGTGGTTCGAGAAGTCCGGCGACCTGCTCCACATCCTTGAGTCAACCACCAACGATGCACGGACCAGCACGCTCCTGGGCCTCGACAGCGACGGTGTGGCCCGGGCCTACGGCCGCATCACCAAGAACCCGGACGGGGACAAGGCCACCGCCATGGGCTGCGTCGATCCTGGCTGGCAGCGCCGGGGGATCGGCACGGCCGTCCTGGCCTGGCAGGAAGCGCGGACCATCAATCGGTTCGCCGCGGACGCCGGGGCAGGGCACCTGGCGTCACCGCCCCGGCTTCGGGTGCGGACGGAGGAGCAGCACCGGCACCAGGCGGCGCTGCTGGAATCGCGCGGCTATGCGGCTGTGCGTTGGTTCAATGAGATGCACCGTCCACTGTCGGTTCCCGCGCCCCTGGCGCAGCTCCCTCCGGGACTTGAACTGCGGACCTTGGACTCCACGTTGCACGAGCAGGTCCGTTTGGCACACAACGATGCGTTCAGGGACCACTGGGGCAGTGAACCTCGGGACCGGGAATCCTGGCGATTCACCATGGAAGAGCCCACGGCACGGCACGACTGGAGCACGGTGGCCATCGACACGGCCTCGGGGACGGTGGCGGGATACCAGTTGGCCAGCTTCGACCCCGATGCTGCCGCTGACCGCGGTTTCACCGAGGGCTACACGGAACTGCTCGGTGTCCGGCGCGAATTCCGCGGCAGGGGGATCGCCCAGGCCCTGCTGGCCGATGCCATGCGCAGGTTCGCGGTGGACGGCATGGACATTGCCTCGCTGGATGTGGACTCGGCGAATCCCACGGGAGCGCTCGGTTTGTACGTGGGTATGGGTTACAGGCCGGTGAACCGGAGCATTACGTGGGAGAAGCGGTTGTAGCGCTGGCCTTCAGCCGTCGACGTCGTGCAAATGATGGACGACGTCGTGCAGGAAGTACTGCGAAAACGTCAGGACCGTGAAGGACGAGCCGTTGCTCCGCGTGCCGGTCCGCTCCCATTCATCCTGGACTACGCGTGCGAACGACTCAGCCACCTGCTCGCCTTCGGTGACCAGTTCGTCGGCGACCTGGCCGGCGTCGGAGGATCCGTAGTCGCCATCGATGGCTGCCTGGTCCTGGTCCCAGTTGTCGAAGGCCGCATTTTCCTGCGTGAGCATCAGGTTCAAGCGCTGGCCAAACAGCTCGAAGACATCCCTGACGTGGCACGCGTATTCCACGGGGGACCATGTGTGGTCATTGGGCCGGGTTGCCGCATCCTCCCGCTTGAGGACCGAACGCCACCGCGGAAGCATGCTCCGGACACTTCCGGGCACGGTCGCTGGTGTGACCGTCGAAGCATCGAATCCACATTCGGGGCAGGGCTCGGCGAGCACCCACGTCCAGTCTTTGTCCTCAGGAATGATCGGCATGCCGCCAGTCTATGCGGCTTCCTGTCCCATACTGCGCAGGCGGTTAAACAGGTGCCGTTTGCCGATTGCTTCGCGTCGGCGCAGGAGTAGAGTTCGTTCCGGGAGGAGAGCCGGAAAGAGAGAATCATGCTCAAAGATCAGCAAGTGGCTGCCGTCCTGCCAGCATCGGACATTGCCCGGGCCCGCGCGTACTACAGCGAAAAGCTCGGCCTCGAACCCGACAATCCGGACGACGACGACAACCTTCAATACAGGTGCGGAGATGGCACGGGATTCTTCGTTTACCAAACTGCCAACGCCGGAACAGCCAAGAACACCCAGATGGGCTGGAACGTGGATGACCTTGCCGCCACAGTCGCCGAACTCCGTGGAAAGGGCGTGGTTTTCGAAGACTACGACTTCCCCGGGCTGAAGACAGAGGACGGCATCGCCACCATGCCCGATGGCACCGCGGCGGCCTGGTTCCTCGATACCGAGGGAAACATCCTGAGCCTGAACCAGATGGGCCGGAACGGCTGACACCAACGGGACGGGCCGGCAGCCTACTGAGGCCGCCGGCCTTTCCTTTGCCCCGCCTACGCGCCGTCCGGAGCGTTTTCGGGCCACGCCATGCTCGGACCGATCGCTTCCACCGGCTGGGACAACGGCACGCCGGACCCATCCCTTCGGCCGTGTTCATGCGGAAGGGCCCGGGCAACGCCTGCGGCGGTTGACGCCTTGGCCGGGCCGTGCCCTGCCCACGCCAGCAGCAGGGTGTCTTCGCCCTTGAGGAAACGGTGGGCGCGGACACCGCCGGTGGCGCGGCCCTTGGCCGGATACTCGTCGAAGGCAGTCACTTTCGCCGTGCCCGGGGCCGTTCCGGGCAGGGCGCCAACGGTTCCGGCGATGGTCACCACGACGGCGGCAGGATCGTTCGGGCGCACGGCACCGAAGTGGATCACTTCGTCTCCCGCAGCCAACTTGATGCCTGCCATGCCCCCTGCCGTGCGGCCCTGCGGCCGGACGTTGGACGCACTGAACCGCAGCAACTGGGCTTGCTTGGTCAGGAAGACGAGATCGACGTCGTCCTCCTGCGCCGGTTCCACGGCGAGGACGGTGTCCTTGTCCTTGAGTGAGATGATCTCCCAGTCCTCCCGGTTCAAGGGATAGTCGGGCTGGACGCGCTTCACCACGCCCTGCACCGTGCCGATCGCCAGGATCTGGTCAAGCGGGACGAAGGCCACCAAGGCCTCGCCCTTGAGCAGCGTGATGAATTCCCTGGCCGGCACGCCGCCGGCCAGGTTGGGCAAACCGTTCACCGGCGGAAGAACAGGCATGTCCATCACTTGCAGCCGGAGCATCCGGCCGGTGGAGGTCACGGCGCCGATTTCGCCGCGGGCCGTGGTCTTGACCACCGAACGGAACACATCGTGTTTTGCGCGCGGACCCGATTCGGCGAGGGGTTCCTGGTTGGAGGTCCGGGCGATCTGGCCGGACATGCTGAGCAACGCCCAGCAGGGGTCGTCCGGAATTTCCAAGGGAAGCGCGGCGGCCTTGCCCTTGGGGCCCGGGGCTGCAGACGCCAGGGCAGCGGCGACCGTAGGAGACACGGCCTCGGATTCCAACAGGACTGTCCGGCGCGGAGTTCCGTACTTCTCCGCGATCTCGGCCAACTCGCCGGAAACCAGCTCACGAAGCAACTGGTCGCTGCCCAGGATCGCCTCAAGGGCTTCGATTTCCCTGCGCAACTCGTCCTGCTCTTTCTCCAGCTCGATGCGGGAGTACTTGGTGAGCTGGCGAAGGCGGAGCTCCAGGATGTAGTTGGCCTGGATCTCGGTGAGGTCGTAGATGGACATCAGGCGTTCGCGGGCCGCGGAAGCTTCATCGGAAGACCGGATGATCTGGATGACTTCGTCGATGTCCACGATCGCGATCAAAAGGCCCTCTACCAAGTGGAGGCGGTCCTTCTTCTTGCCCAAGCGGAAAGCCGTTCGCCGGCGGACCACGTCGAGGCGGTGGTCCACGTAAACCTGCAGGAGCTGCAGGAGCCCAAGGGTCTGCGGCTGGCCGTCAACCAGGGTGACGTTGTTGATACCGAAGGAATCTTCCATCGGGGAGAACCGGTAGAGCTGCTGGAGGACGGCGTTGGGATTGAAGCCGTTCTTCAATTCGATCACCAGGCGCAGGCCGTGGTTGCGGTCCGTCAGGTCGACGACATCGCTGATGCCGGTCAGTTTCTTGGCGTTGACCGCATCCTTGATGCGCTCGATCACCTTCTCAGGGCCAACCATGTACGGAAGTTCCGTCACCACCAGGCCGGTGCGCCGGGCAGTGAGCTGCTCCACCTCAACCTTGGCCCGGGTCTTGAAGGAACCGCGCCCGCCCGCGTAGGCGTCGCGGATGCCGTCCAGGCCGACGATCCGCCCACCCGTGGGCAGGTCCGGACCCGGGATGAACCTCATGATGTCATCCAGGGTGGCCGCGGGGTTGGCGATCAAATGCCGTGCGGCCGCGATGACTTCCACCAGGTTATGCGGAGCCATGTTGGTGGCCATTCCCACGGCGATGCCCGTGGTTCCATTCACCAGGAGGTTGGGGAACGCCGCCGGCAGGACTTCGGGTTGGGTCAGTTGGTTGTCGTAGTTCGGAACGAAGTCCACCACGTCTTCGTCGAGGTGGTCGGTCATGGTCAGGGCTGCTGCGGCCAGCCGGGCTTCCGTGTAACGGGGCGCGGCCGGACCATCGTCCAGCGAACCGAAGTTGCCGTGGCCGTCGATCAGCGGCAGGCGAAGGGAGAAATCCTGCGCCATGCGCACCATGGCGTCGTAGATCGCGGCGTCACCATGGGGGTGGAGCTTACCCATCACTTCGCCCACCACGCGGGCACTCTTGACATGGCCGCGGTCGGGGCGGAGGCCCATGTCGGCCATCATGTAGAGGATGCGGCGTTGGACGGGCTTGAGGCCATCACGTGCGTCGGGAAGGGCACGCGAATAGATCACCGAGTAGGCGTACTCCAGGAAGGAGCCCTCCATCTCGGAAGTGACGTCAATGTCGACGATCGTCTCGGTGAAATCGCCGAGGGGCTCGCCTTTGCGTGCTGAAGTTTGGCTGCGGGCCATGGGTGTGGTGGATCCTTGAAAGTTGTACTGCGGATGTTTAGCTAGGCTAAGCCTATGGTGGATCAGCCCGGGGTCGGCATTTATCCGGAATATTGGGAGGCCGATGTCGTCCTGCGCGACGGCGGAACCGCCCACCTTCGCCCCATCCGACCGGAGGATGCGGACGCTCTGCAGGCCTTCCACGCAGGCCAGTCGCAAGCCTCCATCTACATGCGGTTCTTCTCCTTCAAGGCCAAGCTCTCCGGCAAGGAAGTCCGGCGCTTTACCGAAGTGGACCACGTCAACCGCGTGGCGTTCGTCATCACCATCGGTGGCGAGATCGTGGGCGTCGGGCGCTACGACCGGCTGGACGACCCGGCCGAGGCCGAAGTCGCCTTCAACATCTCCGATTCCCATCAAGGCCGCGGCATCGGCTCCATCCTGCTGGAGCACCTGGCCGTCGCTGCACGGGAAAACGGCATCCGGCGCTTCACAGCGGAAGTCCTGCCGGAGAACCGCAAGATGCTCATGGTCTTCGCGGACGCCGGTTACGACCTCACCCGCCAGTTCGACGACGGCGTCGTCAGCGTCGAATTCAACATCGATCCCACCGAGAAGTCGCGGGCCGTCATGGAGGCACGTGAGCACCGTGCAGAGGCGCGCAGCGTGCGGGACTTGCTGGCGCCGTCGTCCATCGCCGTCATCGGTGCAAGCCGCAAATGGGGCACCGTCGGCTACCAACTTCTCGAACACCTCATCGAGGGTGGCTTCAAAGGACCCGTATACGCCGTCAACCCGGAGGCGTTCGAACTGGCAGGCATGATCTCCTTCGCCCGCCTGTCCGAAATACCAGGACCGGTGCAACTCGCCATTATCGCGGTTCCTTACGAGGAAGTCCCCGGAGTGGTGGACGATTGCGCGGCTGCCGGCGTCAAGGGACTCGTCGTGGCCACGGCGGGCTTCGCGGACGACGGCGAGCGGGGCCTCGCCCGTCAGCACGAACTGGTCAGGCGTGCCCGCGCCAACGGCATGCGCGTGATCGGCCCTGAGTCGCTGGGCATCCTGAACACCCACCCGGACATTTCCCTCAATGCCTCCATGGCACCAACCATGCCGCCCCGGGGAGGGCTTGGCCTCTTCAGCCAGTCCGCAGCAGTGGGGGTGGCAGTCTACGCGGCCGCGAGCCGGCGCCGCCTCGGACTGTCGTCGTTCCTGTCGGCGGGCAACCGTGCCGACGTCTCAGGCAACGATGTCATGCAGTTTTGGGAAGACGATGCGGACACCTCCGCCGTCGGGCTTTACCTCGAATCCATTGGCAACCCCCGCAAGTTCTCCCGGCTCGCCCGACGGTTGTCACGCAGCAAACCCGTGATCGTCGCGAAGTCCGACGTGACCGGCCTCAGGCTTCCACCCGGACACGAAGTCCGGACCACCCAGGCGCCCGCGGCGGCAGTGGATGCCATGATGCGCCAGGCCGGCGTGATCCGCGTGGACACCATAGAGCAGCTCATGGACATCGCCCAGATCGTCTCCACCCAGTCGCTCCCGGCAGGACCCGGAGTGGCGGTCTTCGCCAATTCGGTGGCTCTTGCCACGGTGGTGGCGGACGCCGCGGCCCCCGCCGGACTCGACATCAGGCGAACCGTCACGGACGTGGACCTCGACGCCGGGATGTCGCTTGCGCTGCCGGCTTTCCGCAAGAGCCTGCGGGACATCCTCGCCGACGAATCGGTACATGCCCTCATTGCAGCGCTCCTGCCGGCGCGGGGCTTGACGGTGGCGGCACTCGCAGAAGTCCTTGCCGAGTGTGCTGCGGAGGCCGGCAAACCAGTGGTGGCCGCGTTTACGGGAATCCTGGATCCTTCCGTGCAGCTTGAGGGCATGGTGGGGCAGGAAGGCACGCCGCAACTGCCTTGCTATTCCAATGCAGGGTCCGCGGTGGCCGCGTTGTCCGCGATCGTCCGTTACGCGCAATGGCGTGATCGCGACCAAGGCCTGTTCGTAGAACCGGACGGATGCGATGTCGAGGGCACCCGGGAGGCGTTGGCATCGATGCTGTCCGGGGTGACAGGGGAGAAACTGCGAAAACTCGACGCCGGCGCTGCCGCGGCGTTGCTGGCCGGCTACGGAATCGGCGTGGTGCCGGCGATCGGCTTCGGCACGCCAGAGGAGGCCGTCGGGGCGGCCGAATCGATTGGATGGCCAGTGGTGCTGAAGACCACGGACCCTGCGCTGAGGCACCGGCTGGACCTGGGTGGGGTACGCCTGGACATCCAGGACGCAGCATCCCTTCGCCAGAACATCGAACAAATGCGCCGGGCGCTGGAACCGTATGGATCCTCGTCGCTGGAAGTCCAGGCCATGGCTCCAGTAGGCCAGGCCTGCACCTTCCGGGCCATGGAGGACCCCCTGCTGGGGCCGGTAGTGTCCTTCGGCCTGGCAGGGGACGCCGTAAACCTCCTGGACGATTGGGCGCACCGGGTTCCGCCCCTGTCCGCCGCCGACGTGCATGACGTCATCCGGTCGCCCCGGGCATCCCGGAAGCTGTTCGGATACCAGGGCCTGCCGGCGGTGGACGTCCCGGCCTTGGAAGACGTGGCGGCCCGGTTGGCAAAACTCAAGGACGACCATCCGGGGATCGCCCTGATCGAGTTCAACCCCGTGCTGGCCGGCCCCAACGGAGCAACCATCCTGGGGGCCGAAGTGTGGATCGGCAATGCGGCGCAACGTACGGACAGCGCGCGCCGGGCCATGCGGAACTAGCCCCTGACCACGCACGGCATGCGTTTGCTGCTGTGGGATGCGGTTAGGAAGTCACCAAGCGATCTGTGAAAATGGGGGAATGAGCACCCAGTCTCCGACGCCTCAATCCCGCCCGTCCAACACCGGGCACCACACTGCGCGCAACCACAGCTCCCAAGCACAGAGCCTGGACCAGGCCCTGCAGCAGGCAGGTTTCTACCCGCGACTGGTGGCCGACGTCGTCGATGATGCCTTGGACGGCCGTGATTGCCTGTCCCACCTGGTGCACCTGGAAACCCATTTCGACAGGGCCGAGGTCCGGCGCCACATCACCGTGCTGGTACTGACGGAGGACATGCTGGTCATCACCCACGTGGACGACCAGCAACTGGATGAGGCCGGCGAGCAGATCGTCGCGCAGATTTCCACGGAATCGGTGCCCGTGGCCCAGATCCGTTCCGTCGTGCTGAGCTACATGTACTCCCAACCCCAGGACTACAAACCGTCCGATCCTGTCCGTGAGCTGACGCTCTCCATTGCCTGGTCCGGTGGACAGCGGCTGGACATGGGCCCGGCCAGTTGCGGCGATCCGCAGTGCGAGGCCGACCACGGGTACACGGGAACCATTGCCCAGGAGGACATTGTGCTGCGCATCAGTGCCGAGGCGGACGGGCTCCAAGCCGTCCAGGATGCCAAGGTCTTCGCCCGGGCCTTGCGCGCCGTGAACACGGGCGTTTCCACACCGGTTCCGCATGCCGGCATACCTGCGCCGCGGCCACGCTCAGGTGTCTTCAGCAACCGCCTGGGTCGCGGACACCAGCGTTGAAGGCGGCGGGGCCAAACAGCGCCAACGCCGTGGCCGACGTGCCTTCACCGCCGCTGTTCGGCGATAAGTCGATCGCGGAGGTCCTGACCAGCGCAGCCGCCAGCCTGGGCGTTCCCGGGTTCGCCAACAAACTCCAGCTCCCGTCCAGCCAGCGGGTTTGCGTGGTCCTGGCCGACGGATTGGGCCGTGCGCTCCTGAAACAAAAGGCATCGCATACACCGTTCCTTCGCTCGGTCCTCGCGGCAGGCCAGGGCAACGTCCCCACATGGATCGATTCGGCCTTTCCGAGCACCACCGCGGCATCCCTCGCCAGCCTGGGGACGGGTTTGCCTGCCGGAAGCCACGGCATGGTGGGTTACGACGTCCTGGATCCCGCCCAGGACAAAGTGGTCAACCTGCTCGGCAACTGGGATGCCCATGTGGATCCCGCCCGTTGGCAGCCCCACCCCACAATCTTTGAGCGGGTGTCCGCCGAGGTGGATGTGGTGACGGTGAGCCTCCCGCAGTTCGGCAACTCGCCCATGACACAGGCCGCACTTCGGGGCAGCCGCTTCGTCGGTGGCACAACACTCCATGCGCGGACGGCTGCTGCTGCCGAGGCGATGGCGTCCGGCGGGCCGTCGTTGATGTACTTCTACGTCAACGAGCTGGACAAGGCGGGCCACCGCCACGGCTGCCAGTCGGAGCGCTGGGAGCACCAACTCGAAGAGCTCGACGCCACGGTGAAGCGCTTGTCCACGTCCCTTCCCGCGGGCACCACCATCCTGGTCACGGGAGATCACGGAATGCTTGACGTTCCGGAGTCCCAACGCATCGATTATTCGGCCGATGCGTCCCTGGTGGAGGGCGTCCGTCATACGGCCGGAGAGCCGCGCATGGTCCATCTGTACCTTGAGCCGGATGCAGGCGAGGCCACGCGGGAGTCACTCATGGCGGCGTGGCGGAAACGGTTCGGGGAGCGGATCTGGTTCTTCACCCGCGAACAGGCCCTCTCGGCCGGTTTGTTCGGCGACGTCGAGGCACAGGTGTCGCCGCGCATCGGCGACATCATGGTGGCGGCACGGGACACGCTGGCGTTGTACGACACCCGGCGTGTCCGGCCAACGTCCCTCGAAGTAGTAGGTCAGCACGGCTCCCTGACCAAGGCCGAACGCGAAGTTCCGTTCCTCTGCCTTTCCGCCACCGGCAAGAAGGGTGGCCGTGGCTGAGCTGGTCTTCTTTTCCGGCACCATGGACTGCGGGAAATCGACGCTCGCGCTGCAGATGGACCACAACCACCGGGCACGGGGCCGGGGAGGCGTGCGTTTCAGCTGTAATGACCGGGCGGGGGAATCCATCATTTCCAGCAGGCTAGGGCTGCAGACCGATGCCGTGGAGGTGCACGGCTCCACCGATTTTTGGGATGAGGTGGTGGTCCGGCGGACCAGCGGACTCCGGGTTGACTACCTGATTTGCGACGAAGCCCAGTTCTATTCCGCGGCCCAAGTGGAGCAACTGGCCCGCCTGGTGGACGAGATGGATGTTGATGTTTTCGCCTTCGGGATTACCTCGGACTTCCGCACCAGGCTCTTTCCCGGTTCGCAGCGCTTGATTGAACTCGCGGACAAAGTCCAGGTCCTGCAGGTAGAGGCCCTGTGCTGGTGTGGCCGCCGCGCCACGCAAAACGCCCGGACCGTGGACGGCATCATGGTGGTGGAGGGCGAACAGGTCATGGTTGGCGACGTCGCGCCGGGGGATGACGCAGCGCCGGTAGCCGGAGTGGTGGAGTACGAGACACTCTGCCGCCGGCACTACATGCGACGCGTCACCGCCCACGGTGCCAACCTCATGGCAGGTTCCGACCAAACATTGCCGTTCGACATTGAGGCATGCCTATGGCCGGGGGCAGGGGAACCGCGGGGGAGTTAGTCTCCCCGGGCCCCGAAGACGATCTCGTCCCAACTGGGGATGCTGGACCGCTTGGGCCGCGAAGGCTGGCGTTCGGCCGGTGCCTCGTCTGCCTTCGGAGCGGGGCGGTCCTTGGGGCCGGCAGCGGAGCCATCGGTCGGCGCGGGGTGGCGCCGGGATCCGGCCGTGGCTGAACCACCCAGCAACTCATCGAGGCCGGCCCGCTGGACGGGGCCCTGGCCTGGAACGTCGGCTGCGCCGTCTGCCTCTTCGTCCGCAACGGGTGTATCGGCCGACGTCGGCGGTTCGTCAAGCGGGGGAACCGGCCGCAGCGGGCCGGCGACGACGGTTATTTCCCGCGTTTCGGTACTGACGCCGTCGTGCAAGCGAAGGGAGTCGTCGGCGTCGTCGGATTCAACGTGCCGGGGTGCGAGGCTGAGCCGCGACAGGATGGACGGGCGGCCGTCCACGCGCCCAGGTTCGGTTGCCGGCTGGGTATCCGGTGCGATGTGATCCCCGCCGGTTTCGTCGCGCTGATCCTGGCCTTCGTCTTCGGGTCGGGGGTGCGCGGCCGGGACGTTGCTCAACAGGACGGCCAAGGCGTCGTCGGCGTCTTCGTCCACGCCAAGGCGCTGTCCACGCCGCGAGCGAAGCATCTCCAGGAGGTTGTCCGAATCCTTGGCAGACGCCCGCACGGAACCGCCGGGGTCTGCTTCGACGTCGAAAGGCCGGTCCGAGACAGCCGCAAGCCGCCGCGCTGGAACAGGGCCGTCCAACGGCTCGAGTTCGCTCAACTGCTGGGCCCACCGGTTGGCGTTGTGCAGGGACTTCCGTTGCGGACTGAAAGTCCACATGGCAGGAGGTTCTTCGCCGATGGTCCCGTCGGAGCCGGGTACGGTTTCAAAGCGCGCGACGACGGTCCAGGTGCCGTCGGTGCGGCGCCAGGAATCCCATTCGACGGTGGCAGGGTCGATGCCGTGGGCAGACAACCTGTGTGCGACCATCTCGCCCAGGGTGGCGGGGTTGTCCCCGAATGCCGAACGGTGGGCGTCATGGCCAGGGGAGGGAGCAGCCACTTCCACGTTGCGGGCCTGCTGTGCCACATACTCGCGTTCGGCGAGGACCGGTCCTTCGTAGCGCTGGACGTTCGCGAGGGGTATGCCGGACAGCTCGGCCACTTCCGCGGCGGTTGCACCGCTGCGGATCCTTGCCTGGATGTCCCTCGGCGACATGGCCACGGGAGTGATGGAGGCGCGTGCTGCGACCTGCGCAGGGGTCCGGCTCGCCGCGGCCCGCAAGGCCTCGTCGATCGGAAGCTGGAACATCGCACCGCCGGGACCGCTCAAGAGGAGATGCCCGCCGTCGTCGTGGACGCCTACCAGCCGTAGATCCTGCATAACACCCTCCACCACATGGCATAACTGACATTCGAAACTCTGCCACCCACGGTGCCCTTTTCCTACTAGGAGAAAGGGCGTGCCGTGATATTCCGGCGAAAACAGCCTTCTTCGCGGTTGGGAGAGGCCACTGGCGGAGCTATGGACAATCGTGTGTCAGGGGAGGAAAATCTGGCCGATACCGGGCACAAATCCGGGGAGTCCGACGTTACATCCCTACAGCCGCTGCGGGCTGCGAAGCCCACCGCGGAATTCCAACCGCATCAAGCATCGAGGATAAGAAAGACCATGGCCACGGACTACGATGCCCCTCGGAAGACCGAGGAAGACGTCAGTGAGGACTCGATCGAGGAACTCAAGACGCGTCAGTCGGGAAAGCAATCCTCGGCTGTGGACGTGGATGAAACGGAACTGGCTGACGGCTTCGAACTGCCGGGAGCCGATCTTTCAGGCGAAGAGCTGCTCATCCAGGTCATGCCGGCCCAAGCCGACGAGTTCACTTGCTTCAACTGCTTCCTGGTGAAGCACCGTTCGCAGATCGCCGCCGAGCGGAACGGCCATCTGTACTGCACGGAGTGCGAAAGCTAGGAAACCTGCTGCCCGCCCAGCGCGGCAACCAGCTCCTGTGGTTTGCGGGAAGAAGCAATCCAGTAAGGCGTGCGGTCGGCGGGATCGGTGATTTCGATCTTGACCACGGGATCGATCCAGCCTCGGAAGCACATGTACGCCAGGCCATTGAGGCGCGGACCGCGTTCCGCGGTTGCTTCGGCTTTGGTAAACGCCTCAACGGATCCAACGAACTTCCGGTCGATGCTGGCCCGGCCCACGCGAAGGGTGTCCTCGGTGACGGAAATCGTGGGGGTGGAGAGCACCAGCAACGTGGTCATGATCGCCAGGAGCACCAGTGCGGCGATGACGCCTGCAGCGGGGCTGATGGGGGCGAACATCAGGATCCCTGCGCCCGAGAGGCCAACCACGACGATCCAGATCCAGATGGTGGGCCACAGCTTTTCCTTGAACAGGACCTCTCCTGGAGTGGAGGAGTTCCGGGCAGGCAAAGGGGCGGACTGGTCAGGCGTAGGCATGGGTCCAGCTTATCCGCCGTCGAGGGGAGGTTGCTCCACGTAGAATGGACCACTGTGAGCAACGAGACCGCAGTATTCAGTAATGATTCCCTTTCCACGGAAGCCGGAAGCGGTGACACCGCCTCCTACGGTGCGCCCACGCTCGAGGTACAGCTGAAAATGCTCGACGCAGGCTTGGAAGCGCCCTCGTATGCCCACCCGGGTGATGCCGGCGCTGACTTGCGGGCCCGCGTAGACGTGTTCCTGGCTCCGGGGGAGCGGAAACTTGTTCCCACCGGTGTCTCGATCGCCCTCCCCAACGGCTTTGTTGCACTGATCCACCCCCGTTCTGGCCTGGCCACCAAGCACGGACTGACGGTGGTGAATGCTCCGGGAACGGTCGATGCCGGGTACCGGGGCGAAATCGCCGTCACTTTGCTCAACACCGACCAAAGCCAGGCGATTGAGCTCAAGCGCGGGGATAGGATTGCCCAAATGGTGATCCAGCGCGTGGAATATGCCCGCTTCGTCGCCGTTGAGGAGCTTTCCGATTCCGTCCGTGGGACCGGCGGCTTCGGTTCCACCGGTGGCTTCAACGCTCCGGTGGCCTGACCATCCACAACCCAACCAGGCAGGTGCGCAGGCTGTTGCCCCCCGCATTGCCGTACTTCGGCATGGGTGCGGTTTACTTGGGGATAGACCACTACTAAGGAGAAAACCCAATGGTTTTTGGGCGCGGCAAGAAGTCCAAGGCTGAGCGGCCGGAAACAGCCGTCATCGACGAGGAGAACGCAGCCCCGGGGCCGGCAGACGCCGGGCCCGCCAAAGGCGACCTTCGGCTGGCCAAGGGTCCGTGGGACATCGACGAGATCGAGGACCGGGACGGTTACGTGGATCTCGGAGCCTTGCTGATTGCCCCCGCCGAGGGCCTGCAGCTTCGGCTCGAAGTCGAGGAAGCCACGCAGCGCGTAGTGGCCGTGACCATGGACCTGGCGGGCTCCAGCCTTCAGCTGCAGGCCTTTGCGGCTCCCCGTTCGGAAGGTCTGTGGGAGGAGATCCGCGAGCAGATCAGCCAATCCGTGGCCAGTCAGGGGGGCGAGACAGAGGAAGTCGCCGGTACGTTCGGCACCGAGCTTGTCGCCAAGCTTCCGGCTGAAGCCGCCGATGGCAGCCGGGGCTTCCGGGCGGCCCGGTTCATGGGCGTGGACGGTCCGCGCTGGTTCCTTCGCGGTGTTCTTGGCGGTGCGGCCGCGCTGGAGAAGGATGCCGCGGCCGGGCTGGAAGAGTTGTTCCGCCAAGTGGTGGTGGTTCGCGGGGACAACCCCATGCCTCCGCGCGAACTCCTGCAACTGCGGCTGCCGAAGGACGCCACCGCCTCGGGACAGCCGCCCGTCCCGCACGACGAACCCTCCGTGCAACGGCCGGAGCGGGGCCCGGAGATCACCCAGATTGGCTGAAACCGCAGGGCGGCCCGTTGAGGGCAGCCAACGGCAGGACACCGTGCCGGGCGTCAGGGACCTCCCCGCCCGTGGCCGGGCCGTGTGCACGGGCTTCATCGAATCGGTAACCCATCAGCCGCCCAGCGAACAACCGTTCTTTTCGGCAATCGTGGTTGACGCCCTGGAGCACAGCTCACGGTCGACGCTCAGCGGGACGGCCAGGAAGCCCTATGAGCGGCTTCGGGTCATCTGGCTCGGCAGGAACCGGGTTCCCGGCATTGAGGCCGGCGTCCGGCTGCGGCTGAACGGGATGGTCACCGAGGTCGAGGGCTTGCCGGCCATGTTCAATCCACGCTACGAAATACTTTCCCGTCAGGAGCACCGATGACTTCCGCCAATGGACCGGACCCCAAGGACCCTGCCGGGGCAAACCCTGCCGCCGATTCCGCGCTGCCACAGACACCGGAAGCGCAGACGGTCGCCGGCCTTGCCGCGGGTTATGCGGAGAAAGCGGGACTGCACCGGAACAGCTCCGGGCACGTTGACCTGCTCAAATCAGCCGGCGGCGTGCAGGGCATAGCGGAGAGCATCCTCCCGGGCCTGGTTTTCCTGGTGGCCTTCACCATCATGCGGGACCTGACGGTTTCCCTGGTGGCCGCCCTGGCGGTTGCCGCGGTTTTCACCGTGGCCAGGCTTATCCAGAAGCGGCCGTTGACCCAAGCGCTGGCCGGAGTGGTCGGCGTCGGAATCTCCGCCTGGCTCGCCAACACCACGGGCAAGGCAGAAGATTTCTACGTCCTGGGCTTCTTCACGAACATCGCGTACATCGCAGGCATGGTGCTCTCGATCGCCCTGAAGTGGCCCATCGCGGGACTCCTGTTCGGCTTCGTGCGCAACGAAGGGCTGGACTGGCGCAAGGACCCCGAGCGGCTGCGGGCCTACCGTCTGGGCACCTGGATAGTGGTGGCCGTGCTGGCCTTGCGGCTGGTTGTCCAGGTTCCGTTGTACTTCATGGGTGAGGCGGGACTGACGGCCCTCGCTACCACCCGCCTCATCATGGGAGCGCCGCTGTACATCCTGGGACTGTGGGTGGCTTGGCTTGTGACCAAGCCGGAGCCTCAGCCGTCGAAGCCGTCGTCCTCCGCGGACTGATCAGAAACCTCCGCCGACCCGTCGCGCGGTCCCTGTCCGGCAACTGAATCCGGAGACAGGAGGGCCCGGAGGCCGTCCTCCGCGGCGATTGTGGTGACGAAGAACAACTCGTCGCCACCGTCCAGGACATCGTCCCTGCTGGGCGTGATGGGGGCTTGGTCGCGCAGGATGGCCACAAGCGTTGAATCCTCGGGCCACTCGATGTCACCCAACGTGCTGCCGATGACGTGCGAGTCGTGGGGAACGGTGAACTCAACGATGGAGGCCACACCGGTCTGCAAGGTCAACAAGCGGACAATGTCACCGATTTCCACCGCTTCCTCCACCAGGGCGGTCATGAGCTGCGGTGTATTGACCGCGACATCGACGCCCCAGGAATCGTTGAACATCCAGTCGTTCTTGGGGTTGTTGACCCTGCCAACCGTCCGGCCCACGCCGAATTCGGTCTTCGCCAGGAGCGAGACAACGAGGTTGACCTTGTCGTCGCCCGTAGCGGAAACGACGACGTCGGCGTCCTCCAGCTTGGCGTCCTGCAGCGTGCTCAGTTCGCAGGCATCGCCCACCAACCAGCGTGCACCGCGCAGCCCGCTGCGCCCGATGACTTCCGGTTTGAGGTCGATGAGGAGGATCTGGTGGTTGTGGGCCAGCAGTTCGCGGGCGATCGACGAGCCGACGCTGCCTGCTCCAACGATGACGACTTTCACTAATTCTCCTTGGCAGGGGCTTTGGCGAGGATCTTGCCGACATCCGAGGACCGGTCCAGGCTCAGCATTGCGTGCACGGTATCGCCTTCCTGGTAGGCCGTACCGGCCTGGGGCAGCAGGCCTTCGCCGAAGCGCGTGAGGAAGGCAATGCGGATCCCCGCCGCGGCCTCGATGGAGTCCAGGCTGTGGCCAATCCACCCTTCGTGAAGGTCCACTTCGGCCAGCACGAGCCGGCCGGACGGCTCGCGGTAATCGCCTGAAAGGTGCTGTTCCGGAAGGATGCGGCGCAACACCTGGTCCGCGCTCCAACGTACGGCGGCAACGGTGGGGATGCCGAGCCGCTGGTAGATTTCAGCGCGGCCGGGGTCGTAGATGCGCGCCACGACGTGGGCCACGTGGAAGGTTTCCCGGGCTACGCGCGTGGCGAGGATATTGGAATTGTCGCCGCTGGAAACTGCGGCGAAGGCGTAGGCCTCTTCGACGCCTGCCTGCTTAAGGGTGTCCCGGTCGAAGCCGACGCCAGTCACCTTGCGCCCCGTGAAGGTGTTGCGCAGCCGGCGGAACGCGCGCTCATCCTGGTCGATGATGGCTACGGAATGCCCCGAATCCTCCAAAGTGTGTGCCAGGGTTGCGCCAACGCGGCCACAACCCATGATCACGAAGTGAGCCACCGTGTCTCCTTTTGTCTTTGTCCTTGCCGCTGCGTAAGACTTTACCGGTGCGACGTGCGTAAGCAGGCGACCGCCGTCATGACATCGCGGGGGATTCAGAGTAGCTTTGCGGAGTGCTGACAATACTGAATGCAGTGAAGCGGGTGTTGGTGGGCCGACCCTTTCGGAACGACCGCTTGTCCCACACCCTGTTGCCTAAACGCATCGCCTTGCCGATCTTCGCTTCGGATGCCCTGTCCTCCGTGGCTTACGCACCCGACGAAATCCTCCTGACCCTCGCGTTGGCAGGCGTCAGCGCCGTGGCGTTCTCCCCGCTGGTTGGCCTGGCTGTGATGGTGGTCTTGCTCACAGTGGTGGCCTCCTACCGGCAGAACGTGCACGCCTATCCTTCCGGTGGCGGCGACTACGAGATCGCCAACGTGAACCTCGGAAAATACGCCGGCCTGACGGTGGCGTCGGCCCTCTTGGTGGACTACGTCCTGACCGTGGCCGTATCCATGTCCTCGGCTGCCGCCTACCTCACCACGGCCATTCCTGCCCTGCATGGCGAACAGGCCCTCATCGCAACCATCGGCGTGGTGATCCTGGCCCTGGTCAACCTCCGCGGCATCAAGGAAGCGGGAACGGTGTTTGCCATTCCCACCTACATCTTCATGGCCTCCATCCTGGGCATGACCGCGGTGGGTATCTTCCAGGCCCTCACCGGCCAACTCGGCGAAGCTCCCTCAGCCAACTTCACGATCGTTCCGGAAGCCGGTTTCGACGAGGGCCTCGTGGGCCTGGCCGGCGCCTTCCTCCTGCTGCGGGCGTTCTCCTCCGGCGCCGCGGCGCTGACCGGCGTCGAAGCCATCAGCAACGGCGTCCCGAACTTCCAGAAGCCCAAGAGCAAGAACGCCGCCACCACCTTGCTGCTCCTCGGTGCGATCGCAGCGGCCATGCTTGCCGGCATCCTCTACCTGGCCAACGCCACGAAGGTCCACATCGTCCTGGACCCGGCCACAGAGTTCCTGATGGACGGCAAGCCGCTGCCGGAGGGGTACATCCAGAACCCTGCCATCAGCCAGATCGCCGATACCATCTTCGGCGCAGGCTCCATTCCCTTCTACATCGTGGTGGCGGCAACAGGCATCATCCTGGTGTTCGCCTCCAACACGGCGTTCAACGGCTTTCCGGTGCTGGGCTCCATCCTGGCCCAGGACGGTTACCTCCCGCGCCAACTGAGGACCCGTGGCGACAGGTTGGCTTACAGCAACGGTGTCCTGGCCCTTGCCGCAGGCGCGTTGGTGCTCATCCTGTCCTTCAACGCCGACGTCACCAAGCTGATCCAGCTATACATCGTGGGTGTTTTCATTTCCTTCACGGCCAGCCAGCTCGGCATGGTCCGGCACTGGGGCCGCGAACTCAAACTGGCCCGGGACAAGGCCATCCGCCGCAGGATCATCAAGTCCCGCACCATCAATATGGTGGGCTTCGGCATGACCGCGCTGGTGCTGGTCATCGTCCTGATCACCAAGTTCGAGCAGGGCGCCTGGATTGCGCTGCTGGCCATGTTCGTGTTGTTCCTCATAATGTGGAGCATCCGGGCGCACTACGACAATGTGGCCAAGGAACTGGCCGTGGACGAGGACTCCTCGCCGCGGGCCCTGCCCACGCGCGTCCACGCTGTGCTCCTGGTCTCGCATGTGCGCAAGCCTGTCCTCCGGGCATTGGCTTACGCCCGTGCATCCAGGCCGTCCCGCCTGGATGCCATCACGGTAGACATCAACGCAGAAGAAACCGAGCACACCGTTCGTGACTGGGAGAAGCTGGAAATTCCCGTACCCTTGACTGTTCTGGCCAGTCCCTACCGTGAGACGGTCACGCCCATCATGGAGTACGTCAAGAACATGCGGCGCGACTCGCCCCGCGACCTGATCGTTGTTTACATCCCCGAATATGTCGTGGGCAAATGGTGGGAACAACTGGTCCACAACCAAACCGCACTCAGAATCAAGACGCGGCTCCACTTCGAACCCGGCGTCATGGTCGCCAGCGTTCCGTGGCAGCTGAAGTCCTCCGAAGAAGCAAAGGCATTGCAGGATACCCAATGAGTTCCAACAGCGTTTCCCCCCACTCCGCAGGCACGGGCAAACACGAAGGGCCCGGCACTGAACTGGTGGTGGACGTTGGTCCGATCGCCCACGGCGGCCACTTCGTCGCCCGCCATGAAGGACGGGTTATTTTCGTCCGCCACGGCATTCCCGGCGAGAAAGTGCGGATCCGGCTCACCGACTCCGGCGACTCGTCGCGCTTCTGGCGGGCCGACGTCGTCGACGTCCTGGAAGCTTCCCCTGACCGGGTGCAGCACTTCTGGAAGCCGGCCGACTCGCCAGGCTCGTGGCGCCGTGGCGGCCCGCCGGTGGGCGGCGCCGAACTCGGCCACGTGTCCCTCGGTCGGCAACGGGCGCTGAAGGCAGAAGTGTTGGCCGAGCAACTCAAGCGGCTTGGCGGCCTCGACCTCACCACCGAGGTGGAACCGGTGGGAGATACGGGCGACGCCGGACTCGGCTGGCGTACGCGCGCCAGTTTCGCCGTCACGTCCAAGGGTCGCCTGGGTATGCATGCCCACCGGTCCGACGCCGTGATACCGGTCCACGAAATGCCGTTGGCCCATCCTGGAATCAATGACCTCCGGCTGTGGGACCTGGACCTGACGGGAATCGCCCGGGTGGAAGTTGCTGTTCCGGCAAACGGCTCACGGCCCCTGGTCCTGCTTGCTCCGGAGGAAGGAACCAGCCCCAAGCGCTTGCACGGCATCCTGACGCAGCTGCCGCAGGACATTTCCGTGGCGAGCTTCGACCCCACCAAGGGCCATGTGCTGCAACTTCGCGGACGAACCTGGGTGCAGGAGTCGGCGGCTGGGCACGAATACCGGGTGACGGGGGAGGGCTTCTGGCAGATCCACAAGGATGCTCCGGAAACCCTGGTGAACGCAGTAACCGGCTACCTCAGCGGTGGCGGGTACCTGCAGCCGGGAGCCGCGGTGGCGGACCTGTATGCCGGGGCAGGCCTGTTTACGGCACCACTGGCGGACGCCGTCGGCGTGACCGGATCCGTTCTTTCGGTGGAAGGCGCCCCGGGGACCAGCCGCGATGCCCGCAAGAACCTGCACGGCGAACCGCAGGTGGAGATTGTCCAGGGCAGGGTTGAGCGCGTCCTCCACCAGAGGGCCAGAAGCTTCGATTCGCTGGTGCTCGATCCGCCGAGGGCCGGTGCAGGCAAGGCCGTTGTGCGGCAGTTGATGGAAACCGGACCCCGTGCCATCGCCTATGTGTCATGCGATCCGGCATCGTTTGCCCGTGATTTGGGTTACTTCCACCAGGGAGGTTGGCGGTTGGAGAGCCTGCGGGCCTTCGACCTCTACCCGCACACGCACCACCTCGAGACGGTAGGGCTCCTGGTTCCGGCAAGCTAGGCAGGGAACAGTGCGGCAAACGGGATACATGCCACTACGATGGGCGTAGTAGTCCCGGTCCGCTGCCGCGCTGCGCCTCCGGACCGGGGTGACCAAGAGAAAGTGCCGCCGGGCTAAGTAAGGTGCGCCTAACTGGCTAGCGGCCAACCACGCGACAAAGATAAAACCTGTTGCGAGAGGAGTCCTGCCATGAGCACTGTGGACAGCTTCGGTTCCAAAGGCGTACTGAATGTAGCCGGCACCGATTATGAAATTTTCCGGTTGAACTCCGTAGAGGGCGCAGACAGCCTTCCGTTCAGCCTCAAGGTATTGCTTGAAAACCTCCTGCGGACTGAGGATGGCGCCAATATTACGGCTGACCACGTCCGCGCCCTGGCCGGTTGGGACCCCAATGCGGAGCCCGATACCGAAATCCAGTTCACCCCGGCCCGAGTCATCATGCAGGACTTCACCGGTGTTCCCTGCGTTGTGGACCTGGCCACCATGCGTGAAGCAGTCAAGGAACTCGGCGGCGACCCCAAGCGCGTCAACCCGCTGGCACCCGCAGAAATGGTCATCGACCACTCCGTCCAGATCGACGCCTTCGGCAACGCCGGCGCGCTGGAGCGCAACATGGAGATCGAATACCAGCGCAATGGCGAGCGTTACCAGTTCCTGCGCTGGGGACAGACCGCGTTCGACGATTTCAAGGTTGTTCCTCCGGGAACCGGCATCGTCCACCAGGTCAACATCGAATACCTGGCACGCACCGTCATGACCCGCGAAGTGGACGGCGTGGTCCGTGCCTACCCGGACACCTGCGTGGGTACCGACTCGCACACCACCATGGTCAACGGCCTTGGCATCCTTGGTTGGGGCGTTGGCGGCATCGAAGCCGAGGCAGCCATGCTCGGCCAGCCTGTTTCCATGCTGATTCCCCGCGTTGTTGGCTTCAAGCTCAACGGCAGCATCCCGGCCGGTGCCACCGCTACCGACGTCGTCCTGACCATCACGGAAATGCTGCGCAAGCACGGCGTGGTGGGCAAGTTCGTCGAGTTCTACGGTGAAGGTGTCGCCGCAGTGCCGCTGGCAAACCGCGCAACCATCGGCAACATGAGCCCGGAATTCGGTTCCACGGCTGCCATGTTCCCGATCGACGACGTCACCCTCGACTACCTGCGCCTGACCGGCCGTTCCGAGGAGAACGTTGCCCTGGTTGAGGCGTACACCAAGGAACAGGGCCTCTGGCACGATCCTTCGCGCGAACTGCGCTTCTCCGAGTTCCTTGAGCTGGACCTCTCCACGGTTGTTCCGTCCATCTCCGGCCCGAAGCGTCCGCAGGACCGCATCGAGCTCAGCGATGCCAAGGAGCAGTTCCGCAAGGACATCCACAACTACGTCGCCATCGAAGACGGCAGCGTGGACGAGTCCCTGGATGAGTCCTTCCCGGCCTCGGACGCGCCGTCCTTCACGCACGCCGATTCCCACACCACGGACACGGCACGTGTTGCATCCGCCGCGAACGGTGCGCACGGCCGCCCGTCTTCGCCGGTGCATGTCACCACTGCTGACGGCCGCGAATTCGAGCTGGACCACGGTGCTGTGTCGATCGCGTCGATCACGTCCTGCACCAACACCTCCAACCCGTCCGTCATGCTGGCAGCGGCCCTCCTGGCCCGCAACGCCGTCAACAAGGGCCTGACCGCCAAGCCGTGGGTCAAGACCTCTGTTGCTCCCGGCTCCAAGGTGGTCACGGACTACTACGAGAAGTCCGGACTGACCCCGTACCTGGAGAAGCTCGGCTTCTACATCGTCGGCTACGGCTGCGCCACCTGCATCGGCAACTCCGGCCCGCTGGAGCCCGAAATCTCCGAGGCCATCCAGAAGAACGACCTCTCCGTGACGGCAGTCCTCTCCGGTAACCGCAACTTCGAAGGCCGTATCAACCCGGACGTCAAGATGAACTACCTGGCATCCCCGCCGCTGGTCATCGCTTACGCCCTGGCCGGCTCCATGGACTTCGACTTCGACGCCGATGCCCTGGGCACCGATTCCGAGGGCAACGAAGTATTCCTGAAGGACATCTGGCCCAACCCCACCGAGGTGCAGGAAGTCATCGACTCCTCCATCGACGAGGGCATGTTCGCCAAGGGCTACGAAGGCGTCTTCGAGGGCGACGAGCGCTGGAAGGCCCTCGACACCCCCTCCGGCGACACCTTCGCCTGGGCTGAGGACTCCACCTACGTCCGGAAGCCCCCATACTTCGAAGGCATGAAGGCGCAGCCGGATCCGGTCCAGGACATCCAGGGTGCACGCGTGCTCCTGAAGCTTGGGGATTCCGTTACCACGGACCACATCTCCCCGGCCGGCTCGTTCAAGTCGGACACCCCCGCCGGCCAGTACCTCCTGGCCAACGGCGTGGAGCGCAAGGACTTCAACTCCTACGGATCCCGCCGTGGCAACCACGAGGTCATGATCCGCGGTACCTTCGCCAATATCCGTATCAAGAACCAGCTCCTGGACGGCGTCGAAGGTGGCTTCACCCGCGACTTCAGCCAGGAAGGTGCCCCGCAGGCCTACGTCTACGATGCCGCCCAGAACTACCAGGCTGCAGGTACGCCGCTGGTGGTCCTGGCAGGCAAGGAGTACGGCTCCGGCTCGTCCCGTGACTGGGCAGCCAAAGGCACGGCCCTCCTGGGAGTCAAGGCTGTCATCGCCGAAAGCTACGAGCGCATCCACCGCTCAAACCTGATCGGCATGGGCGTCCTTCCCCTGCAGTTCCCGGCAGGCGAGTCCGCAGCAACGCTCGGCCTCACCGGCACGGAGACGTTCGCTGTGGAAGGCGTGACCGAGCTGAACAACGGCACCACGCCCAAGACGCTCAAGGTGACGGCAACGGCAGAGGACGGTTCCACCAGGTCCTTCGACGCTGTCCTGCGCATCGATACCCCGGGTGAAGCGGACTACTACCGCAACGGCGGCATCCTGCAGTACGTGCTTCGCCAGATCTCGGCATAAGGAACCGGCTGCGCAGCTGATTCCGTGCATGGCAGCCCCGGCTGGTCACCAGACCAGCCGGGGCTCGCTGCGTTTGCGGGGATAAATGGAGGCCAGGGGGCGCGCCCTGGCACTAGACACTGGGCCACCGGCAACGCGCTAAAGTTAACAAGCACGTCATTGACCGTAAGGAGGGCCCTTGGGACTCTTGGAAACCATCAAGGATCCACAGGACCTGGCCAAACTGTCCAGTTCCGAACTGGACCAGTTGGCCGGAGAAATCAGGGACTTCCTGATCACCAACGTGGCCGCGACCGGCGGACATTTGGGGCCCAACCTGGGCGTTGTGGAATTGACCATGGCCGTGCACAGGATTTTCGAATCGCCGCGCGACAGCATCGTCTTCGACACCGGCCACCAGTCGTATGTCCATAAACTGCTGACCGGACGGCAGGACTTCAGCACTCTCCGGCAGCAAGGCGGCCTCTCCGGTTATCCGGACCGCGCGGAATCCGAACACGACATTGTGGAAAGTTCCCACGCGTCGTCGTCGTTGTCCTGGGCGGACGGCATTTCGCGTGCCCGCCAGTTGACCGGAGAAGGCGACCGGTTCGTCGTCGCCGTCGTGGGCGATGGTGCCCTGACTGGCGGCATGACCTGGGAAGCCATCAACAACATCGCTGCGGACAAGCGCCGCCGCGTAGTGATCGTGGTCAATGACAACGGCCGTTCCTACGCGCCCACCGTGGGCGGTCTCGCCGACTACCTCGCGTCCCTGCGGCCCACCATCGATTCGCTGCGTACGGCCCCGGCCTACGAGCGCATGCTCGACTGGTGGAAGAGGAGGCTCCAGAACGGCGGCCCGGTGGGGCAGTTCACTTACAAGAGCCTCCACGCCATGAAAAAGGGCGTCAAGGACTGGTGGGCACCCCAAGGCATGTTCGAGGACCTCGGCATGAAGTACATCGGGCCGGTGGACGGCCACAATCTGCAGGCCTTGGAGAATGCCCTGGGCACCGCCAAGGCGTACGGCGGTCCGGTCATTGTCCATGCCATGACGGAGAAGGGCCACGGCTACGCTCCTGCCCTGGCCAACGAGGCCGATCAATTCCACGCCGTCGGCATCATCGATCCCGAGACGGGCGAGCCGGCCGAGACTCCGGGCGCGCGTTCGTGGACGTCGGTCTTCGCCGAGGAAATCGCCGACATTGCCGATGAGCGGCAGGACATCGTCGGCATCACCGGCGCCATGCTCATCCCTGTCGGCCTGCACAAGTTTGCCGAGCGGCACCCGGAGCGCGTGATCGACGTCGGCATCGCGGAGCAGCACGCACTGACTTCCGCGGCCGGGATGGCTTACGGCGGGCTGCATCCGGTGGTGGCGGTGTATGCAACGTTCCTCAACCGTGCCTTCGACCAGTTGCTCATGGACGTGGCCCTCCACAAGGCGGGCGTCACTGTGGTGCTTGACCGGGCCGGCGTGACTGGCCCCGACGGCCCCAGCCATCATGGCATGTGGGACATGGCCATGGTCCAGATTGTTCCGGGCCTGCATCTTGCTGCGCCCCGCGACGCCACGCGCCTTCGCGAGGAACTCCGGGAAGCCGTTGCCGTGAACGATGCCCCCACGGTGGTGCGCTTCTCCAAGGGAAGCGTCGGAACTGAAATTGAAGCGATCGAACGCTTGAAGGACGGCGTTGACATCCTTGCCCGCCGGCCAGAGGGCTCAACCGAAAACGACGTCCTGATTGTCAGCGTTGGAGCCATGTCCGAGCTCGCCCTGGATGTGGCAGGCCGCTTGGGCGCGCAGGGCATCAGTTCCACGGTGGTCGACCCGCGGTGGGTCCTCCCGGTACGGAAGTCGATCATTGCCTTGGCTGCCCGCCACCGCCTGGTGATCTGCATCGAAGACGGGGTCCGTGCCGGCGGCGTGGGTTCCCGCATCCGGCAGGAAATGCGCGCGGCCGGCGTGGACACGGCCCTCAACGAGGTAGGCCTGCCCGTGGAATTCCTGGTCCATGGCTCCCGCAGCCAGGTGCTGGAGCGGGTTGGGCTAACGGCCCAAAAGATAGCGCACGACGTCGTTGCCCAGGTTTTGGGGACAAAGGTTCCGTTTGCCAGGCCCCTCCCGGGCCAGGAACACCCCACCACGGGAAGCCTGCCCACGCTGTGACCGCCGGACGCGAACCCGGTGCGTTGCAGCCGGGCGACCTCGTAGTGGCACGCAACCGGAAATGGGACGGCACCGCCCATTGGGTAGTGCCGGGCCGGTACCTTGGCGAGGACATCCACGGCTGGTGGATTTTCCAGGGCCAGGGGGAGTTCTGCTCCCGCCCCGGCGCTGCTTTCTACACTGCATCCGATGCCGTCCTGCTGGTGCCCCGAGCGGGGGAGTATGTGGCAACGTTCTACGACGACACCAATCCGGGGGACTTCAGGATCTATGTGGATCTTGCTACGGCCCACCAATGGAAAACCATCCGGCCGGGCGTGACGGAATTCCACATGGTTGACATGGATCTCGACGTGATCCACTCGGCCACCCGTGGAGTCTTTGTTGACGACGAGGATGAGTTCGAGGACCACTTGGTACGGATGGACTACCCCGTGGATACAGTGGCGGTAATGCGGGACGAATGTGCGGCCCTCTTGGCCGCCGTAAGCACGATGGAAGCCCCCTTCGACGTTTCGGCGCCGGAGAGCGCCAGCACGGAGTGGTTCAGGAAAGGACGGGCATGAGCGGCATCATCCGCACCTACAAGCGGGACGAGGACGCCGTCCTGCATTTTCGTGAGGCCTGGTACGACGAGGACGATCAACAGTTCGTGGTCAACTACGGCGTGGTGGGCCACCAGAGCCGCACCGAGGAATCGGGGATCGACGGCGATACGTCCCCGGAAGGGCTCATGGCCGCATTCGCGGCCCAGTGCGAGGAAGACGGCTATGCCGTGATTCCCGAAGCTGAACAGTTCTGGGTGGTGGCGCAGTTCGCGTTGAAGACCAAGGACGGGACCGAGCGGGACCGGTATCTGGAACGCAAAGTGAAGGCTGCGCTGGCGGGTGAGCTTGCCTGGCGCGGCCTCGGGGTTGTTGACCGCACGGACATCGGCAATTCCCGCCTGAACGTTTTCTGCCTGTGCCCGGATGTCACCAAAGCGGTCAACGCCATCAAGGTCTGTATCCGCAACGAGGATCTGGACTTTACCAAGCTCAGCATCGCGGCCGCTCCGCACGGTGATCCCACTGCATTCAAGGTGAAGCACTCGCCCAAGCAAGGCGCTGGCTTTACGCTCTAAGTACCAGCCATCGCAGGCCTCAACCGTACAAAGAGGGATCTCCCATGCCGCACAAGAGCAACTGGCCAGGACACACACCGCTTCCCAAGGGCCTGGCGGCTCCTGCCAGACGTGCGCTGGCCCACCAGGGCATTGAAACACTCGAGCAGTTGGCCGAGTTCGGCGAGTTGGAGACGTCCAAGCTGCATGGCATGGGGCCAGTGGCCATTGCCCAGTTGGAGGATGCCATGGAGGAGTCCGGGATCGGCTACGGCAGGCCCGGAACCACAGACGCCTGACATTGTTGCCTCGGGTGACTATGTGTCCGGGGTGCACGTTATAGGCTGACTTCATGACTGATTACCGACGCCTAGGCCACTCAGGATTGACCGTCTCAGCTGTTGGGCTGGGCTGCAACAACCTTGGCCGCGCCAATACTCCCACGGAGTCCCAGGAAGGCACGGACGCGGTAGTCCATGCCGCGATCGACGCGGGAGTGACCTTCTTTGACGTCGCCGATGTCTACGGCCGGGAGCCGGGCCTGAGCGAAACCATGCTCGGAAAGGCGTTGGGGGGTCGCAGGGACGACGTGGTGATCGGAACCAAGTTCGGCATGGACATGCGCGGCGCCAACGGCAATGACTTCGGCGCCCGCGGGTCCCGCCGGTACATTGTCCAGGCCGTGGAGGCTTCCCTCCGGCGCCTTGGCACCGAATGGATCGACCTCTACCAATTCCACACCCCGGATGCCGGCACGCCCATCGAGGAGACGCTGGCGGCGCTGGATGATCTGGTGCGAAGCGGCAAGGTCCGGTACATAGGCCACTCCAACTTCGCGGGATGGCAGATCGCCCAGGCCGAGTACGTCGGACGGGAGCTGGGCGGAGCACGGTTCATCTCCACGCAAAACCACTACAACCTGCTGGACCGCCGGGCCGAACTGGAGGTCCTGCCCGCTGCCGTGGAGTTCTCCTTGGGCGTCCTGCCATACTTTCCCCTGGCCAACGGCCTGCTGACCGGCAAGTATTCGGCGGGCAATGCACCGGAAGGTTCGCGGTTGAGCCACACCCGGACCAACCTGGTGAACGACGCCGATTGGGAACAGCTTGGACGTTTTGGGCAGTTCGCGAAGGAACGGGATCTCAGCGAACTGGAGTTGGCCTTCTCCTGGCTTGCCGCGCAGCAGGGCGTGGCCAGTGTCATCGCGGGAGCCACCAAGCCGGAACAGATTCGCCAGAATGCCGAAGCCGTGCGGTGGATCCCCACGCAGGAGGAACGCGAAGAACTGGACGGAATCTTCCCGAAGTCCCCAAAGGTGGCCTTGTTCTAGCGGACAGCCACGCGGCGGAGTGATGCCCACCGGCCGGTTAGGCAGCGAAGGGCCGGGGAACGGATACTCCGTTCCCCGGCCCTTCCGGCGTCTGCGGCGCCTGTGGGGACCCAGGCCTCCGCTGCGTCACTAAACCGCTGCGGACGCCACCCCGGGGGCCAGGAACCGCTTGCCGTTCACTCTTTCCGAGGCGCCCACACGGTCCAGGTACGGCGTGATCCCACCCAGGAACATCGGCCAGCCGGCGCCCATGATCATGCAAAGATCAATGTCTTCCGGTCCGGCCACAACACCTTCGGCGAGCATCAGCCCGATCTCTTCCGCCAGCGCGTCCTGGGTCCGGCGCAGGACATCGGCGCCAGTGGACGGTGTGCTTCCGAAGGACAGGATGGCCAGGGTCTCCGCAGGGATGGCGGGCGTTCCGGCGGCGTCCGGAACCCACAATGAGGTGATCCCGTTGTCGATCAGCTTCTGCAGGTTCTGGGAGACGGGGAACCGGTCGCCGAAAGCTGCATGGAGCGATTCCTGGACGTGCTGGGCGACGGGGAGGCCCACCATGGCACTCAGCGTGAACGGTGTCATGGGCAGGCCCATGGGGCGCAACGCCGTGTCTGCCACGTCCGCAGGCGTGCCCTCGTCGAAGGCCGCGATGACTTCGCCCATGAGGCGGAGGAGGACGCGGTTCACCACGAAAGCGGCCGCATCCTCCACCAACACTGCGGTCTTCTTCAGGCCCTTGGCGAGCTCGAAAGCCGTTGCCAGGACGGCGTCGTCCGTTGCGGGGGCTTTGACGATTTCCAGGAGCGGCATGACGGCCACGGGGTTGAAGAAATGGAACCCCACAAGGCGTTCCGGATGTTGAAGGTCCTCAGCCATGGCGGTGACGGACAACGAAGAGGTGTTCGTGGCCAGGATGCATTCGGGGGAAACGATGGCTTCCACCTCGGCGAAGACCTGCTTCTTGACATTCAGTTCCTCGAACACGGCCTCGATCACGAAGTCGGCGTCACTGAAGGCTGCCTTGGAGACCGATCCGGTGACCAGCGCCTTGGTGCGGTTGGCGGCGTCGGCTTTGATGCGCTTCTTGGCGAGCAGTTTGTCCACCTCGCCGTGCACGTAGGCCACGCCTTTGTCCACGCGGGCCTGGTCGATATCTGTCATGACCACGGGCACCTTGAGTTGCCGGGCGAAGAGGAGGGCAAGTTGGCTGGCCATGAGGCCGGCGCCCACCACCCCCACCTTGGTGACGGGCCGGGCAAGTTTCCGGTCGGGAGCTCCTGCCGGGCGCTTGGATCTCTTCTGGACGAGGTCAAGGAAGGCGTAGACGGTGGAACGGAACTCGTCCGTCTGCATCAGGTACGCCAGCGTTTCGCACTCAAGGGCGGCCGATTCGGATTGGCTCATGGTCCGGTTGGCTTCCATGATGTCCAGGACCTTCGCCGGCGCCGGGGAAGCGTTGGAGGTCTTGGACTCCACGAACGCCCGCCCTGCCGCCACGGCGGAGGCCCAACGGCCGGCTACGGCTTCTTCGGAAGGGTCGACGGCATTCTTCCGCACGGGCGTGGTGTGGCCGGTGATAACACTCGCAGCCCACGCGAGTGACTGCTCCAGGAAATCGGCCGGTTCGAACAAGGCATCGGCGATGCCCAGCTCGAAGGCCTGGGGACCGGTCAAGGTGCGGTTGTTGCTCAACGGGTTTTCAATCATCACCTTGACGGCGTTCTCCGGACCGATCAGGCGGGGGAGGATGTAGACGCCACCCCAGCCCGGCACCAGTCCCAGGAAAGCTTCGGGCAGTGCCAGGGCGCCTGCTCCGGTTGACACCGTCCGGTAGTTCGACTGCAAGGCGATCTCCAGGCCGCCGCCCAACGCCAGGCCGTTGATGAACGAGAAGCTCGGCACCCCGAGGTTGGCCAGCGTGGCATAGACATCGTGGCCCAGTTGCGCCATCCAGAGGCCGTGGTCCTGCTCCTTGAGGTTCTTCACTGCCGAGAGGTCCGCACCCGCCACGAGGAAGTAGGGTTTGCCGGTGACGCCAACGCCCACGATCTCGCCGCGCGCGGCGCGTTCCCGGAGGGTCTCCAGGACGTTGCCGAGCTCCACCAGGGTGTTGGGGCCCAGCGTGGTGGGCTTGGAGTGGTCCAGCCCGTTGTCCAAGGTGATGAGGGCAAAGGTTCCGGCACCTCCTGGCAGATCGATGTCCTGCACATAGGAGTGTGTCACTACCTCGTCCGGGAACAAGGCGGCAAGTTTCCGGAAATCGTTGGCGCTCATGCGGCGGCTCCTTCTGTGGTGTGCGTGCTGGTTCCGTACTCGGCGTGGTGCGGATTCTCCCAAATGACAGTGGCTCCCATGCCCAGGCCGATGCACATGGTGGTAATGCCGAACCGCACCGATGGATCTTCTTCGAATTGGCGTGCCAACTGGTTCATGAGGCGGACTCCCGAGGAGGCCAAGGGATGCCCGACGGCGATCGCCCCGCCGTAGCGGTTGACGCGGGGATCGTCGTCCGCGATCCCGAAATGATCCAGGAAGCTCAGGACCTGGACGGCGAAGGCCTCGTTGATTTCGAACAGCCCGATGTCGTCGATGCCAAGCCCGGCGTTCCTGAGGGCCTTTTCGGTGGCCGGAACGGGTCCGATGCCCATGACTTCCGGCTCGACTCCTGCGAACGCGTAGGAGACCAGCCGCATCTTGACCGGCAGGCCGAGCTCTTCGGCGGTGTCGGAGGCGGCGAGCAGTGCCGCTGTGGCACCGTCGTTCAATCCGGCGGCGTTGCCGGCGGTGACCCGGCCGTGGGCGCGGAACGGGGTCCGCAGCCCGGCAAGATCCGCAACGGTGGTGCCTGGACGAGGTGGCTCGTCCACGGTGTGGAGAGCCCAGCCTTGGCCGGGCTTGAGGGTGGCCACGGGCACCAGGTCCCCCTGGATCTGTCCGTTGCCGTATGCTGCGGCAAGTTTGGCCTGGGAGGCTGCCGCATAGGCATCCGTCCGGTCCTTGGTGATCGCGGGGAAGCGGTCATGCAGGTTCTCGGCCGTGTTGCCCATATTGAGCGCTGCCGGATCCACCAGCCGTTCGGACATGAACCGGGGGTTGGGATCGGCTCCGGCGCCCATGGGGTGGTTGCCCATGTGTTCCACCCCGCCGGCAATGACGACGTCGTACGCGCCAAAACCGATGCCGCTCGCCGTCGTCGTTACCGCGGTCATGGCGCCTGCGCACATGCGGTCGATCGCGAAGCCCGGCACGGTTCGCGGAAGACCGGCGAGGAGGGCAGCGGTGCGGCCGATGGTGAGGCCCTGGTCGCCGGTCTGGGTAGTAGCCGCGATGGCTACCTCGTCCACACGGTCGGAAGGGAGGGAGGGGTTCCGTCGAAGCAATTCGCGGATGCATTTCACCACGAGGTCGTCAGCGCGCGTTCCGGCATAGATGCCCTTCTCTCCGGCCTTGCCGAAGGGAGTGCGGACGCCGTCCACGAAGACGACGTCGCGGATGTTCCGTGTAGCGGTGCGGGTGGGACTCATGCGGTACTCCTCATCGAGACATGGTGCCGGGACCGCAAGGCGGTTACCGGGTGGCATTGCTGAAATGTTACTCGTCAGTAACTTAGCATGCAAGGCCGGGAAACGCAGGAGGCCCGCTTGCGAACCGGGGTTCGGAAGCGGGCCTCCCTTTGCTATGGCGTCAGGGTGCGTCCGTGGTTTTGGGCTCCTTGGGCTCTTTGGGTGGAAGTGGCTGCGGGTTGAGGCACGCCTCGGCCAGGATGGGCGCGGTCAGGGCGATCTGCCATTCGCGTGCCCCCAATGTCCGCAATTCACTGGAGACTGATTCGAGCGAGGCATCTGACGGCGGCCGCCACATGACGCGGCGGAGGTAGTCCGGGGTGAGCAGGTTCTCGACGGGCAGCTTCAGGGTGTCTGCTTTCTCCTGCAGGACGGGCCTGGCCGTGGCCAGGCGTGCTGCGGCTTCGGGATCCCTGTCAACCCAGACGCGCGGGGGTGGCGGAGCGTTGGTGGGCAGGTGCAGTGGCGGCAACTCGGTCAGGGTGCGCGCTGCACTGATGCAACGCAGCCACCTGGGGGCTTCGCGCTGTGCGGACCTGCCATGGAAGCCCTTGGTGGCCAGTAACTGGGGAACCGTGGTAGGCAGGGCCTTGGCTGCGGCAACCAGCGCGGAATCTGGGATGAGGCGCCCGGGGGCGACATCCCGTTTGCGAGCCAATTGGTCCCTTTCCAGCCAGAGTTCCCTGACCGCGGCCAGCTGCCGTCGGTCCCGGATCTGGTGGAGGCCTGAGGTCTTGCGCCAAGGATCCACCCGCGGCGGTGCGATGCCCGCGGCGAGGATTCCGGCGAACTCCTGCTCGGCGAAGTCGAGCTTGTTGTCGGCTTCGAGGAGTTCGATCAATTCCTCCCGGAGCTCGGCAAGGACTTCCACGTCGAGAGCCGCGTAGCGCAGCCACGGCTCAGGGAGGGGGCGGGTGGACCAGTCTGCGGCAGAGTGCTCCTTGGCGAGGCCGAAGCCGAGCAATTGCTCGATGACTGCGGCGAGACCCACCCGGGGGAGTCCGGCCAGGCGGGCCGCCAGCTCGGTATCAAACAGCTTGTCCGGCCACATGCCCAGTTCAGACAGGCACGGCAGGTCCTGCGTGGCCGCGTGGAGGATCCACTCAACACCCCGGAGGGCGTCGTTGACGATGTCCAGGTTGTCGAAAGGTTCGGGGTCGATGAGCCAGGTTCCGGCACCTTCCCGGCGGATCTGCACCAGGAAGGCGCGCTGGCCGTAGCGGAACCCGGACGCGCGTTCGGCGTCGACGCCGGCCGGTCCGGTCCCCGCGGCAATGGCGGCTGCGCAGCGTTCCAGGCCGGACGGGGTGTCAATGACCAACGGCACGCCTTCACGGGGCGTGTCCAGCTCAATGACAACAGGTACGTGGCCGTCGAAGCCTTCAACCTTGATGTGTGTTGTGGGATCAGCAACCGGGTCGCCGGCAGTGGTTTTTTCCAGGTTTTCAGGGGTCATGATTGCTTAAGCTTACCGATACCCGCCGGAGACGGCCGGGGCAGGGTTGGCCGGAGGGGTCAATTGAGCCTCCTGTTGGGCAGGCCGGTCACCCCGGGAGGCAGTGGAGGTAGGCCTGCGAAGGTACAAACCATGTCCGACCACGCTTCCAGATGGGCCTGGACGTTGGAGCTTGCGGGCGTCCAGGACGCCCGGAGTTCTATGTCGATGGTGTCCGGGCGTTCGGCCAGGGTGCCGAAGCTCTCCGACAGGATGCGGGTGGCAGTCCCTCCCGCTGCCCGGTACGGTGCGGCGTGGTTCTCGAGTGCTTCAACCAACCAGGTCCAGGCAACCGAGCCCAACATCGCGTCATTGCCCATTTCCGCATCCATCTGGGCCCGGATGTAGGTGACTATCCGGAACTCACCTTCCCAGACCGCGGAGCCTTCGGGGTCGTGGAGGAGGATGAAGCGTCCGGTAGCCAGTTCGTCGTCTTCGTCGTCGGATGGGCTCCCGCTGGTGTTGTCGACGAAGGCCTTGGCGGCTGGTCCGTGGACGGGGACGCGGCGGGTGGCGGCGGTGGGCCGGAAGACTTCTGCGCCAAGGGCAACGGCATACGGCGCCAACCGGGCGGGAGCAGGGATCTCGTCCAGCCTCAATTCGCTGCGGCATTGTGCTTTTCGAAGCGTTCCCAAGGCAAAGAGAAAATCCGCGGGAACCTGTGCGAGGGCGTTCACCATCGCAGGTTATGCGCCCGGGGCGGCGATCCTGTGCAGGCTCGCCGCCCCGGAATGCCGTATTATCCGGCGGCCGACTCCCGTTTGATGGCGGAAACGAAGGCGTCGATGTCTTCCTCGGTGGTGTCGAAGGAACACATCCACCGCACCTCGCGCCGGGCGGCGTCCCAGTCGTAAAAGGCAAACGAGGAACGGAGCCGGTCGGCAACGCCTTCCGGAAGGACGGCAAAGACGCCGTTCGACTGGGTCGCCTGGGTGGGCTCCACGCCGTCAATGCCGTCGATGGCGGTGCGCAGGCGGGATGCCATGGCGTTCGCGTGGCCGGCGGAGCGCAGCCAGAGTCCGTCCTCCAGCAGGGCAATGAACTGCGCAGAGATGAAGCGCATCTTCGAGGCCAGCTGCATGTTCATTTTGCGCAGGTACTTCAGGCCGTGTGAAGTGTTCGGGTTCAAGGCAACCACCACTTCGCCAAACAGCAGGCCGTTCTTGGTTCCGCCGAATGACAGGATGTCCACGCCGGCGTCGCGGGTAAACGCACGCAGGGGAACGCCCAGGTGCGCCGCCGCATTCGCCAGCCGGGCGCCGTCCATGTGGAGTTTCATGCCCTTGGCATGGGCGTGGTCTGCGATGGCGCGGACTTCCTCCGGGGTGTAGCACGTACCCAGTTCCGTGGTCTGCGTGATGGAGACGGCCAATGGCTGTGCCCGGTGTTCGTCACCCCAGCCCCAAGCCTCGCGGTCGATGAGCTCCGGGGTGAGCTTGCCGTCGGGGGTGGGAACATGGAGGAGCTTCATGCCGCCAATGCGTTCGGGTGCGCCGTTCTCGTCCATGTTGATGTGGGCCGTTGAGGCGCACACCACGGCTCCCCAGCGGGGCAGGAGCGATTGCAGGGACAGGACATTGGCGCCCGTGCCGTTAAAGACCGGGAAGCATTCTATGCCAGGACCGAACTGCTGCTCCATGACCTCCTGCAGGCGGGCGGTGTAGACGTCTTCGCCGTAGGAAACCTGGTGTCCGCCGTTGGCGCCTGCCAGGGCCGCGAGGATTTCGGGGTGGACGCCGGAGTAGTTGTCCGATGCGAATCCGCGGACCGAGGGGTTGTGCAGCCGGCCGTTATCCGTTGTGCTGCCTGCAGAGTGGATGGCTTCTGTTGTGCTCGTCACTTGTTCATTCACGCTTTCAAGTCTATTTCGCCAGGAGGATCCGCTGGCCGTTCAGGGAGTCGGCGGGCTGGTCAAAGAGCCCGACGACGGCGCCCGCCAGGTCTTCGACGTCGGTATAACCGGGAAACTCCCGGTCGGGATTGTCACGCCGCATGCCGGCATCCACGAGGGACTTCACCACAAAGACCACTGCTGCGCTCCGTTGCTCCGCCGGGCCCGTGCCGTCGCCTTGTTGGTCCCGCGCGAACCCTTCCGCAACCGCCAGGGTCCACGCCTCGGCCGCTGCCTTGGCCGCGGCGTAACTTGCGGTCGCCGCGGTGGGAGCTGCCGCCGTCGTCGATGACACCATGGCGAACCGCCCCGTAGGTGAGGATTCCAGCTGCCGGTAGAAGACGCGGGAGACGTTACGCACGGTGGTGATGGCGCTGGATTCCAGGTCCGCCCAATCGTCGTCGCCCTGGTCTTCGATGCCGGTGGCGCTCCGCCAGCCTCCTACCAGGTGGATCAGGCCATCCACGCGTTCCACGCCGAGTCCGCGAAGGGTCGCGTCAAGGTCGCGGACGGCCGCCAAACTCCCCAGATCGCATGTCAGCGGTGTTACGCCGTGTCCGGCGTCGTGGGCGGCGGCGCCGATCCTGGCGGGGTCTGAGCCGACAGTGAATACCTTGTGACCGGCGGCCGCCAACGCCCGCGCGGTGGCTACGCCCGAAGCGCTGCTTCCGCCGGTCACAAGGACTGTCAGTGGTGGCATCAGGCCGCCATCGCGCCTGTGATGCCGGTGGTGGACTCGATGACGGGGCGCATCTTCTTCTCCAGTGCCTCGTAGAACATGGACAGCGGGAATTCGTCGTCGAGGACCTGGTCGGTCAGTGCCCGCGGCGGTCCGGCGAGGGGGAGCGCATCGGGGCCCTTGGCCCAAACCGAGGCGGGGTGCGGGGTGACGGTCTCGGAGATGAGCTGGTAGGCGGCAATCCAGTGCGCGGCCTTCGGACGATCGATGGAGCGCCAGTACAGGTCCTCGATGCGGGCACCCAGTTCAACCACGACGGCGGCAGCTTCCTCCCAGTCGATGCTGAGTTTGCTGTCGGTCCAGTGGAGCACGCGGTGCTGGTGCATCCAGGCAAACAGCAGCTGGCCGCCCAGGCCGTCGTAGTTCCGGACGCGGTTGCCGGTGATGGCGAACCGGAAGATCCGGTCAAAGATTACTGCGTACTGCACCAGCTTCGCGTGCTTGCGTGCGTCCGCGTCCGCCTCTTCGTCCTTCTCGATCCGGACCGCTTCGCGGAAGGCGGTCAGGTCGCACCGGAGCTCCTCGAGGGAGTAGAGGAAGAATGGCATCCGCTGCTTGATCATGAAGGGATCGAAGGGCAGGTCGCCCCGCATGTGGGTGCGGTCGTGGATGAGGTCCCACATGACGAAGGTGCGCTGGGTCAGTTCCTGGTCTTCGAGGAGTTGGGCGGCGTCCTCGGGCAGTTCCAGCGAGGTGGTTGCGGCAGCTGCCTTCAGGACGCGCCGGAAGCGGGCTGCCTCACGGTCGGCAAAAATGGCACCCCACGTGAACGTCGGGGTCTCGCGGACTGCGACCGTTTCCGGGAAAAGTACGGCTGAGTTGGTGTCGTAACCGGCGGTGAAATCGACGAACCGGATCGGTACGAAGAGCTTGTTGGAGTACTCGCCGGCTTCCAGGCCGCCAATGAACTCCGGCCAGATGACCTCGATCAGGACCGCCTCCACCAGGCGGTTGGTGCTGCCGTTCTGGGTGTACATGGGGAACACCACCAGGTGCTGGAGGCCGTCGATGCGCTGCTGCTGCGGCTGGAAGGCCTGGAGCGAGTCGAGGAAGTCCGGGACGCCGAAGCCTTCCTTGGCCCAGCGTGCAAAGTCTGCCACCAGGAGCTCCAGGTAGCGGGCGTCGTGCGGGAAGCTGGGTGCCAGATTGGTGATGGCCTCGGAGATGGCGTCCACCAGGGCCTTAGCTTCGGCGTGCGCTGCGGGGTCGGCAATGGAACCGTCCTGCTCCTGGTGCGCCTGGAGGGCCGTGGCAGCGGCCTTGAGTGCCTTCCAGTCCGCGTTGTCGGCAGTGACGAGCGGAAGGGTGGCGGTAGCGATGGTTGTCATGGAACTCAGCCCTTTCGAAGTAGGTAATGCTTCTGAGGCGAGCGTAGCAATGGGAGAAGCATCGCTAATTCAAAATTGGGTGGAGCGTAAGAGATACTGTTGCAAAACGTAAACGTTGGAGCCTCAAGCTCCAGCGGAAGCCGCTGAACGGGGTGCGGGCTCCCGATCGGAACCCGCACCGGGGCGGTCAGGAGGCGTCGGCCTCCACCAGGCGAAGCGAAATGGAATTGATGCAGTACCGCTGGTCGGTGGGAGTGTCGTAGCCCTCGCCCTCAAAGACATGGCCAAGATGGGAATCGCAATTGGCGCACCGCACCTCAATGCGCTCCATGCCCAGGGTCCGGTCGTGCAGGTAACGGACAGTTCCCTCGGCCAGCGGGGCCCAGAAGGACGGCCAGCCACAGTGGGAATCAAATTTCTCCCCGCTGGTAAACAGCTGGGCGCCGCAGGCACGGCACTGGTAGACGCCCTTCGTGTGGGTGTCCCAGTACTCGCCCGTGTAGGGCCTCTCGGTTCCGGCTTGCCGCAGCACGCGGTACTCGTCAGGGGTCAGTTCCTCGCGCCACTGGGCATCGGACTTTTCCACGGGCGCGCTGGTGTTCTCAGATGACGTCATGTCTTATGCAACGCTCACGAGTCGCCGATAAATCCCGAACCGGCATACAGGTGCAGCACCGGGAGTCCCAGCTGGTCCTGGGCCTTGTTGGCCCAGTCCGTATGGAAAGTGTCGGCGATGGCATGCGGCCGGGTGACCACTACCGCCTGTGCGGCATCGAGCGACCTTACTTTGGACACCAGGCCGGCCACGGCACCGCCGTCCACGATCTCGCCGGTGACGCCGCTGCCCAAGCCGGCCAGGGCAGCCAGCGATGTTGCCAGTGCGTCCGAAGCCTCGGCCCTCTCAACCTGCGGGTCCGGCGACTTCGCACCAAGTTCCTTGAACGCCTTGGCGATATCAAGCAATGAAAGGTTCTCGAGGAAGTCGACCAGGAGATGCCGCTCTGTGTTGGCTGGAACCAGGACGACGATCGGCGCGTCGCCGTCGTCGAGCAGTTTGGCAATGTTTGCACGGTCGTCGTGCCCCAGGGGCTCTTCTGTCAGGATGACGATGGGATCGCTCATGGCTACAGCGTAGACCCGCCGAACTCCACACCGCAGGGTTTTACCAGCAATTCTCCTCCGCCCGAAGGGGGCGTGTGCGCACCAAGGCGGCCGAGCAGAGAGAATGGAGCCATGGCATCGAAGAACAGGCCAGCGGGCGACGCTGCAGACTCCACCCTCTCCCTTCGCGCCAAGTGGGCCATCGCGGGAATCCTTACCGGCGGGTCCCTTGCGGCCTTGGTGGGAGCGGGCTCTTCAGCGCTCGCGGTCTATTTCGCGCGGCGGGTCATCACACCGGCGGCACGTAACGAGGACCAGGAGGTCCTGGCGGTGATCCGAGGGGACAATGGCCCGCAGGTTATCCTCGCCGCCACGCCCGACACCACGATCGACGGCGTCTTCAGCCTCTTCTTCGACGGCGGCAAGGGACACGCCAGGATCGGCAGGATCGTGTCCTACTCGCCGGCTGAGCAGACCGTGCTCCGCGACGTGGAGCAGGTCTACAGTGGAGACCTTTCCGGGGCAAGGCGCGGTTGGTGGAGTGGTGCCGTCTATCCTGACCCGGCAGCGATCGGGCTGGCAGCCGAGGACGTGGACATTGCAGTGGACGGCGGTAAGGCTCCTGCATGGCTGGTCAGGGCGGACGCGGCGGCACCGGCCAAAGTCTGGGCGATCATGGTGCATGGCCGGGGTGCCAACCGGCTTGAGGGACTGCGGGCGGTGCGGACCGCCAAGGCATTGGGCCTGGACAGCCTGCTGGTTTCCTACCGGAATGACGGCCTGGCACCCTCCGCCTTGGACGGCAGGTACGGACTTGGCTCGACGGAATGGCGCGATGTGGAAGCCGCGATCGAGTACGCCCTGGAGCATGGGGCCGAAGAAGTGGTTCTGTTTGGATGGTCAATGGGCGGGGCCATCAGCCTCCAGGCAGCAGACCTTGCCAAGCACAGGCACCTGATCCGTGCGCTGGTGCTCGATGCCCCGGTCATCAACTGGGTCAATGTCATGGCCCACCACGCCGAGATGAACAAGATCCCGTACAACGTGGGCAGGTACGGGCAGCTGATGCTCACCCACCCGTTGGGACGCCGATTGACCGGCCTCGCCGCGCCCGTTGACCTTAAAGCGATGGACTGGGAAGCCAGGGCTGTTGAGCTGCGTACGCCCACACTGGTGATCCACAGCGTCGACGACGATTATGTCCCCTTTGAACCCTCTGCCAGCCTGGCGGAGAAGAACCCGGAGATGGTGACGTTCGAACCCTTCCATGGGGCGCGCCACACCAAGGAATGGAACGTCGACCCGGACAAGTGGGAACGCCTTGTCGCGTCCTGGCTGCAACGGCAACTGGCTCCCCGCAACAACCCGGGAGACCCCGCTCCGCGGCCCGGATCGGGGGACCTCAGTTCTTGACGGTGCCGATCCTTGCCGTGACGGCTTGTGTCAGGCGGACGAGGTCGGCCGGAGTCAGTTCAAGGTCCAGGCCGCGGCGGCCACCGGAAACGAGGATTGTGTCAAAGGCAAATGCCGACTCATCCAGTACGGTGGGGGAAGGCTGGCGCTGGCCCAAAGGGGAGATCCCACCGAGGACATAGCCTGTGCGACGCTCGGCGGCCTTGGGATCGGCCATGGCGGCTTTCTTGGATCCGAGCGCACCCGCCACGGCCTTGAGGTCCAGGTTCCCGGACACGGGAACGATCCCCACAGCGAGCCTGCCTTCGACTTCCACCATGAGTGTCTTGAAGACCCTGGCAGGATCCATGCCCAGGACTTCCGCGGCTTCCAGCCCGTAGCTGGTGGCCGAGGGATCGTGGGCATAGGGGTGCGCAACGAAAGGAACGCCGGCCGCAGTCAAAGCTGCTGTAGCCGGCGTTCCCTGTGAAGCCGTTTTCTTGGCCATGGCCTAGCGTTCCAGCCTGCTGGCCGCTGCCACTTTCCGCTTGATGCGTCCCAACATGGCCGTCATTCCGCGCATGCGCAGCGGAGTGATGGCCCGGGTCAATCCCAGCAGTTCCGGCATGTCGTCCGGAACCGCCAGGATCTCTTGTGCCGTCAAGCCATCGAGTCCCTCATGCAGGACGCCGGCGAATCCACGCGTAGTGGGCGCCTCCGGGGGAGCCTTGAAGAACAACCGGTAGGCACGGGCACCAGCCGGGTCCGTCCCGTTTCTTTCGGACTCGATGGTCAGGAACAGCGGGGACTGGCACTCGACAACCTGCTCCAGCAACTCCGGATGGTTGGTGAGGCGCTCCGGCAGTTCCGGCAGGCCACGGGAAAACTCAAGCAGCAGCTGCAGGCGCTCAGGCTCGGACAGTGCCTGGAAGTCATCGACGATTTCCGCCAACGCGGCGGGCAAGGTGTTGGTACTCATCACTTCCAGCTTACGCACTGCTCCGCCGGATGACGCGCTAGTTACGGACCAGGGCGGCAGGTACAGAACCGCGTTCGGCGCCCTTGACGATCGGAACGCGCACCGCGTTGCCCCATTCGGTCCAGGAACCGTCGTAGTTGCGCACGGAGTCGAAGCCCAGCAGGTACTTCAGTGCGAACCAGGTGTGGCTGGAGCGCTCACCGATGCGGCAGTAGGCCACGACGTCGTCGCCCGCCTGGAGTCCGGCTTCGCCGAGGTAAAGGGCTTCGAGCTCTTCACGCGTACGGTAGGTGCCGTCCTCGGCAGCTGCCTTGGCCCAGGGCACGGATGCGGCAGTGGGGATGTGGCCGCCACGGAGGGCGCCTTCCTCGGGGTACGCGGGCATGTGGGTGCGCTGGCCCGTGTACTCCTCAGGGGAACGGACATCGATCAGCGGGTTGCCCAGGTGGGCCAGGACGTCTTCCTTGAAGGCGCGGACGGGGGCGTCGTTGCGCTCGATTTCCGGGTAGCTTCCGGCAGCCGGGGCAGGGACGTCGGTGGTGAGTTCGCGGCCTTCGGCGATCCACTTGTCGCGGCCACCATCGAGGAGGCGGACGTCCTCGTGGCCGAACAGGGTGAAGACCCACAGGGCATACGCGGCCCACCAGTTGGACTTGTCGCCGTAGATGACCACCGTGCTGTCACGGGAGATGCCCTTGGCGGCAACCAAGGCCGCGAACGCTGCGCCGTCCACGTAGTCGCGGGTGACTTCATCATTCAGGTCGGTGTGCCAGTCGATCTTGACGGCGCCGGGGATGTGCCCGGTTTCGTACAGGAGTACGTCCTCATCGGACTCCACCACCACCAGCTTGCCGTCGGCGAGGGCGCCGTCTGCCAGTGCTGCGGCGAGCCATTCGGTGGATACGAGACGTTCAGGGTTCGCGTACGCGGCGAACTTTTCGTTCTGTTCAACGGGGTAGGACATGGTGGTGGCCTTTCACTGACATTGGACGGAGCCAGGCACTTCGACGGTGCTGCACTTGCCTGCCGGGCTTGCTCCCAACACTAACCACGGGCCGCAGCCAATGCTTCCCGGCTGTTCACATGGTGAAACATGGCTTTGGTCACGTGCCCGTTCGTGAAGCCTCCGATGCCGGTATTCTTGCTGGGAACCCACAACCTGAAGAACGGACCACCGTGGTACAGATCGAACAATTGGCTGCACGCACACCGGCAGTCTCCGTGGAAGAGCTCCTCAAAGGGTTCTACCCCTCTCCGCGGTTCGGCGAGGTTTCGTTCGACAGCTACCGGCCGGACCCTTCGCAGCCCAGCCAGGCCAACGCGGTCAAGCTGCTCTCGGCATTTGCCGACAGCGTCGGTGCCGATGACAACGGCGGACTCTTCAAGAAGTTGTTTGCCAAGAAAGCTCCTGCCCGGGCCGGAATCTACCTCGACGGCGGTTTCGGCGTAGGCAAGACCCACCTTCTGGCCTCCTTGTGGCACAGGTCCCCGGGTCCGAAGGCCTTTGGTACGTTCGTTGAATACACCAACCTTGTTGGCGCCTTGTCCTTCCGGAAGACCGTGGAGGCGCTCAGCAGCTACAAACTGGTGTGCATTGACGAATTCGAACTGGACGACCCCGGTGACACGGTCCTGATGTCCCGCCTCATGCGGGAACTGGCCGACGCCGGCGTGAAGCTGGCTGCCACGTCCAACACGCTGCCGGGTTCCCTGGGGGAAGGCCGCTTCGCCGCTGTGGACTTCCAACGGGAAATTCAGGTCCTGGCCGACCAATTCGACGTGGTGAGGATCGATGGCGAAGACTTCAGGCACCGTGGCCTGCCCGCCGCCCCTGCGCCACTCAAGACCGAAGAACTCAAGCACCGCATGCAGGCAGAGTTCGCCGGCAAGACCGTGGCCGTGGACGATTTCCGAACCTTGGTGGACCATCTCGCAGGCGTGCACCCGAGCCGCTACCGCCAGCTGATCTCCGGGATCGAGGCCGTGGTCTGGCGGGATGTGGAAACCATTACGGAGCAGGCAGTGGCGCTGCGGTTTGTTGTCCTTGCCGACCGCCTGTATGACAAGGATGTGCCCATCCTGGCCAGCGGTGTCCCGTTCGACAAGCTCTTCACCGAAGAAATGATGGGTGGAGGCTACATGAAGAAGTACTTCCGGGCGGTCTCCCGGTTGACGGCGCTGGCCCGTGAGGGACAGAACCACGAGCCCGCCTGATTCCGCAGGGCCTGACTCAAAAGAGATGCCCGCCCTGGCTTTTTGCCCGGGCGGGCATGTCGTTGGCCACCGTTTACCGCGGCTGCAGCGGTTCCCTTGACTTCAGCAGCCAGCGGATCAGGATGCCGCCCCCCAACGCCCAGAAAGCGGCTCCGACACCGGCGAAACTAAGCCCGGAGGCGGCGAGGAGGAACGTTATGGATGCCGGAATGCGGTCTTCGGCGACAGCCAGTGCCGAGGAGATGGAAGAGGCCAGGGTGCCGAGCAGTGCCAGGCCCGCAACAGCTTCGAGGAGGCCCGGAGGCGCGGCGGCTACGAGCGCTACCAGGGCCGCCGAAAACACGGCCAGAAACAGATAGGCAACGCCGGAGGTGAAGGCGGCGATCCAGCGCCTGCCCTGATCCCGTCCGGCTTCCTCTCCCGCCGCCAGCGCGGCACTGAGGGCAGCAAGGTTGATGGCGTGGCCGCCAAAGGGCGCACCCAAAAGGGTCCCGGCTCCCGTCACCAGCATGGATGGGCGCCACGGGGTGGTAAACCCAAAGGACTTCAGGACCGCAACGCCGGGAATGTTCTGCGATGCCATGGTGACAATGAACAGGGGCAAGGCAATGCCGACAGCGGCTTCCACGGTGAAGGCCGGTGTGGTCCATTCAAGCCGCGGCATGAGTGAATCAAGGGGGAGCTGTACGCCGTTCAATCCCACATGGATGCCGATGACCCCCAGCGCCACGAGCAGGGACGCAGGCACCGCCCAGCGTGCCGCGAACTTCATCATCAGCAACCAGCACAGCGCCACGGGGCCAACCAGGAGGGGAGTGGAGCCCAGCGACTTGAACGGGGCGAGGCACAACGGGAGCAGGACGCCGGCAAGCATGGCCTGCGCGAGGGTGGTGGGGATCCTGGTCATCAGCCTTCGGAGCACGGGAAGCAAACCTGTCAGGAAGATCAGCACCCCGACGATCAGGAAGGCGCCTACTGCCGCCGGCCACCCGCCGTCGACCATTCCTGATGAGGCGAGGAGCGCCGCGCCCGGGGTGGACCACGCCAGCGTTATCGGGAGCCTGGACCGCCACGAAAGCCATAGGATGCCAAGCCCAAAGGTCAGGGTCAGTGCCAGGAGGCCGCTGGATGCCTGCACCTGGTTGGCACCCACAGCACGGAGCCCGGCGAGGACCACGGCGAAGGAGGAGGTGAATCCGACCAACGCGGTCACGATGCCGGCGGAAAGGGGTGGGCCGAGTCCCTCTTTGCTGGTGGGGCGTTGGACAGCTGAAGAGGGTGAAGACATAGCTTCCAAACTACCCGAGGACCCACCCTGTTTTGGGTTCGTTAAACGCCAAGGGCACCGGCGGCGCCTCTCGGCGGGACCGGTGCCCCCTTGACGTATCTGGTGTGGCGGCTCAGGCAGCTATGGCTGCTTCGGCTCATCCGCGACAGGAGCCTCGCCGGCGTCCCCATCTGACTTGGCCACGAAATCGGAAGCGGCGTTCTGAACAGCATCGACCTGCCCGGCGAACTTGCCGCCGGTCTTTTCGTCGATGAAGTCTCCGGCCTTCTCGATGCCATTCTTGATGGCTTCTTCGTTGCCCTGAATGAGACCCTGAGCCTTGCCCTTCAGGTCGTCAATTAATCCCACGGGCACCTCCTTTCCGTCGCGGAGCCAGTTCGCTCCTCCGAGAGTGACCCTAACACCAGTCGGCGGGGGTGCCAAGGATCCGGCAGTCCGCTACGCCAAGGGCTTACTGGACTCCAGGTGGCGTGGACTGTCCGGGTTCATCAACGAGTGCTTCCTGCCGTAGAAGAAGTAGATGATCAGGCCGATGATGAGCCATGCACCGAAGCGGAGCCACGTCTCCCAATGCAACTGCGCCATCAGGAAGGCCGACGCCAGGACGCCGAACGCGGGGACTACGGGCATGAGCGGCAGCCGGAAAGTCCGGGGTGCGTTGGGCTTGGTGTAGCGGAAGACGATCACCGAAACACAGACCACCACGAAGGCCGCGAGGATGCCGATGTTGGTCAGGTCCGCGACTTCCTTGATGGGGAAGACCCCGGCAAGGAAGGCTGAACCGGCGCCGGCAATCCAGGTGACGCGCTGCGGGGTGCCGTGTTTGTCCGTCTTCGCGAACCATCCCGGAAGGAGACCGTCCCGGCTCATGGAGAACCAGACACGCGTGACGCCCAGGAGGAACGTGAGCATTACCGTGAGGATGGAAAGGACAGCAAACACCGAGATTATCGTGGCGATCACGGGCAGGCCTACTCCTGCGAAGGCCGAAGCGAAGCCGGCCTTCGGATCGATGTCCTTGTAGTTCTGCATTCCGGTGAGCACCAACGTGGCGGCCACGTAGAGCAACATGGCGATGATCAGCGACAACACGATTGCCTTGGGCATGTGCTTCTTGCCGTCCTTGGCTTCCTCGGCGGCCGTACTCATGGCGTCGTAGCCGAATACGGCGAAGAAGACCGTGGCTGCGCCGGCCAGGACCGGACCGAAGCCGCTGGGCATGAACGGGTTGAAGTTCTCTGTATTGATGTAGAAGATGCCCAGTCCAATGATGAACAGGATCAGGACTACCTTGATGGCTACCGCCACGAGTTCAAAACGGCCGAAGGCCTTGGTTCCCCGGCTGAGGATCCAGGTGACCAGGAGGCACACGAGGATGGCGGGCAGGTTGATGATGCCGCCCTTGCCTTCATCCGCAGTGGAAGTCATCCACGTGGGCATGTGGATGCCAATGCCTGACAGGAAGGCGTCGAAGTAGCCGGAGATGCCGATGGCGACGACGGCAACGATGGCGATGTACTCCAGCAGGAGGTCCCAGCCGATGAACCAGCCGATGATCTCCCCGAGGGCGACGTACCCGTAGGTGTAGGCAGAACCGGCCCGCGGAATCATTCCTGCGAATTCGGCGTAGGACAGTGCGGCCGCACCGGAGGCGAGGCCGGCCACCAGGAAGGAAATGAGTACCGCCGGGCCCACGCCGGGGTTGTTGGCGTCGCCATGGGCCACCAGTCCGGCCAGCGAAAAGATGCCGACGCCGATGATTCCGCCAACGCCGATAGCCGTCAGTTGCCAGAGGCCAAGACTCTTGAAGAGTCCGCTGTGCTTGCCTTCTTCTTCGATGTCGTCGATCGGCTTGCGCCTCAGGACCGACTGCGATGCGGTCTGTTGATTCATGGGTACTCCTGCCAAGGGGCGATTGGTGATGAGTTCGCAGTACATTATGCGAGACCAATCACATTGGATAAAGCGATTTTTTCTTAGCCTTATAGATTAAGTGGGCTGATGAATTGCGGCCCCATGACGGGTTATAGGACAGAACGTGTGTATGGCAGGGGCGTGCTTCCCAGTGCCGGCGTGGGGAAATCCGGGGTGGCTAAGCTTTTGAAGCTTAGTGTGG